>NZ_JBEXYB010000023.1:1324-140781 GCF_040630715.1 Streptomyces sp. NPDC005752 | reverse complement strand
TGATTCGTGCCGGTCTCCGCATCCTCGGAGTACTCGTCGTCGTAGTACCGCTCGTCGTTGTCCTCCACGAGGCCCAGCCAGGCGCTCGCCGTGCCCGCGCCGGTGGTTCAGCCGATCGCCTCGGCCGCCGCCCGGCCCGCCGTCCGGCCCGAGAAGATGCAGCCGCCGAGGAACGTGCCCTCCAGCGAGCGGTAGCCGTGGACACCGCCGCCGCCGAAGCCCGACGCCTCCCCCGCCGCGTAGACCCCGGGCAGCGGGGTGCCGTCCTCGGTCAGGACGCGGGAGGACAGGTCCGTCTCCAGGCCCCCGAGTGACTTACGGGTCAGGATGTTGAGCCGTACGGCGATGAGCGGGCCCGCGGCCGGGTCGAGGATGCGGTGCGGCTTCGCCGTGCGGATCAGTTTGTCGCCCAGGTAGGAGCGCGCTCCGTTGATCGCCGTGATCTGGAGGTCCTTGGTGAAGGGGTTGGCGATCTCACGGTCGCGGGCCGTGATCTCGCGGCGCAGGGCGTCCTCGTCGATGAGGGCTTCGCCGGTGAGCGCGTTCATTCCCCGTACGAGCGCACCGAGGTCCTTCTCGACGACGAAGTCCACGCCCTTGTCCATGAACGCCTTCACGGGCCCGGGGACGTCGGCGCGGGCCCTGCCGATCACGTCGCGCACCGACTTGCCCGTCAGGTCCGGGTTCTGCTCGGAGCCGGAGAGCGCGAACTCCTTGCCGATGATCTTCTGGTCGAGGACGAACCAGGTGTAGCCGTGGCCGGACTTCATGATGTGCTCGAGGGTCCCCAGGGTGTCGAAGCCCGGGAAGAGCGGGACCGGCAGCCGCTTGCCGGCGGCGTCCAGCCAGAGCGAGGACGGACCGGGCAGGATGCGGATGCCGTGCTTGTCCCAGATCGGGTTCCAGTTCTCGATGCCCTCGGTGTAGTGCCACATCCGGTCGCGGTTGATGTGGTGGGCGCCCGCCTTCTCGGCGATGCCCAGCATCAGTCCGTCGACATGGGCGGGGACCCCGGAGAGCATCTTCGCGGGCGGCGTGCCCAGCCTCTCGGGCCACTGGGCGCGCACGAGGTCGTGGTTCCCTCCGATGCCCCCGGAGGTGACGATCACGGCCTGGGCCCTCAGCTCGAAGGAGCCCGTGACCTCGCGGCTGCTCGCGGTGCCCCGCTCGGCACCGCTCTCCTGGAGGATCTCGCCGGTGACCGTGTCGACCGCGCCGGCCGAGCGGCCGAGGCCGGTCACCCGGTGCCGGAAGCGCGCCTGGACGAGGCCCTTCGCCATGCCTTCGCGGACGCGCCGCTCGAAGGGGGCGACGACGCCGGGGCCGGTCCCCCAGGTGATGTGGAAGCGGGGGACGGAGTTGCCGTGGCCGTTCGCGTCGTAGCCGCCGCGTTCGGCCCAGCCGACGACGGGGAAGAACCGCAGCCCCTGGGCGTGCAGCCAGGACCGCTTCTCCCCCGCCGCGAAGTCGACGTACGCCTCGGCCCACCGCCGCGGCCAGTGGTCCTCGTCGCGGTCGAAGCCGGCCGTGCCGTACCAGTCCTGGAGGGCCAGGTCGTGGTTGTCCTTGATCCGCATGCGGCGCTGCTCGGGCGAGTCGACGAGGAAGAGCCCGCCGAAGGACCAGTGCGCCTGGCCGCCGATGGACTGCTCGGGTTCCTGGTCGAGCAGGATCACCGTGCGTCCCGCGTCGACGAGCTCGGCGGTAGCCACCAGCCCCGCGAGTCCTGCCCCGATCACGATCACATCAGCGTCGTACGCCATGGCTTCCATCCTTCGGGGCGGTGCGGGGCAGCGGCGGGTGAAGTTACTTGTGGGTCAGATCTTCGGTACGGGCCGCGCCCACGTCAACCGTCCGGTCGGTGGCGCCCTCACCGGTCCCGTACGGCTGCCGGGCTATCGTCGGAACGTGTCGGTGCTGGTACTCCTGCTGTCGGTGGGCGCCGCCTGCTGCCTGGGCCTCGGTTTCGTCCTCCAGCAGGACGCCGCCCGCCGCGCGCCTCTGAGCGACTTCCTCTCCCCCCGGCTGCTGCTCGACCTGATGCGGGTCCCGAGCTGGCTCGCGGGAATCGGCCTGATGGTCTGCGGCATGGTGCTGGGAGCGCTGGCTCTCGGCCAGGGCGAGGTGTCGGTGGTGGAGCCGCTCCTGGCGACCAATCTGCTCTTCGCGATGGGATTGTCGCGTTACCGCACGGGCCAGTCGCTGGGCCGGCAGGGCTGGGGAGGCCTCTGCCTGCTTGCCGGCGGTGTCACCGCGTTCCTGCTGGCCGGCGAGCCGCGCGGCGGGGAGTCGGTGGCCTCACCGGTGCGGCACTGGCTGGTGATCGGCATCGTCGCGGGGCTCGCGCTGTTCCTGACCGCCTGCGCCAGGCACCCGCGTACCCGCGGGACCCCCGTCCTGCTCGGTCTGGCGGCGGGACTGCTCTACGGGGTGCAGGACGCCCTGACCAGACTCAGCGGGGAGCGGCTGGCCGACGGCGGCTGGACGGCACTGCTGACGTCCTGGCAGCCGTACGCCGTCCTGGTCCTGGGGGTGAGCGGACTGATCCTGGTCCAGAGCGCGTTCGAGGCGGGGCCGCTGCGGATGTCCCTGCCGGCGCTGACCGCCGCGCAGCCGCTGGCGGGGATCGCCTGCGGGATCGGCTTCCTCGGTGACCAGGTGCGTACGGACGCGGGCGCCCTCGCCTGGCAGGCCGCGGGGCTGGCGGCGATCGTGGCCGGGATCGTGCTGCTGGGGCTGCACCCGGCGATGCCGGAGGGGAAGGAGCGACACGGTTCCACGGCTGCCGACCGGTTGATGTTGGATGGGTCCCATGAATCCGGCTGACGAGATCCTGGACATTGTCGACGAGGACGACGTGGTCGTCGGGCAGGCGCCCCGGGGCGAGGCGACCGCGCGGGGCCTGCGTCACCGCTGCGTCTTCATCGAGGCCAGGGACGCGGCGGGCCGGCTGTTCGTGCACCGCAGGACTGCCACGAAGCTGGTCTTCCCCTCGCACTACGCCATGTTCGTCGGCGGGGTCGTGGGCGCCGGCGAACCGTACGACGTGGCGGCGCTGCGGGAGGCCGGGGAGGAGCTGGGGGTCCCCGGCCTCCCCCGCCCCACTCCGCTCTTCAAGTACCTCTACGAGGGCCCCGCGCACAGCTGGTGGTCGTACGTGTACCAGGTGCGCTGCCCGCTGCCCGTGCGGCCCCAGGTCGAGGAGGTCGAATGGCACACCTTCCTCACCGACGCCGAGCTGGAGGGGCGCCTGGGTGACTGGACGTGGGTGCCGGACGGGCTGGAGGCGTACCGGCGGCTGCGGGACTTCCGGGCCGGCGGCGGGGCACAGGCCACCGCATGAGCGATTTCGTCCGCGGTCTGCGGCTGTGGTTCGCCCCGGAGCGGATCCGCGAGGAGGGCGACACCCCGGACTACCGCTTCTCCCTCGCCAACGAACGCACCTTCCTGGCATGGATCCGGACGGCTCTCGCGCTCATCGGCGGCGGATTCGCCGTCGACCAGTTCCTGCCCGGACTGGCCTGGGGCATCCGCGCGGGACTGGCCCTCGGGCTGCTGGCGGCCGGGGTGCTCTGCGCGCTGCGCGCCGTCAGCCACTGGATGCGGTGCGAGCGTGCGATGCGGCGCGGGGAGGACCTTCCCGTGTCACGCTTCCCCGCCCTGCTCAGCCTCGTGGTCGCCGTGGTGGCGGTCGCGATGGTGGTGGTGGTCCTGTTCGGCTGGGAGGGCCGGTGAGCGCCGCGGAGCGCGATCCCGGTCTCCAGCCCGAGCGGACCCGGCTGGCCTGGCGCCGCACCACGCTGGCGTGCACGGTGGTGGCCCTGCTCGCGGTCCGGCAGGCACTGCACGGCGGGGCCACCTCGGCCGGTGTGCTCGCGCTGGCTCTGAGCCTGCTCGCCTGGCTGGGCTTCCTCGTGGTGGCGCACCGCCGGGTGTCGGGCATGGGGACCGCGGAGCCCGCACCGCTGTCCTCGCGCCGTGCCCTGACGGCGGCGGGGTGCACGGTCGCGCTCGCGGTGTTCGCCGTGGCCACCCTGTTCTGACCGGCAAGGGCGGCGTCAGCTCTCCCCGTCGACCGCGACGACGATCTTGCCCCGGGTGCGGCCCTCCTGGTTGAGCCGGTGGGCGTCCGCGGCCCGCTCCAGGGGGAAGACCCGGTCCACGTGGACGGAGACGATGCCCTGCTCGGCGAGTCCGGCGAGGTGGGTGAGGTCTGCCGCGTCGGGTCGTACGAAGGCGTAGCGCCCCCCGTGGGAGAAGACCTCGGCGTCGGCGATGGACGCGAGCCGGCCGTCGGGGGCGAGGGTCTCGGCGGAGACCCGGAGCGCTTCCCCGCCGACGGTGTCGAACGCGGCGTCGAAGCCGCCGGGCACCAGGTCCCGGAGGCGGGAGGCCAGCCCGTCGCCGTACTCCACGGGTTCGCCGCCCAGTTGACGTACGAAATCGTGGTTGTGGGGTCCTGCCGTACCGACGACACGGCAGCCCGCGTGCCGGGCGAGCTGGACGGCGAGCGAACCGACCCCGCCCGCGGCCGCGTGGATCAGGACAGTCTCGCCCTCCTGGACCTTCAGGGTGCGGAACAGCACCTGGTGTGCGGTGAGGCCGCACAGCGGGAGGCCGGCCGCCTCCTCGAAACTGAGGCTGAGGGGCTTGCGGGCGAGGGTGCGCACGGGCGCGGCGACGTACTCGGCGAAGGTGCCGCGCGAGAGGAAGTCCTCGCGGACGTAGCCGATGACCTCGTCCCCCACCGCGAACTCGTCCACCGCGGCGCCGGGCTGGACCACCACACCGGAGACGTCCCAGCCGGGGATGACGGGGAACACGGCTTCCAGACCCGCCTGGAGATAGCCCTCGCGGGCCTTCCAGTCGACGGGGTTCACGGCGGCGGCCCGCACCTTCACCAGGACCGAGTCCGGCCCGACCTTCGGGTCGGGCCGCTCGCCGTACTCCAGTACGTCGGCCGAGCCGTACCTGCTGTAGCTGATCGCCTTCATCCTCCGACCATCGGTGCGGGCCGGTGTCCCCGCAACTCAGGCCGGGGCCGCGGGACCGGGGCGGGGAGCCGGAGATCACCCCTCGGATTCCGGGCGGGCACTGGACGACATACCGACTGGTCGGCATCATGGTGCCGACCGTTCAACCGCCCCGGAGGTGCGCCCCATGAGCCCAGTCCACCCGCCAGGTCTCGATCTCGACCTGCTGCGCGGCCATCTCGACCGTGAGCGGCCGGGTCTGGTGAACGGACCGCTCGACGCCAGGGTGATCGAGGGCGGACGCTCGAACCTCACCTACATCGTCACCGACGGCTCCGGGAAGTGGGTCGTGCGCAGACCCCCGCTGGGTCATGTGCTCGCCACCGCACACGACATGACGCGCGAGCACCGGGTGATCAGCGCGCTCCACCCTACGGCGGTCCCGGTTCCCGAGACCCTCCTGCTCTGCGAGGACGACACGGTCATCGGCTCGCCCTTCTACGTCATGGAGTACGTCGAGGGCACCCCGTACCGCACCGCCGAACAGCTCGCCCCGCTCGGCGCCGCGCGCACGAGGGCCGCCGTGCTGGGCCTCGTCGACACCCTGGTCGACCTGCACGCGGTGGACCCGGCGGCCGTCGGTCTGGCCGACTTCGGGCGACCGGACGGCTTCCTGGACCGGCAGCTGCGGCGCTGGGGCAAGCAGCTGGACGCCTCCCGCAACCGTGAGCTCGCCGGTATCGACGAGCTGCACGCCGCCCTCGGCCGGGAGCTGCCCGTCTCCCCGGCGCCCACCGTCGTGCACGGCGACTACCGCCTGGACAACGTGCTGATCGGTCAGGACGACCGGATCAAGGCGGTCCTGGACTGGGAGATGTCCACCCTCGGCGACCCGCTCACCGACCTCGGCCTGCTGGTGATGTACAGCTCCGACCTGGACCTGCCCGAGTCGCCGGTCTCCACCACCAGCGGCGCCGCCGGCCACCCGAGCCCGGCCGAGCTGATCGAGCGCTACGCGGCCCGTTCCGGCCGCGACACCTCCGCCATCTCCTGGTACACGGCCTTCGCGTGGTTCAAGCTCGCCGTGATCCTCGAGGGCATCCACTACCGCTACACCCTGGGCCAGACCGTCGGTGCAGGCTTCGACCGCATCGGCGACCTGGTCCCCGTCTTCATCGCGCACGGCCTCACCACCCTCCAGGAAGGCTGATCACCCCGTGGACTTCGCATTCGACGCCCGTACCGAAGAGCTGCGCACGAAGCTGCTCACGTTCATGGACGAGCACGTCCACCCCGCCGAGGAGGTCGCCGAGCAGCAGCGCGCGCGGCTGGCGTCCCCCTGGGACACCCCGCGGATCGTCGAGGACCTCAAGACGGAGGCACGCGGGCAGGGCCTGTGGAACCTCTTCCTCCCGGACTCGGAGCACGGGGCGGGGCTGACGAATCTGCAGTACGCCCCGCTGGCCGAGATCACCGGCCGCAGCCCGCACCTGGCCCCGACGGCGCTGAACTGCGCGGCCCCGGACACCGGGAACATGGAGGTGCTCTCCCAGTTCGGCTCCGAGGAGCAGAAGAAGCAGTGGCTGGAGCCGCTGCTCGCCGGGGAGATCCGCTCGGCGTTCGCGATGACGGAGCCCGAGGTCGCCTCGTCGGACGCGACGAACATCGAGACCCGCGTCACGCGCGACGGCGACTCCTATGTGATCAACGGGCGCAAGTGGTACATCTCCGGGGCGATGAACCCGGACTGCGCGGTCTTCATCGTGATGGGCAAGACCGACCCGGACAACGACGACATCCGCCGCCAGCAGTCCATGATCCTCGTCCCGCGTGACACCCCGGGCCTCGAGGTCCGGCGCGCGATGCAGGTCTACGGCTACGAGGACCACTCGCACGGCGGCCACGCCGAGGTCGTCCTCACCGACGTACGGGTGCCCGCCGCGAACCTGATCGGCGAGGAGGGCGGCGGCTTCGCCATCGCCCAGGCGCGGCTGGGTCCGGGCCGGATCCACCACTGCATGCGCCTGATCGGGATGGCCGAGCGCGCGATCGAGCTGATGTGCAGGCGGGCCGTGAGCCGTACGGCCTTCGGCAAGCCGCTCGCCCAGCAGGGCGTCGTCCAGAACTGGATCGCGGACGCCCGGGTGACGGTGGAGCAGCTGCGGCTGCTGGTGCTGAAGACGGCCTGGCTGATGGACACGGTGGGCAACCGCGGGGCGCACACCGAGATCCAGGCGATCAAGATCGCCACGCCGCGTGCGGTCTGCGAGATCCTCGACCGGGCGGTGCAGCTGTACGGCGCCGGCGGGGTCAGCCAGGACTTCCCGCTGGCCGAACTCTGGTCCTCGGCCCGGACGCTGCGGCTGGCGGACGGACCGGACGAGGTGCACCAGCGGTCGCTGGCGCGGCGCGAGATCAAGAAGTACCTCTGAGCCCGGTGCGGGGAGGCGCCTGTGAGGCGCCTCCCCGGCGGGATTCCCCGGCAGGTCAGAAGGTGAGCTGCCAGCTGTCGACGTAGCCGGTGTCCTGCGCGGCGACGTCCCTGACCTGGAGCTTCCAGGTCCCGTTGGCCGTCTCGCTCGACGCGTTGACGGTGTACGTCGCGATCACGTTGTCGGCCGAGTCGCTGCTGCTGGAGTTCTTCAGGCGGTACGCGGTCCCGTCGGGTGCGAGCAGGTCGACGACGAGGTCGCCTCGGTAGGTGTGCTTGATGTCGACCCCCACCTTGAGCGCGGACGGGGCGTTACCCGTGCGGCCGGTGACCGCGACCGAGGAGGTCACCGCGACGCCGTTGTCGGGCACGGCGACGTTGGCGGCGTTGCTGAAGACCGTTCCCGTGGGCGGGGTGACCGTGCCGGCGGACAGGGTCCACACCGCGTGGGCCACCGCGTCGCTGTTGCGGTCCAGGGCCGTGTCGTTGATGTTCGTCGCCGTGTCGCACGACGAGTGGTAGCAGCGGTCGAAGGCCTGGCCGGCGGTTCCGCCCCACTTCTGGGCCTGGGCGCTGGTCTTCGTGTAGTCCGCGCCGGAGAACAGTCCGCCCACCGGCACCCCCACGTTCTTGAACGGGGCGTGGTCGGAACGGCCGTCGCCCTCGGTCTCGATCTCCGTGGGTATCGACAGTCCGGCGTAGTAGTCCTTGAAGGTCTGCTCGATGACCGGGTCGTCGTCGTAGACGAAGTAGCCGGGGTTGGGCGAGCCGATCATGTCGAAGTTGAGGTAGCCGGCGAGCTTGGAACGCTCGGTGGTGGCCAGGTTGTTGACGTAGTACTTCGAGCCGACGAGCCCCAGTTCCTCGGCGCCCCACCAGGCGAAGCGCAGGTGCTTGTCCGGTGCGAGCTGCGCCCGGGAGACGGCGAGTGCGGTCTCCAGCACGGCTGCCGATCCGGAGCCGTTGTCGTTGATGCCGGGGCCGGAGGTCACCGAGTCGAGGTGGGAGCCGGCCATGAGGACCTGGTTCGGGTCCCCGCCGGGCCAGTCGGCGATCAGGTTGTACCCGGTGGCACCGCCGGAGGTGAACTGCTGGAGCGCCGTGGTGTATCCGGCGGCGTCCAGCTTGGCCTTCACGTAGTCGATGGACGCCTTGTAACCGGCCCGGCCGTGGGCCCGGTTGCCGCCGTTGGCGGTGGCGATCGACTGGAGCTGGGTGAGGTGCGCCTTGACGTTGGCGAGCGGGATGTCGGGGGCCGCGGCGGCGGCCGCGGGGGCGGCCGCGGGGGCGGCCTGGGCGGCGGGAGCCGCGGTCGCCAGCAGGGCGGCGACGGCGAGCGCGGCCACGGGAAGGGATCTGAGACGGGAGAGGCTCATCGAGGGCTCCGGATTCCGTTCGGGGACTGACGGAACGTGCAGGGGGTTTCCCGGCCGTGCACGGCCGGGGCCTGGAGCGGCTGGTGCGAAGTGCGCCCCCGATGCTCAATGAATGTCCGCGTACCGTCAAGGGTGGGATTCGGACAGCGCCGTCCGCTTATCGGACACGCGGGAGGACGGGCACACCTCCGCCGGAACCCGCCCGACGACGTGCCCGTCTGCGGCGTTCCGTGCCGGGCCTCAGTGATCCCCCGCCCGCCGGCGATCCGCCCGGGCGGGTGCGCGGAGGAACGCTGCCACCCTCCGGGGCGGCCGAACGCGGTTTCTGCGCAACGGAGTTGTCATGCGAGCTGGGCGCGGAGCTGTCCGCCGGGCGGGCAGGCGCGTGGTGCCGACCGGGGCGGGCCGGTGCTCGTCCCGGCGGCCCGTGCGGGCACGGAGGCGGCCCGGGACGCGGTGTCATCCGTCGTCGGGCCGCACACCGGGCGGGTGCGCGTCGGCACGATCCGGACACCGGACCTGCGTGGACCTGGCCGCCGGACTCGTCTCCCTCCACCGGCCGGCGGTGTGGGCGCCGGGCCCCCGCACCGCGTCTTCCGGCGGCGTGGGCGCTGCCGGCTCGACCGGCGGGCGTACGGGAAGCTGTCAGGGGCGAAGAGCCCGCAGCAGCAGGTCGGCCAGGTGGTCCGCGACCTCCTGCTGGCTGAGCGGGCCGTCCGGGCTGTACCAGGTGGACAGGTGGTGGACCGAGCCGAAGTGGTAGTCGACGACCAGGTCGGCCGGGGTCGCCGTGGAGAACACCCCGGCCCGCTGCCCCTCCTCGACCAGGGCCCGGAAGCGCTCGTGGTAGCGGCGGCGCTCGATCCGCACCTGCTTGTTCTTCTCCGGGCTCAGGTGGTGCATGGAGCGGAAGAAGATCGAGGCGTCGTCGAGGTTCTCGATGGTCGTGACGACGACGTCCGCCGCCGCGTCACGCAGCCGCTGCTCGATCGGCGCCTCGGCGTTCGCGTAGGCGTCGAGCCGCTCCTGCTGGAGTCGCAGCACCCGGGCGTAGACCTCCTGCAGGAGATCCTCCTTGGAGCCGAAGTAGTGGTAGAGCGCCCCTTTGGTGACGCCCGCCGCCTCGACGATCTCCTGGACGGAGGTGCGGTCGTAGCCCTGCTCCGCGAAGAGCCGGGTGGCGGCGGCCAGCAGCCTCTGGGGGACGGGCGTACCGTTCCCGTCCGTCGCCTTGGCCATTGCCGCCACCTGCCCTCTCGTACCACGCGTGAACTGTTCTAACGGGGGGAACGCAGTTCCCGCCTGAGGATCTTCCCACTCGCCGTCTTGGGCAGTTCGGCCAGGATCTCCACCTCGCGGGGATACTTGTAGGCGGCGAGCCGGTCCTTGCAGTACGCGCTCAGCTCGCCGGGTTCCGTCTCCGCCCCCGGCCGCAGGCTGACGTAGGCCCGGACCGTCTCCCCGCGGTAGGCGTCGGGAACGCCCACGACGGCCGCCTCGCGGACCGCCGGGTGGGTGTGCAGGACGTCCTCCACCTCCCGCGGCCACACCTTGAAGCCGGAGGCGTTGATCATGTCCTTCTTGCGGTCCACGACGTAGAGCCAGCCCGCCGTGTCCATGAAACCGACGTCCCCGGTACGCAGCTCCCCGTCCGGGAAAGCGGCCTCGGTGGCCTCGGGCAGGTTCCAGTAGCCGGAGACGACCTGCGGTCCCCTCACGGCGATCTCTCCCTGCTCGCCGAAGGGGACGTCGTCGCCCTTCTCGTCGATGATCCGGACCAGGGTGTCGGGGCCGGGGACCCCGACCGAGAGGGTCCCGGAGAGGGGATCGACGGGCGCCTCGCGCTCCGGCGGTACGGAGGCGCACGGCGCGGTGCACTCGGTGAGTCCGTAGCCGTTGCGGATGTACGGGCCGAGGTCCTCGCGGAACTTCTCCACGAGTGCGGGCGGCAGTGGCGCGCCGCCGGAGGAGATCACCTGGAAGGAGGCGAAGTGCTCCCGGGTGACACCGGGATGCGCGGCGAGCGCCATGAAGGCGGTCGACGGGCCGACGGTGTAGGCCGGGCGGTGCTCCGCGAAGGCTTCCAGGACGACGCTCGCCTCGAATCGGTAGGCCAGGACCAGGGTGCCCGCGTTGGCGACGCACGCGGCGAGCTGGCACACCATGCCGGTGATGTGGAAGAGCGGGGCCAGCGCGAAGTAGGCCGAGCCCTCACCGATGGGGTGTCCGGCCCGCTGCCGTTCGGCGTTGACCATGATGTTGCCCTGGGAGTTCATGGCCCCCTTGGGCGTGCCGCTCGTCCCGGAGGTGTAGCTGATCAGGGCGGTGTCCGCGGCGGTGAGCTCGCGGCCCCCGGGTGCGGCGAGACCGCGCCGGGCGACGGCCACCAGGTCCGAGGCCCAGTCGTCCGCCGCGGGCGCGGGGAGCCGCTCGAAGCCGAGTACGCGCGGGTCGTCGGCCGACTGGAGGTCGAGCTCGCAGGCCGTGACGGCGATCCTCACGCTCGGGGCGGCCTCCGCGGTGGCCCGCAGACAGGACTCCCAGGCCCGGTCGGAGCAGATCAGCGCACTGACCTCCGCGTCCTTCAGCACGTGCCCGACCTCGCCGGACTTGTACATCGGGTTGAGGGGGACGACGGTCGCGCCGGCCTTCCAGGCACCGAGCAGGGCGAGCACGAAGTGCGGGGTGTTCTGGAGCATGACCGCGACCCGGTCGCCGCGCCGGAGCCCCTCGGCCGCGAGGTGCCCGGCCACGGAGTCGGACAGCTCGTGGGTCTCGCGGTAGCTGAGGCGCCCGTCGAAGTAGGCGAGCGCGGTGTGGTCCGGGGCCCGCCGGACGGCCTCGCGGAACGCGTGCACCATGGTCTCGGCCGGACGGAGGGGGGCGAGCTGGGCCTCGCTGAGCAGGGCGGTCCAGGGCTTCGCCGCGTAGATCGACTCGGTCACGCGCCGGCCTCCTCCCACTTCCGCTGCAGGTGGTTCATGTTGCCGATCCACTGATCGGGATCCTTGGCGCGGGCGCGGTAGTAGCCCGCCACCTCGGGGTGCGGCAGGACGAGGAAGCGGTCCTGCTCCATGGCGTCGAACAGGGCCTCGGCGACGGCCTCCGGCTCGATCGCGGTGGGCGCGAGCACGAGCTCACCCGCGGAACCGGCCGCCGTCAGCATGTCCGTACGCACGCCCTGGGGGCAGATCGTGTGGACCTTGACGCCACGGTGCCGGTAGGTCAGCGAGAGCCACTCGGCGAAGGCGACCGCGCCGTGCTTGGTGACGCTGTACGGTGCGGCGCCGATCATCGTCAGCAGTCCGGCCGCCGACGCGGTGGAGACGAAGCGGCCGCTGCCGCGTTCCAGCCAGTCCGGCAGCAGCGCCCTGGCCGCGCGGACGTGGGACATGACGTTGACGTCCCAGGCCGCGGCCCAGACGTCCTCCTCGGCGAAGGCGTCGCCGCCCGAGGCGAGGCCGGCGTTGGCGCAGTAGACGTCCACCGATCCGTCGAGCGCGTCACGCGCGGCGTCCACGATCCGGGAGGCGTCACCGGCGACCACGGTGCCACCGATCTCCTCGGCGAGCGGCTTGATCCGGTCGGCGTCGAGGTCGTTGACCACGACCCGCGCGCCCTCGGCGGCGAATCTGCGGGCAAGGGCGGCCCCGATGCCGCCTCCGGCTCCCGTCACCACTACGCCAGCGCCCTGCACCGTACTCATCGGTCCCGCCTCTCTCAGCCGTCGTCTCCGGCAGACTAACCAGTCGGTATGTGATCCGGGAAGGGGTACGGGGCAGGACTGGGAATCTGCCCTGTCGTGGCCGTTCCGTGTGGCCCGCGCCCGCGCTAGCGTGCGTGACCATGACAGTCGTCGCGATCATGGAGGTAGCCGAATGACCCTTTCCAGGCGTGGATTGCTGGCTGTCGGCGGTGCGATGGGAGCCCTCGCGACGACCGCCGCCGGTCCAGGGACGGCCGTTGCCGCCGGACAGGGAAAGGGGGCCGGACGCCCCAGGGTCCGTACCGGCTTCGACCGGCTGGCCGCCGACGGGTACCGGCTGCTGGCCGGGCAGAAGGTGGGTGTCGTCACCAACCCGACCGGGATCACCGGCGACGTACGGCACATCGTCGACGTGATGCACCCCGACGAGCGCGTGAACCTGACAGCCGTCTTCGGCCCCGAGCACGGCTTCCGGGGGACCGCGCAGGCGGGCGGCTCGGAGGGGCGCTACGACGACCCCGCGACCGGGCTGCCGGTCTACGACACCTATCTGAAGAGCGGGCAGCCGCTGGCCGACGTCTTCACCGCGTCGGGCGTCGACACGGTGGTCTTCGACATCCAGGACGCCGGCTCCCGCTTCTACACGTACATCTGGACCCTGTACGACTGCATGGAGGCGGCGGCCCTCGCGGGCAAACGGCTCGTCGTCCTGGACCGGCCGAACCCGGTGACCGGGCGGGCGGCGCTGGGCCCGGTGCTCGATCCGGCGTTCGCGACGTTCGTGGGACGCAGGGAGATCTCGCAGGCCCACGGCATGACGGTGGCGGAGCTGGCGCTGCTCTTCAACGAGGAGTTCCTGGCGGACAGGCCCGTGGAGCTGGACGTCGTGAAGATGTCCGGGTGGCGGCGCGGGGACTTCTTCGACGCGACGGGCCTGCCGTGGGTGCCGCCGAGCCCCAACATGCCGACCCCGGAGACGGCGCTGGTCTACTCCGGGACGTGCCTGTTCGAAGGGACGAACCTCTCCGAGGGCCGGGGAACGACACGGCCGTTCGAACTGCTCGGCGCGGAGGGCGTCGACCACCGCTGGGCGGCGGCCGCCAACGGCCTGGAGCTGCCCGGGGTCGCCTTCCGTGAGGCGTACTTCGCCCCGACGTTCTCCAAGTTCCAGGGGAAGACGGTGGGCGGGGTGCAGGTGCACGTCCAGGACCGGGAGGCATTCGACCCCGTACGCACCGGAATCGCGCTGCTGATCACGGCGAAGCGGACGTGGAGCGGGTTCGCCTGGCGTTCGGACAACTGGATCGACAAGCTCACGGGCAACACCCGGGTCCGCACGATGATCGATGCGGGGGCGGACACGGACGAGGTGGTGGGAGCCTGGGCGGCCGACCTCGCGGCGTTCCGGAAGGTCCGGAAGAACCACCTGCTGTATCGCTGAGGACCGTGGCGTACGGACCGCCGGACGGGCCGGGGAGCCCGGCCCGTCCGGCGGTCGAGGACACCTCGCGGGTCAGGACTCAGCGGTGCGAGGGGAACTCCACGACCTGCTGGTAGGTCGGCCGGTTCTGCCAGTGGATCGTCTTCTGCGAGATCCCGCCCAGCGGACGGTGCACGATCGCGTCGGTGCACCACTGCTCACCGGCCTTGCAGCTGTCGTCACCCGGGTAGACCGTGGTCGCGGGCGCGGCGGCCGCCTCCTTCAGCGTGCCGAGCAGCGCGGAACGGCAGGCGCTCAGCTCGCCGTTGCCGCAGTACGTCTTCGCCAGCGGCCCCTTGACGGGCTGTCCGAGGACCTGGCGCAGGTCCTTGTCCGCGAACCCCCACCAGCCGTACTGGAACGCGGAGCCGCTGTGCGCCCCGCTCGGCCCGTGGCTGGCCGCCGGGGACTCGTCCGTGGCCAGGTTCGCGGTCAGTGCCGTGTAGAGGCCGTCGCCCAGACCTGGCCGGAACTCCGCCTCGACCAGCTTCGGCCACCAGGCGTCCATGATCCGTACCGCGTCCGCATGCGTGTACGTGTGCGATCCGGAGCTGGTCTCCTTGCGCTGCGCACCGGCCGCCCGCCACGAGTCCAGCTGCTGCACCACGGTGTCGAGCGCCGGGTCGGTGACCGGCTGGGAGCGCAGCACCTTCAGGAGTTCGGGCAGCAGCTGTTCGCCCCGGAGGTCGGTGAGAGCCGCCTCCGCCATGGCGCGGGTGAGGGAGGCGCGGGTCACGCCGCCCTCCTCGACGAGTGCGGCCACCCGGTCGTCGAGCAGGTCACCCCGGTGCACCGCGCCGAAGCCGAAGGCGGCGGTGGCGTAGTCCTTGGCCTGACGGTTGTTCCAGGAGATGTAGTAGTCCTGGCCGCTGGAGTGCGGGTGCTCCGCGAAGGGTGTGTAGGTGGCGGTGTTGGCGGCCGGGTCGTAGCCCTTCCACTCGTACGCCTTCTCGGCCCTGACCGGCAGCGCCGGGTCGACTCCGGGCGCGCGCACCGGGTTCATGCCGCTGTTGTAGAAGGCCGCGGTGCGGGAGTCGGCGTAGAACCAGTTGAAGGCGTAGTCGATGTGGCCGGCCGCCTGCTGGAAGGAGGCCGCGTCCGTGACGAGGGCCGGGTCGTTGAGCATCTGGAAGCCGATGATCGAATCGGCCTCGTGCCGGTAGGTGGTACGCAGCGAGGTGTACGCGACGGGCTTGCCGCCCACCGTGGCGCGGTGGGTGACGATGCCGTAGTCCGTGCGCCACACCTGCATCCGGTAGGAGCCCTTGGCGGTGGAGTCGGCGACGGTGGGCTTCCAGGAGTTGGTGCGCTCCATCTTCTCCATCGGTGTGCAGACACCGTCGTCGCGGTAGTGCGTGGAGCTCTTGGAGGGCGCGGAACCGTTCGCTTCACAGAGCTCCACGGCGTACGTGTCGGTGATGTCCTGGCCCGCCGAGGTGGCGCTCCAGGCGTAGTCCTGGCCGCGGCCCATCTGGATGTACATGCCGACGCCCGCGAAGGAGACGCCGCGTGCGCTGATGCCGGGCCCCTGGAGCTCCTGGAGCATCATCAACTGAGGGGCGAAGTAGCCGGTCTGGGGCCCCATGACGGCGATGGGGTTGCCACTCGCCGTGTGCTTGCCCGACACCAGGAGCGCGTTGGACATGCCCCGCTTCTGGGCTCCGTCGCCGGATCCGGGCAGGGATCCCTCCGGGATGACTCCGTCGTCGTACATGCCCTGCAGCGGCTTGAGCGCGGGCGGCGCCTTGACCGGGGTCTTGGCGTTGGTGCCCGCCGAGCCGGTGCGGTCGTATATCAGCGGTTCGGGGGTGACGGAGCCCGCGTCCGGGAGGGCGGTGCCGCGGGCCTGGTCGGGCTTGCCCGCGTACGGGAACGAGGTGCCGTCGTGCACGGTGAGGACAGCCTCGGGATCGTTGCGCTGACGGAAGGACTCCCAGACGCGGGTGCCCTCCCCGACGCCGTACTTCTGCTGGGCTGCGAGCAGGGAGATCGCGGCCTGCACCTCACCGCCCCCTCCCCCGCCGAACTGTCCGCCGACGACGGAGGCGATCGAGATCAGGTCGGTCAGCTCGAACGGCTGGATCTCACCCACGTTGGTGATGGAGTCGATCTTCCCGGTGAGGACGTACTCCCCCGGGAAGTAGCGGCCGTTCTTGGACTTCTCCCGGTAGGAGTTGATGCCGTCGACGTAGGCCTGCGCATCGGCCATCGCCTGCTCGCCGCGCGGGCCCTCGGACGTGCGGATGAATTCGACCTGGGCTTCCAGGTCCGCCTCCGTGTAGGGCGCCTGCGGCCAGAACTGCTGCTCCAGCCCCTGGTTGGCCAGGGCTCCCCCGGCGAAGGAGGTCAGCTGGCCGCGCCCGATGTGACGGAAGAGGTCCATGAGCCACAGCCGGTCCTGCCCGGCGGCGAACCCGGCGCCGAACTCGGTGCCGTAGCGGGTGGTGCCCTTGATGTGGGGCACGCCGCTCTTCTTGTCGCGGGTGATCGTGACGTCGTCGCGCGGCTTCGTCACGGACTCGACCTGGTCGGCGGCGACCCCGAAGGAGGCGTCGTTGAAGAAGTCGGTCAGCTTCTGGTCCGTGAGGCTCGTGTGACCCGCGACCAGGCCGTTGTAGCGGTCGAGCTGGTCGTCGCTGTGCGCGGGGTGCGTGCCGAACGCCTTGTTGCCGAGGATCTCGACGAGCGTGGCGTTGCCGTTCTCACCGGGCGGCAGGATGTCCGCGCACCGGCTTCCGCAGTGGTCGGTGACGGCGAGGGCTTCCGGCTCCGCCGCGCCGGCGCTGGGCACCGTGGCGAGCAGGGACGTGCCGAGGGCGAGGACAGCCGCGACTGTGGCGGCTCTGAGCGTGCGGGTGCGTGGGGGCATGCGTGCTCCTCCGGGTGGCCGATGCGCCGGAGGTTACCGGCGGTAGGCCCCGCCGGTAAGATGAACATCAGTCACTTTTTCCGAATCACCACACGCCCGCACACGGTCCCACGTGGACCGTCTCAGCCGGTGGACGCTTTTCACCCTTGAATGGAGCCAGACCGGGCAGTCGTACGTCCATCCCTTGACGCCGAAGAACGAGCGACGGAGGTGGCAGTGCCATGGCCGGTTTCCGGAGTCTTGCGAGACAGGTCCGCGATCCGCGGGGCGATCTGGCTTTGCGGCGGTACTCGCTGCGCAAATGCCTGGAGCGATTCGCCCCGTACGGACACCGGGCGACCTGGGATCACCTGTGCGCCCGGCACGGAATGGAGCCCGAGGACAGGGCCCCCGACCCGGTGCGCCTGATCCGCGCACTGGAGGAACTGGAGGAGGCGCGGGCGGTCTGGCTCGCGTACGAGACAGGCTTCGCCGAACGGCGGCGCCGCGAGAAGCACGACGGGTTGCGCAGGCCCGGCGCGTTCGACGACTGGCACCGCAGGACCTGGGGCGGCTACGGGATCGCGCACTGCGACGATCCGGGGGTCCATCCCAGCGCACCCCTGGCCGAGGTCCTGGGGCGGCTGATCGCGGCCCTGGGGGCGAAGCCCCGGGCGGGGTGCCCGGTCTGCACGGGAACCGGAATCGTCTGGCGGCAGGACCTGGACCGCGAACCGTGGGCCGGCCCCGTCTGCACGGACTGCGGGATCGTGGTCCCCTGCCCGGTCCTGACCACGGGCGCACTGACCAGGGCCAGGGGGGCGCGGACACTCAAACTGACGGCGTCGGCGGCCTGAGGGCCGCGGGACGGCGCGACGGCCGGCCGTGGCCCGCGCGCTCAGGAGGGGTCGGCCGCGCCCCGCTCGGGCATCAGGCGTGACCCGGTCAGCCGGTCCCCGAAGACGTCGTCGGGGTTGGACAGCACGCAGGTCTCCAGCGACAGGCACCCACAGCCGATGCAGTCGGTGAGGTGGTCCCGCAGGCGCCCCAGCTGCTTGATGCGCTCGTCCAGCTCCGAGCGCCACGCCCGGGAGAGCCTGGCCCAGTCCTCGTGGTTCGGCGTGCGCTCCTCCGGCAGCTCCGCCAGCGCGCCCCGGATCGTGGCGAGCGGGATGCCGACACGCTGCGCGGCGCGGACGAAGGCCACCCGGCGCAGCGCGTCCCTCGTGTAGCGGCGCTGGTTCCCGCTGGTGCGGCTGCTGCTGATCAGGCCCTTGGACTCGTAGAAGTGCAGGGCGGACACCGCGGCCCCGCTACGGGCGGACAACTGGCCGACGGTGAGTTCCTGGTACGTGTGTGGGATCTGTGGCACCCCCCGAACCCTAATGGCCGCATCCGGCCTCCGCCGCGCCTTCGACAACCCGGCCGGGGTCCGTCGTTGACACGGACGCGTCGCCCAACCATGCTGAGCAAGCGCTTAGACATCGTCCGGGAAGGGCGACCGACAGCCGGAAGGCAGGGACCAGGAACATGGCAGAGCCGAAGATCTTCACGTCCGCTCAGGAGCTGCGGGACGGGGTGGGCGAGGAGCTCGGTCACAGCGACTGGCTGGAGATCGAGCAGAAGCGGATCGACCAGTTCGCCGAGGCCACGGGCGACCACCAGTGGATCCACGTGGACCCCGAGCGCGCCGCGGGCGGCCCCTTCGGGACGACGATCGCGCACGGCTATCTCACGCTGTCGCTGCTGCCGGTGCTCGTACCGCAGATCCTGCAGGTCGAGGGCGCCAAGATGGGTATCAACTACGGGACCAACAAGGTCCGCTTCCCCTCGACCGTCCCGGTCGGCTCACGGCTGCGCGCCTCGGCCGTGCTCAAGAACGTCGAGGAGGCGGGCGGCGGTGTGCAGGTGACCGCGCTCGTCACCATCGAGCGCGAGGGCGGCGACAAGCCCGCCTGTGTCGCGGAGTCGGTGTCGCGCTACTACTTCTGAGGCGCGCCGCAGTATCCGGCCGGTGCGGAGTGAGCCGGGCCCGCGGGGGCGCCCGGCGTCACTTCTGGGCTCCCACCATGCGCAGGACGAGGTCCGCGTAGAGGGTGCCGACCTCCTCGGGCGTCCGGCTGCCCTGCGCGTTGAACCAGCGCGCGACGTCGATGCAGAGGGACAGCACCGCGAGCGTGGTGCCCGGGACGTCGGGGACGTCGAACTCGCCGGCCCGGACGCCGTCGCTGATGATCCGGCGCACCGCGGCGTCGCTCTTCCTGCGCAGGGCCACGATCTCGGCACGGTGCTCCTCGCCGAGGGCTTCCAGTTCGTACTGCACCACGCGTGCCGTGGTGTGGCGCTCGGCGTGCCAGCGGACGAAGGACCGGACGGCGTCGGCGAGCCGGTCGGACGCGGTGCCACCGTTGTCGGCCGCGGTCTCCAGGAGGCGCAGCGCCCGGTCGTGACCGATCCTGCTGATCCGGTGGAGCAGCTCTTCCTTCGTCTTGTAATGGATGTACAGCGCGGCGGGGCTCATCCCGGCCCGGCCGGCGATGTCACGGGTGGTGGTCGCGTGGTAGCCGCGCTCGGCGAACGCCTCGACGGCGGCGACGAGCAGTCGCCGGGCCGCCTCGGGCGTGACCTCGCTCCACGGCGCGCTCTCGCCGCCGGTCTCCTCCGCCGTGCTCATCGCCACGTGTCCCTTTCCGCTGGCAGGACGAACACCATACCGCGAACCTGAGCAAGCGCTTAGAGCGCTCCCGGGGTGAGGTCGTCAGAGCTTCTGGAAGGGATCGTGCTCGGCGAGGATCTTCTCCAGCCTGGCCTGGTCCACCCGGCTGACGATCTGCCCCGCCTCCTGCCGGTCCCTGATGACCTTGGCCAGGGTGAAGCACGAAGTGACGAGGTAGAGGACGCCGATGGCGAGGAAGGCCCGCACCCAGGCGTCGGCGTCCAGGAAGAAGATACCGAGGGCCACCGCTCCCATCGCCACCCCGAAGGAGAGGACGGCCTGTCCGTAGAAGGCCGCGGTGCTCTGCTGCTTGACCGATGTCGTCTCACTCATGCCTCACAGCATCCGCCGCGGTGGTGCACGCCGGATATCCGCCGGCGTACTCACCCGGTACTCAGAAGCAGCCTTGCCCTGAGGGCCGCCAGGGCCGTCAGGGCAAGGAGGCCCCCGAAGGATCTGGATGCCTCAGAAGGCGGAGACCCCCGTCAGCGCTCGGCCGATGATCAGCTTCTGGATCTGGCTGGTGCCTTCGTACAGGGTCATCACGCGGGCGTCCCTGACCAGCTTCCCGACGGGGTACTCGTCGATGTAGCCATAACCGCCGAAGACCTGCAGGGCGTTGTTCGCCGCGCGGACCGCGGCCTCGGAGGCGAAGAGCTTCGCCGTGGACGCCGCGGTGGCGAAGTCCTGCCCCCGGTCGACGAGGTCGGCGACGCGCCAGGTCAGCATGCGGGCGGCGTCGACGTCCACCGAGATGTCGCTGATGAGCTCCTGGACGAGCTGGTAGCTCGCGATGGACTTGCCGAACTGCTCGCGCTCGCCCGCGTAGCGCACGGCGGCGTCCAGGGCGGCCTGCGCGATGCCGACACAGCCCGCCGCGACCGACATCCGGCCTTTGGCCAGGGCGGACATGGCGACGGTGAACCCCTTGCCCTCGGGACCCAGGAGGGCGGAGGCGGGGACCCGGACGTCCTCCAGCACGAGTTCGGCCGTGGCCTGGCCGCGCAGCCCGAGCTTGCCGTGGACGGTGCGCCGGGTCACGCCGGGGGCGTCGGCCGGCACCAGGAAGGCGGAGACGCCCCGGTGCCCCGGGGTGTCGTCGGTGCGCGCGAACAGGAGGATCACATCGGCCCAGGTGCCGTTGGTGATGAACATCTTGGAGCCGTTGATGACGTAGTCTCCCCCGCTCCCGGCTCCGCTCGAGCGGGAGGTGCCTCCGTCGCGCACGGCCTTGGTGCCCAGGTTTCCCGCGTCGGAGCCGGTACCCGGCTCGGTGAGGCCGAAGCAGCCGATGGCATCGCCCGCGGTGAGCTTCGGCAGCCATTGCCGCTTCTGCTCCTCACTGCCCCAGGAGGCGATCGTCTTGGCGACCAGGCCGAGCGAGACGGACACGATGCCGCGCACCGAGGAGTCGCCGCGGCCGAGTTCCTCGGTCACCAGGCAGTAGGCGAGATGGTCCCCTCCGGAGCCGCCGTACTCCTCCGGGATCGTCAGCCCGAGGAAGCCGAGGGCGCCCAGCTTCTTCACGATCGACTTGTCGACACTCTCGGCACGGTCCCATTCGACGACGTGCGGGGTGATCTCCCGCGCGACGAAGTCCTCGGCGAGCTGCCGGACGGCGTCCTGCTCCTCGCTCAGCTCCAGGTTCATCCTGTGGCACCCACTTTTAATTAGCACTGCTAGTTTTAGGCTTGCAGGCCCTACTATGTGCCGCATGGCCCGACCGCGCAAGCCCCTCCTCAGCAGAGACCGCATCGTGGCGGCGGCGAGCGCGCTCGTCGACGCCGAGGGGCTGGACGCCGTCTCGACCCGCCGCCTCGCCGCCGAACTGGGGGTCAGCGGGCCGTCGCTCTACAACCACTTCCGGAACAAGGACGAGATCCTCGACGCGGTCGCCGACGCCGTGTCCGCACAGGTCGACCTGTCGATGTTCGAGGAGTCCGACCCGCGCGACTGGCCCGCGGCCCTGCACGACTGGGCCGTCTCCTACCGCGCGGCGCTCACCGCGCACCCGCACATCGTGCCGGTGCTCGCCCAGGGCCCGGGCCGCCGTCCGGCCGGTCTGCGGGTCGCCGACGCGGTCTTCGGCGCCATGGTCCGGGCCGGCTGGCCGCCCGCCCAGGCCACCTACATCGGCGCGCTGATGCGCTACTTCATCACCGGGTCGGCGCTTGGCTCGTTCGCCCGCGGATTCGTCGACGACGAGACGGCGTACGACCCGGCGGACTACCCCCACCTCGGCCAGGCCCACCTGCTGGCCGACCGCCGCCAGCAGGTCGACGAGGGCGCCTTCGAGACGGGGCTGCGCGCCCTGCTGGACGGCCTCGCGTTCCAGTACGAGCAGACGGTCACCGGCCGGACGGTTCGGCCCGCGCCGAACGGTGCCTGACGCATCCTGGACGCATGGCCCGTACGACACCGCACGACCCGGCCGCGCCCCGGCTCGCCGCCCTGGCGGCCCTGCTCGCCGACGAGACCCGCGCCTCCTTCTGCCTGACCCTGCTCGACGGCCGGGCCTGGACCGCGGGGGAGCTGGCCCGCACGGCGGGTGTGGCTCCGTCGACGGCCAGCGAGCATCTGGACAAGCTGGTCGGCGGCGGACTGCTCGCGGAGGAACGCCAGGGCCGCCACCGCTATCTCCGGCTCGCCGACGGCCGGATCGCGCAACTGGTCGAGGAACTGGCCGCGCACGCCCACCCGGGACCACGCACACACCCGCGCACGCTGCGCGAGGCGGGCCTCCAGCACGCACTGGCCCGGGGGCGCACCTGCTACGACCACCTCGCCGGGCGGCTCGGTATCCGCGTCACCGACGCCATGACAAAACGCGGGCTGCTGCGGCAGGACACCGGCTTCGCGCTGACCGAGGACGGCCTGGAGTGGTTCGGCGCCCTCGGCATCGGCCTCGTAACCGCGTCACGAAGGCCGCTGGCACGCGGCTGCCTCGACTGGACCGAGCGGCGGCACCACCTGGCCGGCATCTCGGGCGCCGCCCTGTGCCGGCACATGCTGGACGCGGGGTGGTGCGAACGGGTCGGGACGGGCAGAGCCGTACGGCCCACAGCTGCCGGGCTGCGCGCCCTGTCGGAGCATCTGGGCATCGAGCCCGCGACACTTGACGTGAGCTGACAATTCGGTGGGCCCCGAAGCGTTCCGGGCCTACCGTCAGGTCCATGACGACGACTCCGACAGCGCGCCCCGCCGCGCCGGACACCGGCCGGGACTGGCGCGCCCCGGCCGCCGCGTGCACCACGGTCCTCCTGTGGGCCAGCGCGTTCGTGTCCATCCGCAGCGCCGGTGAGGCGTACTCACCGGGCGCCCTGGCCCTGGGGCGGCTGCTGGCCGGCACCCTGACCCTCGGCGTGATCCTGCTCCTGCGCCGCGAGGGGCTGCCGTCGCGGGCGGCGTGGCCCGGCATCATCGGCTCCGGGCTGCTCTGGTTCGGGCTCTACATGGTGGTGCTCAACTGGGGTGAGCAGCAGGTCGACGCGGGCACGGCGGCCATGATCGTGAACGTCGGGCCGATCCTGATGGCACTGCTGGGCGCGAAGCTGCTCGGGGAGGGGCTGCCACGAAGGCTCCTGACGGGCATGTCGGTGTCGTTCGCGGGCGCCGTCGTCGTAGGCCTCTCCATGTCGGGCCACGGGAGCTCCTCGGTGCTCGGCGTGCTCCTGTGCCTGCTGGCCGCGCTGTCGTACGCGGGTGGGGTGGTCATCCAGAAGCCCGCGCTGCGGCACGGGTCCCCACTGCAGATCACCACGTTCGGCTGCCTGATCGGCACGGTGGCCTGCCTGCCGTTCACCGGTGCCCTTGTGTCCGAGGCGGCCGACGCACCCCTGTCCGCCACGCTCAACATGGTCTATCTCGGGGTGTTCCCGACGGCGCTGGCCTTCACCACCTGGGCCTACGCGCTGGCACGGACCACCGCCGGCCGGATGGGCGCGACGACGTACGCGGTGCCCGCGCTGGTGGTGATGATGTCCTGGCTGCTGCTCGACGAGGTACCCGCGCTGCTCACGGTCGCGGGCGGGCTGCTCTGCCTGGCGGGGGTCGCTGTCTCCCGGACCCGTGGGCGCACCCGGGGCGCGCCCGCCGGGCCGGCGCCGGCTGATCCGCCGGCGGAGGCCGGGCCGGTGACGACCGAAGGACGCTGAGAGCGGACCTGCTCCGCCGGACGGACAAGCCCCGGGACGCCCGGGTGTGCGCCCGGCACGAGGGCCATGAGGGGCCCTTCATGGCGGGGAGCGTCTCGCGGGACCGCGCAGCCGCCTGGCGCGGGGTACGTTCGGCCGGCATCCGATCGCCTCGCCCGAGAGGAAAGGCGGCTCGCGAACCGTCCGCGTCCTCAGGTTCCGGCCCGCTCCTCGGCCCAGGCGCGGGCGGCCGTCACGTCCTGGGTGGCCGTCGTCGGGCAGCCCCAGAGCTTCTCGCCGCTGTGGATCGTCCTCGCGCGCTCCGCCGGGATGTCCGCGGGCGCCACGAAGGCGAGGCCGCGGCAGTAGGCGGTGAGGCCTGGGCGTATCGACTTGAGGGTGCGGACCCGGTCGGGGGCGGAGGTGCCTGACGGCGGGGGCGTGCGTCCCTCCGGTGGGGCGGGCATCAGGAGAATCGCCGCGAAGGGCACAGCCCGTTCCGCGAGGGCGCGCAGCTCGTCGAGGACCACCCCCTGGGCCTGGTCCATGGGCAGCCCTGAGGCGTCGACCTCCCGCACGTCCACTCGCTCTTCCTCTGGTTCCCGTACGTCCATCGGGCGAGCCTAGCAGCATTAGTGACCAATGGTCGCTAATTGAGGCACCCTCCCGTGCGTACGCTTGCCGCGATGAACAGCACCAAAAAGAACGGGCCGGGGCGGCCGCCACGGCTGAGCCGGGAGCGGATCGTCCACGCCGCGCTGCAAGGGGGCGTGGCGACGCTCACCATGCGCGAGCTGGCGGCGAGGCTCGGGGTGTCCCACTCGTCCTTGTACCGGTGGGTGCCCGATCGTGACGGTGTCCTGGACCTCGTCAGCGAGGCCATGGTGGAGCGGGTGCTGCCCGAGGACGAGCCCGGCCCCGACACCTGGAGGGACTGGCTGGAGCGGCTCGCGTGGGCGATGCACGACGAGTTCCTGGCCGTGCCCGGGTACGCCGCGCATGTCGCCCGCCCGCACCGCCACCACCTCGAGTCCTTCGGGCGGCTGCACGACAGGGCCGTGGCCGCGTTCCTCGCCGGGGGCGCCGGCGAGGAACAGGCCGAGCGAAACTGGGCCGTCTTCGGGCTCGGGGTGGTCCGGTGGCTGGGGGCGGCGGGCGACGGCCCGGAGGAGCCACCGTTCGGCTTCTACGTCGACACGTTGCTGCGCGGCCTGCCCGATCGCCGGTCCTGACACTGCGTGGACCGGCGCCGTCAGAGCACTAGAACACCACCAGCGCCCGTCCGCCCTTGCCCGCGATCATGTTCTCGAAGGCCGCCGGGATACCGTCCAGTGAGATCCGCTCCGTGACCATCATGGAGAGGTCGAACCGTCCGGCGCGGATGTGCTCGGCGATCACCGGCAGGTCGCGGGCCGGATCGCTGTTGCCGTAGACACAGCCGGTGAGGGAGCGGCCCCAGTGGAAGATCTCCAGGGCGTTGAAGCTCACCTGCTGGTCCTTGCCGCCGATGCCGACGACCGTGGTGCGGCCGCCGCGGCGGGTCGATTCCCAGGCGCCGCGGATGGTGGCGGGCCGGCCCACGCACTCCACGGCGACGTCAGCGCCCTGGCCCCCGGTGAGCTTGCGGACGGTGCGCGGTGTGGTGTCGGACGCGAGGACGTAGTCGGTGGCGCCGGCCCGGAGGGCGAGCTCCTCCTTCTCCGGTGACACGTCGACCGCGATGATCTTCGACGCTCCGGCGATGCGGGCCGCCTGCAGAACCGCGAGGCCGACTCCGCCGATGCCGAGGACGACGACGCTCTCGCCCTCGCGCACCCGGGCGGAGTGGTGGACCGCGCCGTACCCGGTCAGGACCGCGCAGCCGAGCAGGGCGGCGTCGTCGAGCGGGATGCCGGACGGGGCGGGCAGCACGCAGTTCGCGGCGACGACGGTCTCCTGGGCGAAGGCGGCGACGTTGAGGCCGGGGTGGAGCTCGGTGCCGTCGGCGGTACGGGCGTGGACGTTCGCCGCGCCCTTCAGCGCGTCGGCGCACAGCCAGACCTCGCCGATCCCGCAGTGGAAGCACGCTCCGCAGGACGGCGCCCAGTTGAGGACGACCGCGTCACCCGAGGCGACGTGGGTGACGCCGTCGCCGACGGCGAGCACCGTGCCGGCGCCCTCGTGGCCGAGGACGGCCGGGACGGGCAGCCGCATGGTGCCGTCGGACAGGGACAGGTCGGAGTGGCAGACACCGGCGGCGGCGAGGCTGATGCTCACCTGGCCGGGGCCGGGCTCGGGAAGTTCGATGTCGGTGATCTCCAGGGGAGCTCCGACGGCGGGCAGTACGGCGGCGCGGACCACGAACAGACTCCTCGGTGGATCGTCGGGCGGATCAGAACTGGAGGGACTTGGTCTGGAGGTACTCGGAGAGGCCGTGCGGGCCGAGTTCGCGGCCCACCCCCGACTGCTTGTAACCACCGAAGGGTGCCAGGGGGTTGAAGCGTCCGCCGTTGATGTCGACCTGCCCGGTGTCCATGCGGCGGGCGAAGGCCACGGCCTCCTCGTCGTCCGCACCCCAGACGGCGCCGGCCAGCCCGTACACGGTGTCGTTGGCGAGGCGCAGGGCGTCGTCCACGTCCTCGTACTTCAGGATGGAGAGGACCGGGCCGAAGATCTCCTCCTGCGCGATGGTCATGTCCGGGGTGACGTCCGCGAAGACGGTGGGGCTGACGTAGTAGCCCCGGTCCTTCGGGGCCTCGGGGCCTCCCGCGACGAGGCGGGCACCCTCCTCGACGCCCTTCTCGATGTAACCCCGCACCCGCGCCTGCTGCTTGGCGTTGACGACGGGGCCGACGCGTTCCCCGGGGACGTACTTGGCGACGGCCGTGGCCGCGAGGCTCACGGCCTCCTCGTACCGCTCGGCGTCGACCAGCATCCGGGTCCAGGCGCTGCACGTCTGGCCGGAGTTGGACATCACGTTGGCGACGCCGACGTTGACGGCCTTGGCCAGGTCGGCGCCGGGCAGGATCACGTTGGCGGACTTGCCGCCCAGCTCCAGGGCGACGCGCTTGACCGCCGCTCCCGCGGTCGCGCCGATCCGCCTGCCGACGGCCGTGGACCCGGTGAACGAGACCAGGTCGACGCCCTCGTGCTCGGCGAGCGCCTGGCCGGCGACCGCCCCGATGCCGGTGACCAGGTTGAAGACGCCGGCGGGCAGGCCCGCCTCCTGGGTGGCCTCGGCGAAGAGCTGGGCGGTGAGCGGGGTGTCCTCGGCGGGCTTGAGGACGACGGTGCAGCCCGCGGCCAGCGCCGGGGCCACCTTGGCGACGATCTGGTGGAGCGGGTAGTTCCAGGGCGTGATCGCGCCGACGACGCCGACGGGCTCCAGCAGGACCGTGGAGTTGCCGAGCTTCTGCTCGAAGGAGTACGAGGCCGCCAGCTCGGCGTACGAGCCGGCCACCAGCACCGGTACGCCGGCGTGAACCGTCCGGGACAGCTGCAGGGGCGAGCCGAGCTCGGCGGTGACGGTCTCGGCGATCTCGTCCCCACGGGCGGCGAGCACGTCGCGCAGCGCAGCGATCCTCGCGGCGCGCTCGGCGGGCGGGGTCGCCGCCCAGCCGGGGAACGCGGCGCGTGCGGCGCGCACGGCGGCGTCGACGTCCTCGGCGGTGCCCGCCGGGACGTGGCCGATGACCTGCTCGTCCGCCGGATTCACGACCGCGATCGTGTCCTGGCCGGAGGCGGGCCGCCACTCCCCGCCGATGTACATCCCGTCATGCGCCTTCATGGCTGCCCCTCCCGGGCTCGCTGTGCCTGCCGCCGAAGCCGTACGTCGTACGGACGGATGCCGTCCGGCCCCAAACTAGCGCTGTTAGTTTTTCGGCGCCAGGGAACGGCTGGAGACACAGGTCACGCATGGCCGACGCCCACACTCGCACGCCGGCCGGGGAAAGTTGCCGGGCAGGACGGGGCCGGGCTCCGCGGGCACCCGTGGAGCGGGCCCGGCGGGGTGTCGCGTCAGGTGGGGTTCCGCCGGGCACGGGGCCGTTCGGCCCGGGGCCCGGGGGCAGGGCCGGGGGGCGGGTCGGCGGCCGCGGTCCCGCCGCCGCGCAGCCCGAGTCCCGCCGCCCCGACGAGCAGTGCGCCCAGCATGACGAACGGCGCGGCGGTGCCCGCGACTCCGGCGGTCAGTCCGGCCGCCGCGGGCGCCGCGACCTGACCGAGCCGGTTCCCGGTGAGCCGGAGGGCGAGCGCGGTGGAGCGGGCCGCCGCGGGTGCCGCCTGGACGACGGTGGTCATCGAGAGCGGCTGGCCGAAGCCCAGGCAGAAGCCCAGCACGGCGAGCATGACGGCGAGCCCCCACACCGGGACGGGAAGAGCGACGGCCGCACAGAGGAGGCCGCCGAGCAGGCAGGTCACGGAGAGCAGGGCGGCCCTGCCGACCAGGCGGAGCACCGGCGTCATGACGAGCCGGCAGGCGATGGTCGCGGCGGCCCGCAGGCTGAGCAGCAGGCCGACGGTGGCGGGCGCGATCCCGCGGTGTTCGCCGACCACCGGCAGGTAGGCGGTGAGGATGTCGGTGGCGCTGAGCACGGCGAGGCTGATGAAGATGCCGGCCGGGACCCCGCGGGTGCGCAGGATGCTGCCTACCGGCACCTTCGGGGCGGCCTTCCGGGCCGCTCCGGCGGCCCTGCGGTGCTCGATGCGCCACAGCGAGGTGAGGGAGACGGCGGCGACGGCCGCCGAGACGAGCAGCGCGAGGGCGCTCGTACGGGCCATCGCGCCGTCCCGCTCGGAGATGAGGTAGCCCGCGGCGATCGGTCCGACGAGCTGGCCCAGGGAGGCGCCGATGGTGAAGTGGCCGAAATTGCGGTCCTGTTCCGCGGGGGCGGACTGCCGGGCGACGAGCGACTGGGCGCCGATCACGAAGCACAGGTGACCGAGTCCCATGACCCCGCTCCAGGCGGCCAGCGCCGTGAGGGAGCCCGAGGTGCCGCTGAGCGCGCAGCCGCCGCCGATCAGGACGACCCCGACGGGCAGCAGCGGTGCGCAGCGGCCGTGGTCGGTCCGCCGGCCCAGCGGTACGGCGGCGAAGAGCGGCAGGAGCGCGTACACCCCCGCGATGACGCCGATGGCGCGCTCGTCGGCGCCCAGCGAGAGAGCCCGGTAGGAGACGGCGGGCCGCGCCATCGACACCGCACCCTGCGCGAAGGCGAAGGCGATGACGAGGCGCAGCAGCCAGCCCCTGCCGGGCCGTTGTTCCGGAGGCATCAGACGAGTCCGAAGAGGATGGCGGCGCCGAGCACCACCAGCGAGGTCAGCACGGCCCACTTGACGGTGAACCGGGTGTGGTCGCCGAATTCGACCTTGGCCATGCCGACCAGGACGTAGACGGCGGGGACGAGCGGGGAGGACATGTGCAGCGGCTGCCCGACGATGGAGGCCCGGGCGATCTCCAGGTGGGAGACGCCGTGGGCGGCGCCGGCCTCGGCAAGCACGGGCAGCACTCCGAAGTAGAAGCCGTCGTTGGACATGAAGTAGGTCAGAGGCAGGCTCAGCACGCCGGTGACGACGGCCATGTGCGGGCCCATGCCGTCGGGGATCGCCCCGACGAGCCAGTCCGCCATGTGTTCGACCATACCGGTGCCGGTGAGCACGCCGGTGAAGACGGCCGCGGCGAAGACCATGCCGGAGACGTTGAGCACGTTGTCGGCGTGGGCCGCGATCCTGGCCCGCTGGTCGGGCATGTGGGGGAAGTTGACGGTGAGGGCGAGGGCCGCGCCGATCAGGAAGAGCACGGGGATCGGCATGAGTTCCAGGATCATCGCGGCCAGCAGGGCCACGGTGAGGCCGGCGTTGAACCAGTAGAGCTTGGGCCGCAGCGTGGACCTGTTGGGGTCGAGCCCCTTGAACTCCTGCTCGTCGTCGTCTTCGGAGACGTCCGCGCTCCCCGTACCACCGGTGCCGGTGCCCTGCGGGGCCTTGGTGAGCCGGTCGCCGCCGCCCGCGCCGACGAGGACGGTCCCGGGCTCGGTCACCAGCGCCTCGTCGAGGGTGAGCATGCCGAGCCGCTTGCGCTCGCGGCGGCCCAGGACACAGGCGAGGAGGATGACGGCGAGGAGCCCGACGGCCAGAGCGGGGATCATCGGGACGAAGATGTCGGCCGCGTCCACCTTGAGCGCGGTGGCCGCCCGGGCGGTGGGGCCGCCCCAGGGCAGGGTGTTCATGACCCCGTTCGCGGTGGCGGCGACGCAGGTCATGACGACCAGGCTCATCTTCAGCCGCTTGTAGAGCGGGTACATGGCCGAGACCGTGATCATGAAGGTGGTGGAACCGTCGCCGTCCAGCGAGACGATCGCGGCGAGGAGCGCCGTGCCGATGACGATCCGCATCGGGTCGGCCTTGCAGAAGCGCAGGATGGCCCGGACGATCGGGTCGAAGAGGCCGACGTCGATCATCACGCCGAAGTAGACGATGGCGAACATCAGCATCGCCGCGGTCGGCGCGAGCGTGCCGACCCCTTCGATGACGTAGTCACCGAGCTTCGCGCCCTGTCCGACGGCCACACAGAACAGGGCGGGGATCAGGACCAGCGCCGCGATCGGCGACATCTTCTTCGTCATGATCAGGACCAGGAAGGTCGCGATCATGACGAAGCCGAGGATTGTCAACATATGGGATACCTAACGTTCACCTTTGAACTCTCACCGGTGCCGGCGGTGCGGATGACGTTAGGGGCCCTCGATCGGCGTTAACAAGATGTTGACGTGTGAGCAATACGAGCAAAACCCCAGGTCAACGGATTGGTGTTACGGAGACCGGGACGGCGTTGAGCACCGCGGTGCCGGACAGCGGATCCAGGAGGGTGCCGTCCAGGAGCTGGTTCACGTTGACGCCCGGATCCGCCCCGGCGACGGACATGCGGACGCCCGGGCGGCTGTGGCCCCAGCCGTGCGGAAGACTCACGACCCCGGTCCGCACCGAGTCGGTGATCTCGGTGGGCGCCTCGACCTCTCCGCCGGCCGCGGCGATCCGGGCGGTGTCGCCCTCGGCGAGGCCGATCCGGGCCGCGTCGTCGGGATGGATCTGGAGGGTGCAGACGTTCGATCCACCGCGCAGCGCGGCGACGTTGTGCATCCAGCTGTTGTTGGACCGCAGGTGGCGGCGGCCCACGAGGACGAGTCCGGCGGGCCGCGCGCCGAGCGACGCGCGGAGCCGGGGCAGGTCGGCGGCGATCGGCGCCGGGAACAGCTCGATGCGGCCGCTGCGGGTCCTGAGCACCTGCGGGACACGCGGCTCCAGCGGGCCGAGGTCGATTCCGTGCGGCTGGGCGAGGAGCTGCTCCAGCGTCAGCCCGTACGGACCGAGCCGCAGCATCAGGTCGAGACGGCGTTCCGCGCCGGTGCGGCCGGTCAGCTCGGCGGCGAGCGACTCGGGGGCACCCGCCCTGGTGAGCGCCGTGGTGAGGGCCAGGTCGTCGACGGCCTCCGGTGGCGCGCCGTGCATGCCACCCACGGCGAGGATCAGCCTGGCGAGGATTTCGCTCTCGTCCATCCGTCCGTCCTCCAGTGGGACGGCGGGGCGGCTGTAGCGGACCTGGTTGCGCACCGCGAAAGAGTTGAACGCGAAGTCGAAGTGGGCACTCTGCGAGGGCGGCGGCGGGGGCAGGACGACGTCGGCGTGCCGGGAGGTCTCGTTGAGGTACGGATCGACGCTGACCATGAAGTCCAGGCCGTCCGCAAGTGCCCGGTCGAGGCGGTCGCCGTCGGGTGCGGAGAGCACCGGGTTGCCGGCGATGACGATCAGGGCCCTGATGCGGCCCTCCCCCGGCGTCTCGATCTCCTCGGCGAGAGCGGCGGCGGGCAGTTCGCCCTTGGCCTCGGGATGCCCCGAGACCCTGCTCCTCCAGCGGCCGAGTGCGAATCCCCTGCCGGGGGCGGCGGGGCGGGGGGCGCGGGCGGTGGCGGAGAGCGGGAAGAGCGCGCCGCCGGGGCGGTCGAGGTTGCCGGTGAGGATGTTGAGTACGTCGACGAGCCAGCTGGCCAGGGTCCCGTGCTCGACGGTGCAGCTCCCGATGCGCCCGTAGACCGCTGCAGCGGGTGCCGCGGCCAGTTCGCGGGCGATCGCCCGGATGGTGTCCGCGTCCAGGTCGCAGGCCGCGGACACCGCCTCGGGGGTGAAGTCCCCCATGGCCTGCGCCAGTTCGTCGTAGCCGTCGAGGTGCTCGGCGAGCGCTCCCGGGTCGGCCAGCTTCTCCTCGACGACGACCTGGGTGAGCGCCGCGAGCAGCAGGGCGTCGGCGCCGGGCCTGATGGCGGCGTGCCGGTCGGCGAGGCGCGCTGTGCGGGTGCGGCGCGGGTCGATGACCGTGAGGGTGCCTCCCCGCCGCCGGAGCGCCTTGAGCTTGCCCGGGAAGTCGGGGGCGGTGCACAGACTGCCGTTGGACTCCAGCGGGTTGGCGCCGATCAGCAGCAGGTGGGTGGTGCGGTCGAGGTCCGGCACGGGGATGGCGTTGGCGTCACCGAAGAGCAGCCCGCTGGAGACGTGCTTGGGCATCTGGTCCAGGGTGCTGGCGGAGAAGACGTTGCGGGTGCCGAGGGCGGACAGCAGGAGCGGCGGATAGAGCCCGCCCGCCATGGTGTGGACATTGGGGTTGCCGAGGAAGACCCCGACGGCCTGCTTGCCGTGTTCCTGGACGAGGGCCGGGATCTTCGCGGCGACCACGTCGAACGCCTCGTCCCAGGTCGCCTCGCGCAGGACTCCGTCCGTGCGGACCATCGGGGCGCGCAGCCGGTCGGGGTCGGCGTCGAGACCGCCGAAGGAGGCACCCTTGGGGCAGATGAAGCCCCGGCTGAAGACGTCCTCGCGGTCACCGCGGGCACCGGTGACCGTGGCCCCCTCGATGGTGAGGGTGAGTCCGCAGGTGGCCTCGCAGAGCGGGCAGACACGCAGAGCGGTGCGGGATTCGTGGGACATGGGCCCTCCCCGGGGCGGCGGCAGCGGTGGCGCGCGAACTGATACAGCGTCCCGCGGCGCGCTCGGCGGGCGCGGGCTTCCGGCGGACCGAGCATACCGACCGGTACGGATGCTGGCGAGGTGCTGGAGCCACCCGTTGTGCCGCCGCTCAGGCGGCGGTCACTCGAGGACCCGTGCGAGATAGGCCTGGAGCAGGACCCGGGTCTCCGCTATCAGGCCGGGGTCACCCGCCGGGTCGGTGCGGAAGGCGAGCTGGAGGAGCGCGTCGGCTGCCTGCACGCAGACGAGGACCGTGCGGAGCAGACCGGCGTCGTCCGAGGCCCCGTCGCCCGCGCGGCCGAGGTGGCCGGAGAGCAGCTCCGCGAGGTGTCCCGCGACGCGCCGGTTCACCTCCTCGTCGAGCTGACCGGCGACGGGTACGGGCGGGCCGAAGTCGACGAGCGCGAAGCCGGCGACGGAGCGCTTCATCGCCAGGTACTCGTCGAGCACGGCGTCGATGGCCGCACGCCACTCCCGCTCCGGGATCACCTCCAGCCGGGCGACGACCCGGCCGGCGTAGACGGCGAGGTTACGCTCCGCCAGGGCGTCGACCAGCGCCCTCTTGTTCGGGAAGAAGCGGTAGACGGAGCCGATCGGCACGCCGGCCCGGTCGGCCACCGCCCGGGTGGAGAGCTGCTCGTATCCGGCCTCGTCGAGCAGCGCGGCACCGGCGTCGAGGATCCGGGCGAGGCGGTCGGCGCTGCGTTGCTGCACGGGGACGCGTCGGAGGTTCGAATGAGCGTGGGACACGGCTCCATGATGCCCGTATGCCGTTGACGGGCCACGTTTCGATTCCTACGGTGATCCATAGGATTCTTCGTCAGGGGATCCACGGAACCCCATCCACCGGGAGCGCATGATGAGCGGCAACGAACAGGCGAGGGAAACGGCGGAGAATCTCGCCCATATGCCCGGCTTCGGAAACGAACACAGCTCGGAGGCCGTCCCGGGCGCCCTGCCGCACGGCCGGAACTCGCCCCAGCGCGCCCCCCTCGGGCTGTACGCGGAGCAGCTCAGCGGCTCGGCCTTCACGGAACCCCGCGCCCGCAACCGCCGGTCCTGGCTCTACCGGATCCGCCCCTCCGCCGCTCATCCGGCCTTCGTCCGCATCGACAACGGCACCCTGCGCACCGCGCCGTTCACCGAGACGGTTCCCGACCCCAACCGGCTGCGCTGGGACCCGCTCCCCGACCCCGCGCCGGGCACGGACTTCCTGACCGGCCTGTGGACGCTGGGCGGCAACGGCGACGCCACGCAGCGCACCGGCATGGCCGTGCACCTGTACAGCGCGGACTCCTCGATGACCGACCGGGTGTTCAGCGACTCCGACGGTGAACTCCTGATCGTCCCCGAGCGCGGCGGCCTGCTGCTCCGCACCGAACTGGGCCTGCTGCGGGCCGAGCCCGGCCACGTGGCGCTGATCCCGCGTGGTGTCCGCTTCCGCGTCGAACTGCTGGACAGCACCGCACGCGGCTATGTCTGCGAGAACTACGGGCAGCCCTTCGTCCTGCCCGACCTGGGCCCGATCGGCGCCAACGGCCTGGCCAACGCACGTGACTTCCTGGCGCCCGTCGCGGCGTACGAGGACCGTGAGGGCCCGGTCGAGGTGGTCAACAAGTTCTGCGGGAACCTCTGGTCGGCGACGTACGGGCATTCGCCGCTCGACGTCGTCGCCTGGCACGGCAACCACACGCCGTACGTCTACGACCTGCGCCGCTTCAACGCGATGGGGACCATCAGCTACGACCACCCGGACCCGTCGATCTTCACCGTGCTGACCTCGCCGTCCGACACCCCGGGACTCGCGGGTGCCGACTTCGTCGTCTTCGCCCCGCGCTGGCTGGTCGGCGAGGACACCTTCCGTCCGCCGTACTTCCACCGCAACGTCATGAGCGAGTACATGGGCCTGATCGAGGGCGCGTACGACGCCAAGGCGGGCGGCTTCGTGCCGGGCGGCGGTTCGCTGCACAACATGATGTCGGCGCACGGTCCGGACCGTGAGACCTTCGACCGGGCGAGCGCGGCGGAACTGAGGCCGCAGAAGATCGACGACGGCCTTGCCTTCATGTTCGAGACGCGCTGGCCGGTCACGGCGACCGCGCAGGCAGCGGGCGCCGACCACCTGCAGCGCGGGTACGACGACGTGTGGCAGGGTCTGAGCGGCAACTTCCGGCCATGAGATCGCGCCGACGGCCGGGCGGCACGGCGCCTCACCGCAGAGAGACCAGGTGAACCTGATGGATCAGGTGAACGAGGCGGGCCGGACGCCCGGCTTCGCCCCCGACTCCCTGGTGCTGAACCGGAAGCTCCCCCTCTGGTACCAGGTCTCACAGTCCCTGCGGGCCTCCATACTGGGCCGCCCCCAGGACGCATCGACGCGGCTGCCCACCGAGGAACAGCTCGCCGCGCACTACGGCGTGAGTGTTCTCACCATGCGCCAGGCCCTGAAGGAACTGGAGAACGAGGGGCTGATCAGCCGGCACCGCCGGCGCGGCACGTTCATCGAGCCGCGCGCCCGGCGGGTGTCGCCGGTCCGGCTGCTGGGTTCGATCGACGCGATCGTCGCCCAGCAGTCGGGCGAGCGGACCACCGTGCTCGGCCATGGCCGGGCGTCCGTCCCCGGCGATCTCGCCGAGTTCTTCCCGGGCTGCCCCGAGGTGGTCAGCTACCGGCGGCTCCGCTTCGACGAGGGGACGGGCGAGCCCACCAACTGGGCGGAGAACGCGGTGCGCCCGGAGATCGCGGCACGGCTCGACGTGGCCGATCTGGAGCGGTGGCCGATGACCAAGGTGCTGCGCGACGCCGTCGGCGTACGGATCTCCCGGATCACCGACACCGTGGAGGCGCGCCTCGCCGACCCCGTCACGGCCGAGCTGCTCCAGGTCCCGCTGCTGAGCCCGATCCTGCACTACACCGGCGTGACGTACGACGAGGACGGCACGGTCGTGGACGTCGCCCGCATCCGCTACCGGGGCGACCGCTTCTCCTTCTCCGTGACCGTCGACGCGCACTGACGACATGAGCCGCGTGCGGCGGGCCGTCGTCGCGAACGGCCGTCGTCGCGTTCCGGGCCGTAGCCACGACGCAGGGCCCGGTCGTTACGATGCCGGGAGCGGCGGACCTGGCGACGGGGAGGACGACACGGTGGCAGCACGGGTGGCGGCCGGAGCGGGCGGGGGCGATGCGCTCCCGCTGCTGGACGACCTCATGCCGTGGTCGGTGCGGCCGCTGAGACCTGGGCGCGCCTGGGTGACAGCGCCCGACGCCGCCTCGCTCCGGGCCCGCTGGGACCTGCTGGCAGCGGCGGAAGGCGCCGAGCAGGAGCGCCTGTTCCGGCCCTCTCGCTCCCGTACGCCGCTGACCCCGGCCGCCTCTCTGCCGGGCCGGCCCACCGGCACGAGCGCGTTCGCCCGGGATCCCGGCCCGTACCCCGAACCGGTACGGATCCTGCACGGCGCCTTCGACGAGCAGTGGCTGATTCCCGACCACCGGTTGCTCGACGCGGCCCGCCCCGAGCTGTGGCGGGTCGCCGACGGACACCAACTCTTCGCCGTCGAGCACGGGTACGTCCCCCAGGACAACGGTCCCGCCCTCTCCGCGACCGCACTGCTGCCCGACGGTCGTTCCCCTGCCGGACGGCCCGGCCGCATACGGCCGCTCTACCGGCGGCCGGGCGGACGGGAACCCAATCTCGCACCGGGTCTGTCCGCACTGCTGGCCGCCCGGTACGGGGTGCCGGTCACGGCCGAGCACGTCCTGGCCTGGACCCTCGCCTCGGCCCTCCCCTCCCCCGCGGGCCCCCTCGTCCCGCTGCCCGCCGACGGCGGACCGTGGGCGGAGGGCGTGGAGCTCGGCCAGGAGTTGCTGCGTCTCCATCTGCGTGGGGCACGGGGCGGGGAACGCCCACGCATGCCCGGCGGCCGTCGCCCGTACGTGCGGGCCGCGATCCCGCCCCGGCCGACCGGCCCGCACTACGACGCCGCCGAGGAGGCGATCGTCCTCGGCGAGGGGCGCGTATCGCCCGTGGCCGCCGGCGCCTGGGACTTCCGGGTCAGCGGGGTACGGATACTGGAGCTCTGGCTCGGGCGCCGCACGGCGACGGCTGAAGGGCCGCCGGCAGACGGGCTGGAGGCGGTGGGACCGCGCGGCTGGCCGCAGGAACGGACCACGGAACTGCTGGAACTGGTCAGCGTCCTGGCGCTGCTCGCAGGGCTGCGGCCCCGGCAGCAGGCGCTGCGGGAACGGCTGGAGCGGGCGGACGTCCTGACCCGGGACGAGCTGCGTACCGCCGGGCTGCTTCCCGTGCCCGCGACGGCCCGGCTTCCGGCATCCGTGCTGGACCACCAGGAGGAGGGGCCGGAGGGGCAGTTCGCGCTGCTGTGAGATGCGCGTCCCGTCGCGGAGATCCCGCACGACTGCGGGGGGACGTCCCGTCGGCCGCGGGTGGGCCGGACGGGGAGAGCCGGCGCCGATGGGTAGCCTGCCGAGGCGGAGGAACACACCGACGCAACGCTGCCGGTCCCTGGGGATGACGGGCGGACAGCAGCACTGCGTCGGGACGGAGTGATGGCCGCGGCCCTGAGCGAAGGGCCGGACCGGTCGTGACAGCCGTCGGTCAGCGGCGGCTGCCGAAGAGCGAGCGCCGCAGTCGCCGCAGCGGGGCGAAGAGCGAGACACGCGCGCTCCTGCTCCTGCGGGTGTGCGCGGCATCGCGCGAGGTGAGCTCGAGCATCAGCAGCGTCGCTTCCGCCGACTCACGGCGCGGGACGGCGGGACCGCCCAGCACTGCGAGATGGCGGTCGAGACGCGAACTGGTCGCACCGCTCCCACATGTGATGGCAGGCACACGCGGCCTGCTGCGCACCGTTATCTGTTCCATGTCACTCCCCACCCGTACGAGGGCACCCGGCCCGGGCAGGTTAACCCTATCGTCCCGCGGTGACACTCGTGTATCCCGGCCGCAGGATTACATACCCGTGCACGGGTGTTGACGGGCCGTTGTCGGATCCTGTCGCTTCCGGTGCGGGTTGAGTTAGCTTGGAGGGGATTCGCCTTACCGCGCAACGCTGCTGACGGAGGGTCACCGATGAGCCAAGTCCCGGGCACCGGACGTGTGATCGCGGATCGGTACCGGCTCCTGGACCCCCTGGGCGAGGGCGGGGCGGGGATCGTGTGGCGGGCCCGCGACGAGGTACTGGGGCGCGAGGTGGCCGTGAAGGAGGTGCCGGCACCGGTGGACGGATCCGCCGACGGCGCCGAGCGGCCGCACTCCCGCCTGGAGCGCGAGGCCAGGACGGCGGCCCGTGTCTCGCACCGCAACGTGGTCGCCGTCCACGACGTGGTCGTCCAGGACTCCCGGCCCTGGATCGTCATGGACCTGGTCCGCGGGCTCTCCCTGTCCGACGTGCTGGACGCCGACGGTCCGCTGTCCCCGCGGCGCGCGGCCAGGATCGGCGCCGAGGTGCTCGCGGCGCTGCGCGGCGGACATGAGGCCGGTGTGCTGCACCGCGACGTGAGGCCGGGCAACGTCCTGCTGGCCAACGACGGCAGGGTGATGCTGAAGGACTTCGGCATCACCACGGCCCCCGAAGCGCCCGCACCCACCGCGACGGGAGGACGGACCGGCTCACCGGGGCACCTCGCGCCCGAGTGCGCGCTGGGGCGCGCGCCCGGGCCCGAATCCGACCTCTGGTCGCTCGGAGTGCTTCTGTACGCCGCCACCGAGGGGCAGTCACCGTTCGGCGGGGGCACCCCCGGGGACACCGCGGGCGACGACGGGCCGCCGCCGCTCCGGCGAGCGGGCGCGCTCGCCCCCGTCATCGAAGGACTGTTGCGCAGCGATCCGGCCGAGCGGCTCACCGCCGCCGAGGCGGAACGCCGGCTGCGGATCCTGGCCGCCGGCGGTACCGGCTCGCCCGGGGTCGGGGAGGCCGGTCCGCCGCCCGCGCCGACGGGCGGCGAGGACGCCGGGGCAGGGGGGTCCGAACTCGCCACGGGCACACCGGAACCGGCCGGGAGCACGAAGCGCACGGGCGTCCTGGTGGCCGTCGGGGTGGTCGTCTCGCTGCTCCTCGCAGGCGCCCTGGCCTGGGCGCTGACGGACGACGACGGCACGGACGAGAGAGGCGGCGGGAAAGCCGTGACGAGCACGTCGGCGAGTGGCGCACCGGCACCGGTGCCGATGTGCCAGAACCCCGCCGGGGCGCACGAGGAGGGGGCCCCGGAGGCCGGAGCCCCCTCCTCGGCGGACAGCTGAACCCGCGCGCACCGACGGGGCGGTCAGGCCTTGGAGCTGAGGACGGGCAGGTAGCCGCCCGACTGCCCGGCGGCGGTCGGGTGGTAGGACTCCCCGATGTTGAGCCAGTTCACACTGTGCAGCCAGGCGCTGCCCGAGCAGATCTCGTGCCCGGTGAAGGTCGAACTGACGTCACCCCAGGTGAAGCCGTGATCGGCCGCGCGCTTGGCTGTGGCGGCGTTGAGGTAGTCGGCGGCACCGTTGATGGCGGTGCGCTCCTTCTCGCTGAGACCGGCGACGCAGTTACCACCGATCCGGTAGAAGCGGGGGTAGCCGAGGACGACGACGTGGGCGGCGGGTGCCTTGGCGCTGATCGCCGAGTAGACGGAGTCCAGCTTGCCGGGGAGGGTCGAGTCGACGTAGGCGCGGGCGGTGGCGATCCGGCTCAGACAGGTCGCCTCGGACTGCAGCACGCAGGTGGTCATGACATCGGCGAACCCCGCGTCGTTGCCGCCGATGGAGATCGAGACGAGATCGGTGGCGGAGTTGAGGGGTCCGAGCTGACCGGCCGTGACATCGCCGGTCCTGGCTCCCGAACAAGCGGTGAACGCGAAGGAGGCGGGGTTGTTGGCCGCCTTCCAGAGGGCGGGATAAGCGCGGGTGCTGCGCTTGCAGTCACCGCTCGCACTGTCGTAGCTGCCGGCACCGACACCCGACGAGTACGAGTCCCCCAGGGCCACGTAGTCGACGGACCGCACGGATTCCTGGGCCTGGGCGACGCCCGCACCGGTCAGAGCGAGAACGGTGCCGAGCAGGAGAGAGGACGAGAACGCCACGAGTCTGGACATTTTCATGGAACCTCCTTGGGCAGGATCTCTGCCTACTCCGTGGTAGCAGTACGAGCCCGATTTCCGGAAGTGTCCATGCCAAAAAGCTTCGACAAGGTCCGACCGCACCACTCCTGGCGGCACGTCACATCGAAATCCGGCATCCGGCGCACCAGCGGCGAAATCGCCCGCACGGATCATCCGCGGCGAGACGGCGCACGGTTCGGGGGGCGTACCGGCACGCGCGGTGTCCTGGACCCGGCACGCACCGAGGAGTTCGCCTTCGTACGCGGCACGCGCCCGGCGCGCCGCGCACCCGGCCACTCGGGCCCGCCACCCGGGTGCGGCTGCTGAAACCCGGGTGCGCGGGGTGCCTCCGTGGCGGATCATTGCCGCCATGTCTGCCAACCCCGAGTCCGCTCTGCCGATCCGGATCAACGTCGATGACAGCGATTCGCCGTCCGACGTCGTGGACGCGCTGTTCCTGGGACGCTTCGCGACGGGCGAGCAGCCTCACTCGCACAGCACCTCCCTCGACCGGGTCAAATCGGAGGCCACCCTGCTGCCCGCGGCCGCCAAGGTGCTGAGGTCCGCCCGGGACGACGACCGCAGCGCGACCCTCGCCGAGGGTGACGGGTGGACGCTGCTGGTCTCGCGGTGGAACCGGGGCGCCGACGTCACGGTCACCGCCACCACACCCGAACTGGCCCGGAAGATCCTCTCCGAGGCGACCGACGAGGCCCGGGACGAGCCGGAGCCGCAGCCGGACAACGTGCCCATGGGCTTCTGGTACGTGTCACCGCGCCGCGGCCCGCACCGCACCACCCGGCAGATCGCCGCCGGCACCTGGGACGAGGTCCGGCCCAACTACACGGCTCCGGTGGCCGACGCCATGGACCGGCTGATGAAGGTCACCCCCGACGACATCTCCGGCCGGCTGCTCCTTCTGCACGGCCCTCCGGGCACCGGCAAGACCTCGGCGCTGCGCACCCTCGCCCGCTCCTGGCGGGACTGGTGCCAGGTCGACTGCGTCCTGGACCCGGAGCGGCTCTTCAACGACGTCGGCTATCTGATGGACATCGCCATCGGTGAGGACGACGGCTCGGCCAAGGGGCGGTGGCGGCTGTTGCTCCTGGAGGACTGCGACGAGCTGATCCGCGGCGAGGCGAAGCACACGGCGGGTCAGGCACTGTCGCGGCTGCTCAATCTGACGGACGGGCTGCTCGGCCAGGGCCGTAACGTGCTGGTGGGGCTGACCACCAATGAGGACCTGGAGCGGCTGCACCCCGCGGTGGTCAGGCCGGGCCGTTGTCTGGCACGCATCGAGGTGGGCTCGCTGACCCGGACGGAGTCGGTCTCCTGGCTGGGCACCGAGGAAGGGCTGGGCCGCGAGGGGGCGACACTCGCCGAGCTGTACGCCCTTCGGCGCGGCAGCGGACCGGCGTCCGTGCCGAAGCAGGACGTGAGGGCGGGCGCGGGGCTCTACCTGTGAGCGGCCGGCGTCCCCGCGCGCTACCGCGTGTAGGCCGCCCGTACCGCGTCCTCCGCCAAGGCCAGCGCGTCGGCCCGGGACACGCCGAGGCGCCGGGCCTGCTGGGCGTACTCCTGTGCCGCCGTGGCGGCGTGGCGGTCCGCAGCGTCCCCCGCGGCGGCGATGAACGTCCCGTTGCGGCCGCGGGTCTCGATCACCCCGTCGGCCTCCAGCGCGCGATATGCCTTGGCCACGGTGTTGGCGGCGAGGCCCAGTTCCCCGGCCAGGCCTCGTACGGTCGGGAGGCGGTAGCCGACGGGCAGGGCGCCTGAGCGGGCCTGTTCGGAGAGCTGCGCGCGCAGCTGCTCGTACGGGGCGGTGGCGGAGTCCGGGTCAACGGCGATCTTCAGGGTCACACGCCGATTCTGTCCCACCCGGCGGCCGTCCCGTCACCGGCCCGCTCGCCCGTCACCGGCCCGCCGCCGGAAAACCGGAGGCGTCCGGGTCGTGCCCCGCGTTACCTTCCGCCCATGACGGTGCTCGTGCGTGACTTCCTTGAAGCTCGCCAAGAACGCCTCGCTGCACCGGGCACGGGCGGCCAGGTACACGGACGCCTACACCGGTAACGACGCCGGCAACGGCCCGATGCCGGCGGTCAACCGCTGGTTCGGCTACGAGATCTGTGCCACGGAGGTGCGCCATGTCCACCGGATCGCCTGACCCCGCCCCGTTGACGGTGGCCCTGGTCAAGGCTGGCCGTACGAAGATCCGTTACCCGGCGGAGCCGGTCGCCGACGACGGGACCCGGATCACCGTCCGGGCGCCGTGGGCCGCGCCGGGGGTGCGGGACTTCGGCTTCGTACGGTTCGAGCCGGGCGACGTCTTCACCGAGCATTTCTGGCGCGACCGGTGGTACGCGGTGAAGGAGGTCCGCACCGGAGCCGGACAGCTGAAGGGCTGGTACTGCGACATCACCCGGCCCGCCGTGCTGCGGGGATCCGAACTCCTGGTGGAGGACCTGGACCTGGACCTGTGGGTGTCGGCGGACGGCTCGTCCGTACTGCGCCTGGACGAGGACGAGTTCGAGGAGAGCGGCCTCGCCGGCAGCGACCCCCTGGCGGCGGAGGCGGCCGTGCGGGCCCTGGACGAGCTGGAACACCTCGCCCGCACCGAGGGCCTGGCGGCACTGCTCCGCTGAGCGTCGCGACGCTGCCGGCCTGACCGGGCGGGCTGACCGCCGGGGCGGTTCTGCCGAGGCGTGCGCCCCCTGCCGGCGGGGCGGCCCTCAGGGGGCGACCAGCTCCACCTCGTGCCCCGCCGTGTCCGCCAGACGGGCCGTACGGCACCCGCTGCCGTCTGCTGCCGCCCGGCCGTCGGGCGGCAGCGGCCTCCAGCCGTGTGCCGGGGCGTCCGCCACCAGTGCGGCCAGCGCGGCACGGTCGCGTACGTGGAACCCCAGGCGGCCGGTGCCGGGGCGTGGCCCGTCGCCGCTCCCGTCGCCGCTGTCGTTCCCGCTGTCGTTCCCGCTGTCGGGCGGGACGGGTGCGTGCTCGACCGCCACATGGCTGTCGCCGTGCCGCCAGCTCCGGCCCTGCGCCCAGCGCTGGTACGGGACATGGCCGAGCCGGCCGAGCAGCCAGCCCCACTCCGCGACCGCCTCGGCCAGGTCGCGCACCGGCAGCCGCACGTGGTGGAGCCGGCCGGTGGGGGCCGCCGACACCGGCAGCGGGTCGGCTCGCCGTGTCCCCCGCGGTGCGTACGCGACGGTGTCGGCGTCCTCGTGCCAGTGGATCAGAAAGCGCTGCCCGGCGCGGTATCCGTCGAGGCCTTCGCGGCAGTACGCCACCATGTCGTCGGGGAGCGCGTCCAGGGGGTACCAGGCGAGCTCGGAGCACTTGTCGGGCTCCGCGTTGCGGGGCGGGCGTCCGGGATCGAGGTCGGCCTCGAAGAACCAGCCCATCCTGGGGTTTCCGCCCGGCCCCCGGTGCTGCATGACCAGGGCCACCCGGAGCTCGTCCGGGGCCAGCTCGACCCCGATCTCCTCGGCGGTCTCCCGGATCATCGCCGCCCGCACGTCCTCGCCGTCCTCCGCGTGACCGGAGGGGGCGTGGAGCAGCCCGTCCGCATACCCCGTGCCGGCCCGCCGGGCGAGCAGCACCTCGGAGCCCCTGCGCAGGATCAGGTGGACGTCGACGACCTCGGTGTGCCGGTGGGGCGGCTCGGCGCGGGCCACCAGTGCGTACCTCTCGTCGTCGACCTCCCTGCCCCAGAGCCCGGAGTCCCCGGAGAGCGGCTCGTGGTGGACGCGCTCCGTGTGCTCGGCGAGGAGTGCGGTGAGACGGGCGGCGGGGAGTCCGGTGCCGTTCCACACACCTTCGATGAGTACCAGCCTGCCGCCCGGCCGCAGCAGGGAGAACCAGAGCCGCAGGGCAGCCACGGGGTCGGGCAGCAGCCACACCGTGTGCCGGGCGAGGATCACGTCGAACCGCTGGGTGCCGACCGGGGGGTCCCCGGCGTCGCCGACGAGCACCTCGGTGCCGGTCCCGGCCAGCTTGGCCCGCGCCTGTTCCACCATGCGCGGCGACCGGTCGACGGCCGTCACGCGGTGCCCCTGGCAGGCGACGAGCAGAGCCAGACTGCCCGTTCCGCATCCGAGGTCGAGGACCGAGGAGCGCGCGCCGGGCAGCCAGGTCTCCATCCGCCGCGCCCAGGCGTCGCGGACCGCGGGGTCGCGCAGCCCGTGGTCGGGTTCCTCGTCGAAGGAGTCGGCGGCGGCATCCCAGTCGATGGTCGTCATGACCGAAGCCTCTCAGCCGCCGCTGACATTCCCTCATGCCCGGTTGCGTCCGAGCGTCTTCCTCACCAGCGGCCACGCCAGGATCAGCGCGACGATGACGTACACGGTCACCGAGAACGGGGTGTCGACCAGGCCCGTCACGCTGCCGTCGCTGATCTGGAGGGCGCGCCGCAGCTGCTGTTCGGCGGACGGTCCGAGGATGACCGCGATGATCGCGGGGAGCACGGGCAGTCCGTACCGCCGCATTCCGAAGCCGATCAGTCCGATCACCAGCAGGATCACCAGGTCGACGGCCTCCCCTCCGACCGCGTACGCGCCGACGGCGGCGAAGAACAGGATGCCCGCGTAGAGGTAGGGGCGCGGGATCCGCAGCAGCTTCGCCCAGAGCGGCGCGAGGGGCAGGTTCAGCGCGAGGAGCAGCACCATCCCCACGAAGAGCGACGCGATCAGGCCCCACACCAGCTCGGGTTCACGCTCGAACAGCAGCGGGCCGGGCTGGATGCCGTACTGCTGGAAGGCGGCCAGCATGACGGCGGCGACGGCCGTGGTGGGCAGGCCGAGCGTGAGCATGGAGACCAGGGTTCCGGCGGCGGAGGCGGAGGCCGCCGACTCCGGGCCGGCGACCCCCTCGATGGCGCCCTTCCCGAACTCGTCGCGGTGCTTGGAGAGCCGCTTCTCCGTGACGTACGAGAGGAAGGTGGGGATCTCCGCGCCGCCCGCCGGGATCGCGCCGAACGGGAAGCCGATGAGGGGCCCGCGCAGCCAGGACTTCCAGGTGCGCCGGACGTCGGCCCTGCCGAGCCAGGGGCGGCCGACGGGAATCGGCTTTCCCGTGGAGCGGCGCAGGTGTGCGGCGACCCAGAGGGCCTCCCCGATGGCGAACAGCCCGACCGCCACGATCACCACGTCGATTCCGTCGGCCAGTTGGAGCGAGCCGAAGGTGAGGCGCTGCTGTCCCGTCATCTGGTCCAGGCCGACGAGGCCGATGGTGAGACCGATGAGGAGCGAGGCGAGGCCGCGGATGCGCGAGGAGCCGAGGACGGAGGTGACGGCGATGAAGGCCAGCACCATGATGGCGAAGTAGTCGGGTGCGCCGATGTCGACCGCGAGCGAGGCGACGGTCGGGGCGAGCACGACCAGCAGGATCGTGCCGATCATGCCGCCGGCGAAGTGGCCGATCGCCGCGGCGGCCAGCGCCTGCGCACCGCGTCCGGCCTTCGCCATCGGGTTGCCCTCGATCGCGGCGACGACGGCCGCGCTCTCCCCTGGGGTGTTGAGGAGGATCGAGGTGGTGGAACCGCCGAACATCGCGCCGTAGTAGATCCCGGCGAACATGATGAAGGCGCCGGTCGGTTCGAGCCCGTACGTCACCGGGAGCAGCAGCGCCACGGCCATGGCGGGGCCGATGCCGGGGAGGACGCCGATCGCCGTGCCGAGCAGGACGCCGAGCGCGGCCCAGAGCAGGTTGACCGGCGTGAGCGCCGTGCCGAACCCGTCGATGAGGGAGTTGAGGGAATCCATCGGTCAGAGCACCCCCATCAGCGGGCCGCCCGGGAGGGGCACCCCGAGCAGGTTGTCGAAGACGAAGTAGGTCACCAGGGAGAGCCCGGCCGCGATGAGCGGATCACGGTCGTGGTGGCGGCTGCCCAGCGCGTAGGCCGAGCCCCAGAAGAGGAGGGCGCCGGAGATCGGGAAGCCGAGCGGGCCGATGAGGACGGCGAAGGCGAGGAAGACGCCGGTGAGCAGGGCGACGGTGCGCCGGTCGGCGGGTTCGTCGAGGTCGACGTCCTCACCGCCCTCCGCCTCGCCGCGACCGCCGCGCAGGACGTCGACGGCCAGCAGCACGGCGACGGCCAGCAGCCCGATGCCGACGACCACGGGGACGGTCCGGGGGCCGACGGGGCCGCGCTGGGTGATGTCCACGCTCATCGTCAGGGCGTCGGTCAGGACGAGGACGCCCAGCACGAGCAGCATGACGCAGACGCCGAGTTCGGAGTGCTCGCGGAGCCAGGAACGCGCGGTGACGGGCCGGGAGGGGGTGTTCTCGTCGCTCACAGTCCCAGCTCCTTGAGGACGGTGACGACCCGGCGGTCCTGGGCGTCCAGGAAGTCGCCGAAGTCGTCGCCCACGAGGAAGGCGTCGTCCCAGCCGTTCTTCTTCATGGACTCGCGCCACTGCTTCGAGTCGTGCAGTTCGCTCACCAGCCCGACGAGCTTGTCGCGTTCGGCGTCGGAGAGCCCGGGCGGGGCGACGATGCCGCGCCAGTTGGTGAAGTCGGTGTCGAGACCGGCCTCACGGAGGGTGGGTGCGTCGAGGCCAGGGACGCGCTTCGGGCCGGTGACGGCCAGCAGGCGCAGCTCACCGGCCTCGATCTGGTCGAGGTACTCACCGACGCCGGAGACGCCGAAGCCGACCTTGTTGCCGAGGATCGAGGCGAGCAGTTCGCCGCCGCCGTCGAAGGGGATGTAGTTGACCTGCTTCGGTGCGATCCCGGCTGCCTTCGCCATCAGCATGGGTGCCAGGTGGTCGGGACCGCCGGGCGAGGAACCGCCGCCGACCGGTATCTTCCCAGGGTCCTTCTTCCAGGCGGTGAGCAGCTGGTCGATCGTCCTGTACGGGGAGTCCTTGGCGACGACGACGATGTCCTGCTCCTCGGTGAGCCGGGCGATCGGAGTGGTGTCGGCGAGGGTCTTGGGCGACTTGTTGGTGTTCACCGCGCCCACGACCCCGAGGCCCATGGACATGGCGAGTTTGCCGTTGCCGTGCTCGGCGACCAGCCGGGTCACACCGACGGTGCCGCCCGCGCCGGGCAGGTTGAACACCTCGATGCCGTGGGTGAGCCCGGCGTCCTCCGCGTTCTTCGCCGCGGTGCGGGCCGTGATGTCGTAACCGCCGCCGGGTGTGTTGGGAACCATGAAGCGCAGTCCGGGGATCTGCGTGCCGGAGTCGGAACCGCTGCCGGTGGAGAGCAGCGGTGGCCCGACGGCCACCAGCAGCGCTGCCCCGAACAGGGCGAGTGGAGTGCGCAGTCGCACCGGGTGCCGCCTTTCGAGCCCTACGTGGAGGGGTGTGAACGGGTGTGAGGTGGCCCACATGTTGCCTGCGCGTTAACGAGCTGTCGCCGTTCCGGAATCAATGGACGTTGTGGTCGTTGTGGTCGCGCCCTAGCGTGTCGGCGTGACGAAAGTGCTGGTGGTGGACGACGACTTCATGGTCGCGAAGCTGCACAGCCGGTATGTGTCCGCTTTGGCCGGCTTTACGGTCGTCGGGGTGGCCCACACGGGCGCGGAGGCCCTGCGCGCGGCCCGCCGGCTCCGCCCCGACCTGGTCCTGCTCGACGTCTTCCTTCCCGACATGGACGGGATCCAGGTGCTGCGGGAGCTGCGCGCCGCGGAGGAGCGGGAGGGGGACACCCACAGCGCGGACGCGCTGTTCATCACGGCGGCGCGCGACGCCGGGGTGGTCAGGGCGGCCCTGCGGGCGGGCGCCCTGCACTACTTGATCAAACCGTTCCACCGCTCGGCCCTGCAGGAGCAGCTGCAGCACGTGGCCTCGCTGCGCAACCGCCTGGACGCACTGGACGAGGCCCACCGGGAAGCCCGGCAGGAGGACGTGGACCGCATTTTCGGTACCCGCCCCCCGGGCTCCCGGGAACTCCCCAAGGGTCTGGCGGCCCACACCGCTGATCTGGTCGAACGCGTCCTGCGCGAGCACCCGGCGGGGCTGTCGGCGTCCGAATGCGCCGAGGCCGGCGCACTGTCCCGGGTCAGCGCGCGCCGCTACCTGGAGTACTTCGCGGAGACGGGCCGGGCCGAGGTGTCCCTGCGGTACGGCGGGACCGGCCGGCCGGAGCGCCGCTACCGCGCGGTGTCCTGAGCTCTCCGGGCCGCACAGTCGCCTTGTTCACGTATCGCTCGGCCTCCGGCCATGAGTTGCGCGTGAGCATGACATCAATGCCCGGCAGCGTGTCCGAGGTTGACGCAGATCGACCGAGGAGGACCCGTGGTCTCGCATTCCGTGTCCCGCAGGCAGATGTTCGGATTCGGCGGAGGAGCGGCCGCCGCGCTGATGCTCGGGACGGGGGCGTGGGAGGCACAGTCCGCGTTCGCCGCGCCCGCCCTGAAGGGTGACCCGTTCACCCTGGGTGTCGCCTCGGGCGACCCGACGTCGGACGGTGTCGTGCTCTGGACGCGTCTGGCTCCCGACCCCTTCGCCCAGGACGGCCAGGGCGGCATGCCGGCGAAGCCCGTCCGGGTCCACTACGAGGTGGCGCTCGACGAGCGGTTCCGCCGGGTGGCACGCCGCGGCAGTGTCGTGGCGACTCCGGAACTCGCGCACTCCGTCCACCCCGAGGTGCACGGGCTCGCCCCCGACCGCACGTACTGGTTCCGCTTCAAGGCGGGTTCCGCCATCTCTCCCGTGGGACGTACGCGCACCACCCCGACGCCCCTGTCCTCTCCGCGCGAGCTGAAGTTCGCCTTCGCGTCCTGCCAGGCCTGGCAGGACGGCTACTTCACCGCGTACCACCACATGGCCCAGGAGGACCTGGACCTGGTGGTGCACCTCGGTGACTACCTGTACGAGTCCGGCGTCAGGACGAACAAGCGCGGCGTGAGCACCGACCCCAGGTTCCACACCGAGACCCTCGACCTCGCCCGCTACCGCCTCCAGTACGGCCTCTACAAGTCCGAGGCCCCGCTGCGCGAGGCGCACGCCAACTTCCCGTGGATCATGACGTTCGACGACCACGAGGTGGAGAACAACTGGGCGGACGAGACCTCCGAGAACGACGAGGACCCGAAGACCTTCCTGCTGCGCCGCGCCGCCGCCTTCCAGGCCCTGTACGAGCACGCGCCACTGCGCCGCACCCAGGTGCCGAAGGGCCCCGACGTACAGATGTACCGCAGGCTCCCCTACGGCCGGCTCGCCGACTTCACGATGCTCGACACCCGCCAGTACCGCGACGACCAGGCGTGCGGCGACGGCGCCTCCGCCGACTGCGCCGACCGCTTCGACGCGGACCGCTCCCTGCTCGGGTCCCGCCAGCGGGACTGGGTCCTCAAGGGCTTCAGCCGCTCGCGGTCCCGCTGGCAGATCCTCGGCAACCAGGCCCCGATGGGCCAGACCGACCAGGACCCGGGTCCGGCCACGAAGGTCTGGACGGACCCGTGGGACGGCTACGTCGCCGAACGCAACCGGCTGCTCGCCGAGGCGGACACCCGCGGGGTGCGCAATCTGGTCGTCATCACGGGCGACCGCCACCAGAACTACGCCTGGGACCTCAAGCGCGACTACACCGACCCTGAATCGGCGACCGTCGGCTCGGAGTTCGTGGGCACCTCGATCACGAGCGGCGGCGACGGCGCCGACATGACGGCCCAGGGCGAAACGTTCCTCGCGGCGAACCCCCACATGAAGTTCTTCAACAACCAGCGCGGCTACGTGCGCGTCACGGTGGACCGCGACCGCTGGACGAGCGACTTCCGCGTCCTGCCGTTCGTCACGAAGCCGGGCGCCACGATCAGCACCCGCGCGAGCGTGGTCGTGGAGGACGGTACTCCCGGCGTCCAGATCTGACGGATCCGGTCGGTGGGACCGTACGGACAGACATCCGGCCATCATGCCCGGATTGTCTGTCCGTAACTTCCCACCGACCCGTTTCCCGGTCCTGTCAGCCGACGGCCGAGGCGCAGGTGGTCGGGGTGGCGTGCGCCGGGTCGAGGGAGTTCGCCACCTCGTGGAAGGCGATCCTGTCGATGGTCCCGATCGCGACGTGCTCGGACAGGTCGACCGGGCACAGGTCCTGGAGCAGGACGTTGCGTACGTTCGGCCCGTCCAGGTACTGCGTGCGGTACGGGGTCACGACCTCGTCGTACTTGGTCGCGATCACCGTGTAGCGGACGCCGGGCACGGTGTCGCCGCCGGCGTTGAGCTTGGTGATGAAGGCGGACCCGGCGATCTGGTCGGCCAGGCCCGGGGTGTTCGTCGTGAGGAGGTCCTCGATGCCGGGGAAGTACGGCAGCAGCCGGGTGAGGCCCAGGAGCGTGGTGCCGTGGTTGTCGGGGGCGATCCCGACGAGGGCGTTCACCTTGTCGGCTCCGCCGAGGAACTTCAGGTAGTAGTTGGGCATCATGCCGCCCTGTGAGTGGCCGACGAGGTCGGCCTTCGGGGCGCCGGTGGCGTCGAGCACCTTGTCGACGAACACGGCGAGCTGCCCTGCCGACTTGTCGATCGGGCCCAGTCCGTTGAAGACCGGCACTCCGGGGAGCTGGCCGTAGTCGAGCGAGAAGACGCAGTAGCCCCGGTTGACGAGGTACGGCGCGAGGACCAGCCAGTTGTCGATCGAGTTGCCGAAGGTCCCGTGGACGAGGACGACGGGGCGGGGGTGGGCTGCGGAGGGCCTGCAGGAGTAGTCGTTCCAGCCGCGGGAGGAGGCGGCCTGCGTGGTGGCCGCGTTGGCGGTCGCCGTGGGGGCGGCGACCAGTGCGGTGACGGCGAGGAGGAGTGCGACGAGCGTTCGGCGTGCGCGTGGGGTGCGCGGGGCGCGGGTCCAGGGCAGCATCGGGTGGTCTCCTTGCGGCTCAAGGGAGTTGCGATGGCGGTGCGCCCTGCGGTCCGGACCACAGCGGGTTTTTTAACGTGCTCATGCCAAGTTACGCATGGGTAAGGTCACGGGGGAAGTTACGCGTCGGTAAAAGATTCCTGCGCTCCGGACGGCCGGCGCCCTTGCTTTCGATGACCGCGCCCTGGACGGCCGGTCCCCCCTGACCGGCGCCCCCGGCGGCCCGCGTCAGGCCGCGAGCCGCCCCGGCTTCACGGCCTGCGGGCCGAAGCGGGCCCGCAGCCGGTCGGACACCGCCTCGATGCGCCGTGCCCGTTCGTCCACCGGGTCGAAGGTGAGCTGGTGGGCGGCCCGTTCCGCCTCGTGGAGCCCCTCCGCCCGCAGCCCGATCCCCCGCACCCGCGCCCGCTGCAGGGCGAACGAGTCCTGGATCCGGTACGCGAGCGAGGTGAGCGCCGCCGAGTGGGCGGTGGGCTCCGGAAGCGTACGGCTGCGGGTCAGCGTGGCGTAGCCGGTCCGGTCGGCGTAGCGCACGGAGACCGCGAGCGAGCGGCACACCTGTCCGTCGACGCGCAGCCTGGCCCCCAGCTCCTCGGTGAGCGAGAGGAGCGCGCGGCGGTGCTGCTCCGGGTCCAGTTCGTCGCGGGGGAAGGAGCGTTCGGCGGCGATCGACCGGGCGGCGGCGTTCGGCACGACCCGCGTACGGTCGATGCCGTTGGCCCGCTCCCACAGCTCCCGCCCGGTCCGCACCCCGGTGATCCGCTGCAGGGTGGCGAGCGGTGCGGCGGCTATCCGGCCGATGGAGTCGAGCCCGTACCCGCACAGGGTGCGCGCGGTCGCCGCCCCGACGCCGTCGAGCGCGGCGGCGGGCTTGGACGCGAGGAAGCCGGCGTGCTCACCGGGGGACACCACGAAGGTGGTTCCGGCCGTCGCCTGCCGTGCGGCCATCCTGGCCAGCATGGGGTTGGAGGCCGCCCCGATCGCGCAGTCCACGCCGTGCAGGGCGAGGGCGCGCACCCGGATCACGGAGGCCAGGCCGGCCGCGTCCTGCCCGAAGTAGCGCAGTGCGCCGCTGACATCGGCCAGCGCGGCGCCGGGCGGGGCCGCCTCGACGACCGGGGTGAACGCCCCGAGGAGGGCGAGCAGCCCTTCGTAACCCACGCTGTCCGGAAGCCCGCCGCCGATCCGGCGGAACCGCAGGCACAGGACGGCCGGCTGCTCGTTCATCCCGCACTCCCCTGGCTCTGGTGCCACAGCTTCCTCCCGGTGGGCGTCCCCTCGCCGGCCGGCTGGAGATCGGACCAGGGGTTCATCTCGTAGCCGGTCGGCAGCTGGATACGGCGGCCGTCGTCGGGCGTCTCCCCCTCCTCGTCGGCGGGCACCTCCGCCAGCCGTGCCGCGACCGCGTCGAGGCCGCCGGTGCGCCGGAGTTCGGCCAGTTCCGCCAGGTTCCAGGCCGCCGCGCCGACCACGCTCATGCTGCGTGCGCCCCGCCGCTGGACCGTCCCGCGCACGAGCAGCAGCCACGAGTGGAAGACGGTGTGCGCGCAGGCGGCGTGGCTGTCGTCGAAGAAGGCGAGGTCGACCAGTCCCGTCCCGTCGTCCAGGGTGGTGAAGACGACCCGGCGCCCGGAGCGGATCGGCGGGGTCTGGGTGGCCACCTTCGCGCCCGCGACCAGCACCGTCTCCCCGTGTCCGGCCTCCCTCAGCCGCTTGGCGGAGACCGCGCCCAGCTCCTTCAGGAAGGCGTGGTGATCACCCATCAGGTGGCGTGACACGTCCATGCTGAGCACACCGAGCTCGGCACTGAGGCGTTCGGCGTCGTTGAGGTCGGGCAGGCCGATGGTGCCGGTCCGGTGCCCGTCGCCGAGCGGGAGCTGGGCGCCGTTCCCCCTGGCCCCGGAACCCCGCTGGGCGCGGTGGAGTTCGGACAGGTGCAGCAGCAGGTCCCGGCGGTTGGCTCCGAAGGCGTCCAGCGCGCCGACCTGGGCCAGCCGTTCGGCGGCGGGCTTTCCGGGCCTGGCCCGCTGCCAGAAGTCCAGCAGCGAGGTGTAGGGCCGACCGGCCTCGATCCGGGAGACCTCGGCCTCACTGATGCCGTGGACGTCCGAGAGGGCCAGCCGCAATCCCCATTTATCACCGTTGTCGCCAGACACCAGTTCGATCTGGTGGGCGGCCGCCGACCGGTTCACGTCCAGCGGCAGCACCGGCACACCGCGCCGGCGCGCGTCCGCGAGCAGCAGCCGCTTCGGATACATCCCGGGGTCGTGCGTGAGCAGTCCCGCGTAGAAGGCCGCCGGGTGGTGCGCCTTGAGCCAGGCCGACTGGTACGTCGGCACGGCGAAGGCGACCGCGTGCGCCTTGCAGAAGCCGTAGCTCCCGAACGCCTCGATGATCTCCCAGGCGCGGGCGATCACCTCGGCGCCGTACTTCCTCCGCGCCGCCTGCTCTGCGAACCAGACCCTGATCCGGGCCTGCGACTCGGGGTCGGAGAGCCCGCGCCGCACCCGGTCGGCCTCACCGCGTCCGCAGCCGGTCATGATGTTCACCATCTCGATGATCTGCTCGTGGAAGACGACCACCCCGTAGGTGTCGCGCAGCGCTCCTTCCAGGTCGGGGTGCGGATAGCGCACGGGCGCGCGGCCGTGCCTGGCCTCGATGAACGGCCGCACCATGTCGGCGGCGACCGGGCCCGGCCGGAACAGCGAGATGTCGACCACCAGGTCGTGGAAGGTGGCGGGCTGGAGCCTGCCGACCAGGTCGCGCTGCCCCGGCGACTCGATCTGGAAGCAGCCGAGCGTCTCGGCACTCCTGATCAGCCGGTACGTCTCCGGGTCGCCCTGCGGCACGGCGTCCAGGTCGATCTCCCGCCCCGAGGCCCGTTTCACCTCGGTCACCGCGTGCGCCATCGCCGACTGCATCCGCACGCCGAGCACGTCGAGCTTGAGCAGCCCGAGGTGCTCCACGTCGTCCTTGTCGAACTGGGACATGGGGAAACCCTCGCCGCTGGTGGGCATGACCGGGGTGCGCCGCAGCAGCGAGTCGTCCGAGAGGAGCACCCCGCACGGGTGCATGGCGATGCCGCGCGGCAGGGCGTCCAGCGACTCCACCAGGTCCCAGAGCCGGCCGTACTTCTCCTTCCGCCCTGCCACGGCGCGCAGTTCGGGGAGCTCCTCCATCGCCGCGCGGGCGTCCCTGGCCCGGATGTGCGGGAAGGCCTTCGCCAGCCGGTCGGTCTCGGCCGGGTCCATGGAGAGGGCTGCGCCGACATCGCGGATGGCGTGGCGCACCCGGTAGGTCTCGGGCATGGAGACGGTCGCGACCCGCTGGGCGCCGAAGCGCCCGATGATCGCGCGGTAGACGTCCAGGCGGCGGGCCGACTCGACGTCGATGTCGATGTCGGGCAGTACGAAACGCCGCTCGGACAGGAAGCGCTCCATGAGCAGCCCGTGTTCGACCGGGTCGGCGTGGGCGATCCCGAGCAGGTGGTTGACCAGGGAGCCGGCCCCGGAGCCACGCGCGGCGACCCGTATGCCCATGCCCTTCACGTCGTCGACGACCTGGGCGACCGTCAGGAAGTAGGAGGCGAAGCCGTGGTGGGAGATGATGTCCAGCTCGCGGTGCATCCGCTCCCAGTAGTCGCGTCTGCGGTCGTAGCCGTGCCGCACCATGCCCGCCGCGGCGCGGGAGGCCAGCACCCGCTGGGCGGTGCGCCGCCCGGCCCCGACGAGGTGCGGCTCGGGGAAGTGGACACTGCCGAGGCCCAGGTCGTCCGCCGGGTCGACGCGGCAGGCGTCGGCGGTGCGCCGGGTCTCCGCGAGCAGCCGCTCCCCCGCATCCTTGCCGAGCCCGGCGGCGGAGGCGATCCGCCCGGCGGTCTCCCGCATGGCACGGGCGTCCTTGAGCCAGCGCTCCCCGGTGTCGAGAGGGGAACGGCGCGGGTCGACGGGGACGAGCCGGCGGGCCGAGTCGAGTACGTCGGCGACGGGACCCTGCCCGGGGTCGGCGTACCGGACGGCGTTGGTGAGCACGGCCCGCACCCCTTGTTCGGCGGCGAAGCCGACGGTGCGGGCGGCGAGCCGCAGCGATCCGGGGCCGGTGCCCTCGCGGCCGTGGTGGACGGCTTCGAGGCGCAGGGCGTCGCCGTAGATCTCCCGCCAGGGGGCGAGCAGCACGGCGGCCCGGTCGGGCCGCCCCGCGGCGAGCGCGGCGCCCACCTCGGAGGCGGGGCCGAGCAGCACGGTGAGCCCTTCCGCGGGCAGCGCGGACCGGGCGAGCAGGGGCTGTCCGGTGTCCTGGGCGTCCGGAGCGTGGGCGGCGGTGACCAGACGGCACAGTTCGGCCCAGCCAGGGGCGCCGTCCCGGGCGAGGAAGGTGACCCGGGGTGCAGATTCATCGACAAAGGCACCACCGCGGACCGGCGTGCGCGGCCTGTGCGTACGCCCCTCGCCCGCCGCCCCTCCCGGCTCCTGCCGCGCCACCGCGAGCTCCGCCCCGAAGAGCGGCCGTATCCCGGCCTTCTCGCAGGCCCTGGCGAAGCGGACCGCACCCGCGAGGCTGTCGCGGTCGGTCAGCGCGAGGGCGCCCATCCCCCGCTCGACGGCACGCTCGGCCAGCCGCTCCGGGTGCGACGCCCCGTACCGCAGGGAGAACCCGGAGAAGGTATGCAGATGCGTGAACCCTGACATCCGCACCTCCTGGACCGATCCGTACTCACCCCCTCGCTCTCCACCATAGACCAAGTTTCGAACGTTCGTACGATAACTGAGGGTGCGGCCACCCCTCCGCCATTCGGCCCGCCCCCGCCTGCGCGAACAGCGCCCTGCCCGGACCGTGGGGGCATGACTTTCGCTGACGAGGTGAAGAACGCCGTCACCGCACGCGCCGCCCTGCTGGTCATCGGCGTACTGGGACTGCAGCTGCTGTTCATCGCCTCCTACGTCGGCGCGCTGCACAGGCCGGACCCGACGGACGTCCCCTTCGGGGTCGTCGCCCCGCAGCAGGTGTCGGGGCAGCTCGTCACCCAGCTGGGGAACCTGCCCGGCGGCCCGCTCGACCCGCGCGCGGTCTCCGGCGAGGCCGAGGCACGCCGGCAGATCGAGAACCGCGACATCGACGGCGCCCTGGTGGTCAGCCCCTCAGGGTCGACGGACACCGTGCTCGTCGCCTCCGGCGGCGGCACCGTGCTGGCCACCTCGCTGACAAAGATCGTCGAGGAAGCGGAGGGGCCCCGGCGGCGCACGGTACGGACCGTGGACGTGGCCCCCGCCTCCCCGGACGACTTCGACGGCCTCTCGTCCTTCTACCTGGTCGTGGGCTGGTGCGTCGGCGGCTACCTCTGCGCCTCGATCCTGGCGATCAGCGCGGGCACCAAGCCCGCCAACCGGCAGCGCGCGGTGATCCGCACCGGGGTCATGGCGCTGTACTCGATCGCGGGCGGCATCGGCGGCGCGGTCATCATCGGCCCGGTCCTCGGCGCGCTGCCGGGCAGTGTGTGGGCACTGGCCGGGCTGGGCGCCCTGGTCGTGTTCTCGGTCGGAATGATCACACTCGCCCTGGAGGCACTCACCGGCATCGTCGGCATCGGCCTGGCCGTCCTCATCATCGTGATCGCGGGCAACCCGAGCGCGGGCGGCGCCTTCCCGCTGCCGATGCTGCCGGACTTCTGGCGGGCCATCGGCCCCGCCCTGCCACCCGGCGCGGGCACCTGGACGGCCCGCTCGATCGCGTACTTCAAGGGCAACGCGGTGACCGGCCCCCTGCTGGTGCTCTCCGCCTGGGCGGTCGTCGGCACGGCCCTGACCCTGCTCCTGTCGATGCGCCGCCGGGAAACGGACGGAACACGGCAGGCTGCCGTTCCCGGGGGGACGGCGGCCTCCCCCGGGAACGGCTCGAGCCTCGCCTGAGGCCGGGGGTCAGCCCAGCATCTCCTCGACGAGATCAGCGGCCCGGGCGGTACCGCCGTCCGCCCGGACGTCGGCACGGAGCCGCGCCGAACGCCGGGCGACTCCGGGGTCGGTGACGAGCTCGGTGAGCGCGGTGCGCAGCGCCACGGCGGTGGCGTCCGCCGTGTCGATGCGGCGGGCCACGCCCAGCTCCACCAGCCGGTCCGCGTTCATGAACTGCTCGGCGCCCTGCGGGACGGCGATCATGGGCACACCGGCGTACAGCCCCTCACCGCTGCCGCCCATCCCCGCGTGCGTGACGAACGCGTCGGCCTGCTCCAGGATCGCCAACTGGGGCACCCAGGAGTGCACCTCGACGTTGCCCGGGATGTCGCCCAGCTCGTCCGGGTCGATGTACTTCCCGATCTGGAGCACGACGTGCCAGCCCGCCAGGTCGCCGTACGCCTCCAGGCACCGGCGGTAGAACTCCGGCTGCTTCGTGTACGCCGAGCCCAGGGAGATCAGCAGCACTTTCCCGGCACCGGCCGGCCGGGTCCAGGTGTCCCGGTCCGCGCGTGCGCCGAAGCACGGGCCGACGAACGTCACCACGTCGGCGTCGACCCGGTCCGCGTGCGGCTGCATGGCCCTCGGGATCGTCGCCATGGCCCTCGACGGCCGGCCGGAGAAGGCGTCGACGTCCGTGGTGGTCGCCCCCGAGACGGCGAGCCACCGCGCGAACTTCGCCCGGTACGCGTCGGCGCCGGGCAGCTCCCACAGGGCCGCCGCCATGTCCTCGGCGTAGCCGTCCCAGGCCACGAAGGTCGGGGAGAGCTGCAGGACCGGCCTGCCCTGCGACTCCGCCAGGGCGCGTGCGGCGTAGGCGCCGATGTCGTACAGGTAGAGGTCCGCCCTGTCCTGGTCATAGGCGGCGCGCAGGTGCGGCAGGGCCTGGACGGCTTCGTCGAGGAAGACGTCCATCGCGGCGATCGGGTCAAAGGGCCAGTCGTTGTCGGCGAACGGCAGGACGGATCCGTACGGGACGAACTCGGCACCGGTGGCCGTGATCAGGTCCGCCACAGCGGGGTCGTTGGCATACGTCACCCGGTGGCCGCGGGCCACGAGCTCACGCAGGATCTCGAGGCTCGGCAGGACGTGGCTGACGATCGGGATGCCGATCATCGCGATGTGGGTACGGCGACGGGACATGGAGGATCACTCGATTCAGGTCTACGGCGAGAAGGACACACCGGACAGGCGCGCAACCGCCCGGGGCACAGCCTGCCGGGGAGCGCGCACGGGGTGCGCGGCAAGGGAACGGGGACGACGCCCCGTCCGGTGTCAGCCGTAGATCTGATGGAAGTGCATGCGCGGCATCCTAGGGAAGCCCGGCTCATTACGCACGGGTTTTTCGGGACGGCCCACGGACCGGCGAACTCCTGGCGGCCAACTGGCGATCAGCTGACGATCAACTGGCCAAGACGCTAGTCATGGCAGGTACATGACGTCATTCTATGAGCAGCCCCGCGCGATCCGCGAGGAGCGTTTTCGGCACAACCCCCTTTTATCCCCCGGAGGTTGCTCATGCGTCGCAGATTCACCATGCCGCTCACGGCAGTTGCCATGTCACTCCCGCTCGCCCTGGTACCGGCGGTCTCCGCTTCGGCCGCCCCCTCGGACAAGCCGCAGGTCCTCAGCTCCTGGACCCAGACGAGCGCCTCCAGTTACAACGCGTGGAACGCCGCCCGCAACAACCAGGGCGCCTGGTCCGCGTACGGATTCAACTGGTCGACGGACTACTGCAGCACCTCCCCCGACAACCCGTTCGGCTTCCCCTTCCAGACGGCCTGCGCGCGCCACGACTTCGGCTACCGCAACTACAAGGCCGCCGGCACGTTCCCCGCGAACAAGTCCCGCATCGACTCCGCGTTCTACTCGGACCTCAAACGCGTGTGCGCCGCCTACTCCGGCGCAAAACTGACCTCGTGCAACAGCACGGCATGGACGTATTACCACGCGGTGGACATCTTCGGCGTCGCACCGGCCAAGACGGCCCCCGAGGAGCTGGCTCCGGCGGCCTGACCGTCGCGCCCCGGGCCGGACGGCGGGGCCCTCCTGAGGGTCACGCCGTCGCCCGGCGTGTACGCCAGGGGCTGGAACCCCTGGCGCACGCGGACCTCCGGTCACCGAGCAGGCGATGCGGGAGGAATCTCCCGGCGCCCCGAACCACCGGGGGCCCGCGGGGCCGGCCCGCAGTCCGCCGCCCGCCCGGTCGGCTCAGTAAGCGCCGACCGACCAGAAGACGCCGACCTCGTCATCGTTCACCGCGATCAGCCCCAGGTCGTCGAACAGGTCGAGGCCGTTGATGTACTCCCCCGTGAGGAAGAGACGGGATTCGGTCCCCTGCAGGCCCGCCGCGACGAAGTCCCGGGCCGGGTCCGAGGCTGCGGCAGTCGCGTTGGTCCAGTAGCTCGCGGTGGGTCCGTACCGGTCGAGCAGAATCCGCGCGTCCGCCAGGACGGCATCCCGGTCCGGGCGGGAGCGGACCGGGGAGTACTCCGCCTGCCACTCCTCGGTCATGACGGCGAGCGCGGTGACCGCCGCCTCCGCCTCCAGGGGATACAGACATCTGGCGAACTCCGAAGCAGCCGGCGGATCGAAGGGGTAGCCGGGCACCTCGTGACGGGCGGTGTTCTCACGGTCCCGGTCGAGCCTGGCCCAACCGCGGGGGTCGGGGACCGAGCGGTGCAGCACGGCGAGGACGTCGTACGCCCAGTCCTCGTGGAGCCGGGGTCCGGTGGCCACGAAGTTGTAGGAGTCGTCGAGCAGCCGCAGCGCTGCGGCCTCCCACGAACTACGGGAGCTGGAGGGCACGTTCAGCACCACAGCGGCCTCCAATCGGGCGTCGGGCCGATTGACCGGCCGGTCGGACAGGCATTCGTGCATTCTTCCCGGAACGCGGAGGTACGCCGCACTCCCCTGTTTCCGCGCCTGCTGTCCCGTCGACACCTCCGCCCTCCCGCACCCCGGGTATGACCCGCGCAGCACCTCCTGGAGCAACGGGCTCACCGTCACCGGAACCCGGTTGAGGTGGGGCCCCTGATACGGAAGAGTCCGGGGACATGGAGTTCTTCTGCTTCCACCGCGATCGGCCCGGCTCCCTCTCCCTGCGCGAGGAGTTGCTGGAGAAACACTGGTCCTACATGGACCGGTACGCGAAGGAGCTGATCGCCCGCGGCCCGACCTTCGCCGACGACGGTGAAACACCCACCGGCAGCGTGCACATCGTCGACCTGCCCGATCCCGCCGCCGCCCGCGCGTTCGCCTTCGGCGAGCCCAACTACCAGGCCGGCGCGTACCGGGACGTGATGCTGCGCCGGTGGCGCAACGTGCTGGGGCGCACCATGTGGGATTTCCCAGGTGGCCTGGCCGGTGGCAACCGGTACCTGGTGCTCGGCCTCGGCGAGGGCCCGGCCACCGACCTCTCCCTGCCGCTCGACCGGGACGAACTGGTCGCGTACGGGCCGCTGCTGTCCGACGACGGCGACACCTGGCTGGGTACGGCGGTACTGCTCAGGGCCCCCGACGCGGACACCGCGCGAGCCGTCCTGACTCCGGACCGGTACGCGGACATCGAGGTCCACGACTGGGAGTTCGGCGGGCGTCGATGAGCCACGGAGGCACTGGGCCGGCGTCATCTCCGGAACACGTGGGCCTGGGACGGGAGCGGTGACGGCGGCGCTTCGGGCGGTTCCTCTGACGGGCGGGCCGGTGGAGTTCCGGGGAGCGCTGGACCTGGAGACCGCACAGGCAGGGGTGATGCCGCGCCGGCTGCCCTCGTGGACCAAGGAGCAGTACCAGAACCCGTCGGTCTACGGGGTGACCGTGATGCCCTCGGGGGTGCGGCTGGTGTTCCGCACCGATGCGCGCGAATTGGAGTTCGAGGTTCTGACCTCCACCGGTCAGCTTGACTCCGACTCCCGTCCTCGCCCGACCGGGATGCTGGAGTTGCTGGTGGACGGTGCCGTCGCCGGGCGACAGCAGGCGCCGGTGGGAAACGTGCTGCGGATGGCGGGCCCCGGGGCCGTACCGCGGCTCGTCCCCGGCGAGCCGGGGACCGTACGGTTCGCCGGGCTGCCGGCCGGGATGAAGGACGTCGAGTTGTGGCTGCCACAACAGACCCCGACGGAACTGGTGGCGCTGCGCGCCGACGGCGACGTGCTGGCTCCGCTGCCGGACGGGCGGCGGCATTGGGTGCACCACGGCAGTTCCATCAGCCACTGCATCGAGGCTGACGGCCCCACCGGGACCTGGCCGGTGGTGGCGGCAGCACTCGGAGGGGTGGAGGTGATCAACCTCAGCCTGGCGGGCAACGCGCTGCTGGATCCCTATGTCGCCCGGACGATCCGGGACATGCCCGCCGACCTGATCAGCCTCAAGGTGGGCATCAACATCGTGAGCCTGGCCGCCTTCCGGCTGCGCACGTTCGGCCCGGCGGTACACGGGTTCCTCGACACGATCCGGGACGGACACCCGGACGTCCCGCTGCTGTTGATCTCTCCGGTGAGCTGTCCGGCCCTGGAGGAGACCCCCGGCCCCACCGCGACCGGCCCGGACGGGAAGCTCTCCGCGCTGGGCGACCCGGCCGATGTGGCCGGCGGGGCGTTGTCACTGGCGGTGGTCCGTGCCGAGCTGGCACGGATAGCCGCGGCACGACAGGCGTCTGATCCCCGTCTTCACTATCTCGACGGACGCGCGCTGCTCGGCCCGGACGAGGCGGACGACCTGGCCGACGGCCTTCACCCCACCGCCGCCGCGTACCGCCGCATGGGCAAGCGCTTTGCGGCCCACGCTTTTACGGCCGCGGGCCCCTTCCTCTGAGCGAGCCGGAGGTCGGGGAAGGCGGCCGGGCGACGGGTCCGAGCTCGGCCATACCGGCCAGGCATTTGACCCTCACGCCGCGTGAGGCTGAAAGCTGGGACGCATGAGCGACTACTACAACGCGTTCGAGACAAGTCCCGTGCCCGCTCCCGGCCCGGATGCGGTTCCGCCGGAGCTGTTCCGTGGCATCTACGGAATGCCCGCGTTCGTGACGATCCCCACGAACGACATGGAGGCATCGGTGGACTTCTGGACGCGCGGCCTCGGGTTCTTCGACCTGTTCAGCATCCCCGGCAGGCTCGTACATCTGCGCCGGTGGGCGTTCCAGGACGTACTTCTCGTCCAGGCGGCGAACGTTCCGGAGCAGGCGCCGGCGATGAGCGTCAGTTTCTCGTGCGTGCTCAGCCAGGTCGATTCCCTTGTCGAGGCCTGTCGTGCGTTGCGCCCGGATTCGGTCGACGGTCCGCGGGACACTCCCTGGAACACCCGCGACGTGGAGGTGATCACCCCGGAGAACGCACGGGTCGTTCTCACTGCGGCCAAGCCCTTCGACCCGGCCAGTCAGGAGGCGCGGAACCTCGAAGCCATCGGGATCACCGCACCGGCCGTCGGCCCCGGCGACAATGGGAAACATGCCTGACACCACTGACGCCGAAGGCCTGACCGTCGGCCAGGTCTCGGCGCGTCTGGGCGTGACGGTCCGCGCGCTGCACCACTGGGACGAGATCGGCCTGGCGCGTCCGTCGGTGCGCACGACTGCCGGATACCGGCTCTACACGGCTGGTGATCTGGAACGGCTGCAGCGCATCGTCGTCTACCGCGAGCTCGGTCTCGGCCTGGACAGGATTCGGGCCGTCCTGGACGATCCGGCCGTGGACGTGCCCGGGGCTCCCGCACGCCTGCGGAGACGCGATGACGATCCGGAGCAAGCCGTTGCCGGACTTCGGGTACAGGGACCGCACGCTGAGCGGCGCACCGCCGAGCGGGCTCCCGGCGCCTCAGCGTCTGGTCGCGCCCCCGAGCAGCTACGACGCAGCCTCGCCGCCCGCTTCGCGCCGGTGCCGCCCGGAGTTCCGGTCGCGCCCAGACAGGTGGTGCAGCGCGTCGACCGGGGTGCTCGCCGCTCTCCCGCGCGGATCGAGACCGCGGTGGGCCGGGTCGAGCGGACCGCCGGAATCCAGCAGCGCCTGTCATGCCACGTCATGGTCACCGCGGTGGACGTGTCCGACCGGGTACGGCCGGCCGTACCTGCGGACGCATGAGGCTAATCCGGTTCCTCGTGGGTACCCGCGTCGGGGATGCGCGTCGTCCCGGACTCGCCAAGGGTGCGAGCCCTTCGATGCAGAGGGAGTGGGAATGAGGCTGCGCGACTTCGCTCAGGCGACAGCTTCCCGGTGTTCAGCAGAGGTGCTGAACGGCCGGTACCGGTTGGACGGCCCCGTCGGCTCGGGCGGCGCTGCCGACGTGTACCGCGGGTTCGACCTGCGGCTGAGGCGACCGGTCGCGGTCAAGATCTTCCGGCCCGACGCCTGCGCCGGCGGGGAGGAAAGCCTGGCCGGCGAAGGGCTGATCCTGGCCGGGCTCCACCACCCCGGACTCGTTACCGTCTTCGACGCAGGGCAGCACGACGGACGTACCTTTCTGGTCATGCAACTGGTCGAAGGGACCACGCTGAAGGAACGCATCGCCGAGGGCCCGCTGCCAACCGACGTCACTGCCACACTCGGTGCGGGCCTCGCCCAGGCGCTGGGTCACGCACACGAGGCGGGAATCGTCCATCGCGACGTCAAACCCTCCAACATCCTCATGGATCATGCGGACCGGCCTTACCTGGCTGACTTCGGTATCTCGCGGCGTCTGGACACAACCACCCGCACCGCCACCGGCACGCTCATCGGCACACCCGCCTACCTTTCTCCCGAGCAGGTCCTCGGTCAACCCGTCGGTCGGCCTGCCGACATCTACGCCCTCGGCCTGGTACTCCTCGAATGCCTCACGGGAAGGATCGAGTACGACGGCGGCCCTCTCGAGGCCGCGATCGCACGGCTGCATCGTCGCCCGGAACTGCCCCATGAGCTGCCCGAACAACTGAGCCTCCTGTTGCGGAACATGACGGCCCTGGACGAGCAGGACCGGCCACCGGCCCGCGACTGCGCCCACGCACTGAGCACAGCGGCGGACACAGCCCCCATTCCGCTCGCCCCATCGACGCCCACCACGAGTCTCGTCGCTGCCCGGCAGCCGTCGCGGACGGCCGGCCACACTCAGGCGAATCCGATGCTCGCCGCGGCGCACGACAATCCCCCACGCCCGCCCGCCCGGAGGCGTCTCCTCGTAGTCGGCACGGCCACCGCACTCACCATTGCCGTGGCGACCGCGGTCGTCGTCACCGGCACCTCCGCACCGCAGGACGACGGCCGTGTCACATCCAGGGTCACCGGCACCCCCAGCCGCACGATGGACGCAGCCGGCAGCACAGAACGGACGACGGCGCCGGCAACGTCTCCAGTAGCACCGTCCTCCGGCCACAGCACCTCTGCAGACACACGTCCCGGCGGCGTACCCCATCAAGGCACCCCCTCCACGTCCCACAGTTCGAATGGTGCACCCGCTGACAGCGCGGGCGCCCGAGGGCCGGCCGGCCGGGCGACACAGACCGCGCCGCAGGACAAAGGCACCTCGGGAAAGCCACCGGGAAACAACCGCGCGACCCAGCCCCCTGCTCAACCGCCCGGTCAGGCAGACAAGAAGAATCCCTCCAAGAAGAAGGCCCGCAAGGAGGCCGAATCGGCGGCCCGGGAACACTGACGCCCGCCCGACGCCGACATGGAGGAACTTCTCGACGAGCCGGCCCTGGGAAAGCCGAGCCGGTACCGGTCACGCAGCACTACCGCCGGAGCGAATGCGCTCAGATTCCCAAATCTATACATTCCCCACACGGCGACATCAAGGGTTTGACCTGTGAACAAAGTCAATGAGCGTAGTAGCCTGCCATGACTGCGGCCGCCGGGACGCCGACCCGCCCGGCCCGCCAAGGACCCGGAGACCCTCGAATGCACAGAACCGACGCCGTACCGGTCAGTCTCGCCGAGATCGCCCGGATCGCGGGTGTGGGGCGTGCGGCGGTCAGCAACTGGCGCCGCCGTCACGACTCGTTCCCGTCCCGCATCGGCGGCACGGACGTGAGCCCCCAGTTCTCGCTGTCCGAGGTGGAGCGGTGGCTGCGGGACAACGGCAAGCTGCGCGACGTCGCCGGCCGCGAATTCCTGTGGCCGCGGTTCGAAGCACTGGGCAGCAGAGACACCTCGGGGCTCGCCATCGCCGAGGCGGCCCGCAGGATGCGCTCCCCGCGAGCCCGCTCCACCCTGGCGGACCTCTCCGAGGAGGCGCGCGACCTGGCCGGCGAGGCCGCCCGGCTGGGTCGGAGCGACGGGCCGCGCGACACGTTCGAGTTCCTGTTGCAGCGGTGGCTGGACACCCATGTACGCCAGCTCAGCACCACACCCGCTCCGCTGGCGTCGCTCATGGCCCGGATCGCGCTCGGCGCCCGGCTCGGTGAGGGCTCCGGTGGCCTGACGGTCTTCGATCCGGCGTGCGGCACAGGGCATCTGCCGGTGGCGGCGGCGGAGGAGTACACCGGCCCGGAGCCGGCTCTGGTCGGATGCGAACGCGATCCGGCGCTTGCCGCCCTCGCCACCGCCCGCCTCGGCTTCGCGACGGAGGGCCGGGCGGACGTGCGAACGGAGATCGTGACGGCCGACGCGCTGCGAGCCGATCCGTTCGCCGGGCTGCGGGCCGACATCGCCCTGTGCAACCCGCCGTTCAACGAACGCGACTGGGGCTACGAGGAGCTGGCCACCGACCAGCGCTGGACCCACGGGCTCCCGCCGCGCACCGAACCCGAGCTGGCCTGGGTCCAGCACCTGCTGGCGCACCTGAGACCCGGCGGCACCGCCGTCGTCGTCCTGCCTCCGGCCGTCGCGTCCCGCAAGGCGGGCCGCCGCATCCGGGGGTCGCTGCTGCGTACGGGGATCCTGCGGGCGGTCGTCGCCCTGCCGCCGGGCTGCGCACAGCCGCACAGCGTCTCGCTCCAGTTGTGGGTCCTGCGCGCGGCCCCGGACACCCACGGCCCGGCGGGCCCGGCCGCCCAGGACGCCCTCCTGGTCGACGCGACGCGGCTCGCCAAGTCCGGCGGGCGCGAGCAGGGACCCGACTGGGGCACACTGACCGACTTCGTCCTGTCCGCCGTCTCGCAGCTCGACGCACCGGAGGGCGCACTCCCGGACGGCGCCGTCCGGATCCCTCTGCTCGACCTGCTGGACGACGAGGTGGACGTCACTCCGGGGCGCTACACCTCTGCGGGCGGCGACCCGTCGGGCGTCGAACTGGCGGCCTCCTGGGCCGAACTGGGCGACTCCCTGGGCCAACTCACTGATCTGACACAGCAGTTGTCGAAACTCGGACTCTCCGAGGGAGACTCCCGTACGACAGCCACGGTCGGCGACCTCGTGAAGGCCGGCGCCCTCACCCTGCGCGCCGGGCAGCAGCCGGCGGACACCACGGCGCCTTCCCACCATGACGCACGCCTGCCCCTCCTCACCGTCGCCGATCTGCTGATGGATGGAACTCCGGGCACCGAGGCCGACCCCGGCGCCGACACGACCGTGGCCGAGGAGGGCGATGTCGTGGTCGCCGGTGTCGTCCGCGCGTTCAGGGCGTGGGTGCACGAAGGACCGCCGATCGCCCTGGGACCCCAGCTGTACGTCCTGCGGGTGGAGCCCGCGAAGCTGAACGCCCATTTCCTGGCCGGCTGCCTGCGCGCCCCGTCCAACGGCCGCCAGGCCGGCACGCACGCCTCGAGCTCGTCCCGCGTCGACATCAGGCGCCTGCACGTCCTTCAGCTGCCGCTGGAGGAACAGGGCTCCTACGCAGAGGTGTTCCGCCGCCTCACCGCCTTCAGGAGGCTGCTGAACAGGGCGGACGCGCTCGGCGAACAGCTCGCGGACGACATCGGCGACCGACTCTCGGCGGGCGGACTGACGGGCTGACGGGCTGACGGGCGGCTGACGGGCCGGGAAGCCCACGGAAAGACGGAAAGCCCGCCCCTCACGCAGAGGGGCGGGCCGGCCGGCTCGTCAGGAGCCGGATCCGTGGGTCAGCCGATCTCGGCGCCGTACGCCGCCAGCGCCTCGGGCACCGGCTGGAAGAACGTCTCGCCGCCGGCGGAGCAGTCACCGCTGCCGCCCGAGGTCAGGCCGATCGCGGTGTCGCCCGAGAAGAGCGAGCCGCCGCTGTCGCCGGGCTCGGCGCAGACCGTGGTCTGGATGAGGCCGTTGACGATGTCGCCGTTGCCGTAGTTGACGGTGGCGTCCAGGGCGGTGACCTCACCGTCGTGGACCTGGGTGGTGGAGCCACTGCGGGTCACCGTCATGCCGACGGTCGCGTCGCCCGCCTTGGTGATCGCCTGTGTGGAGCCGTCGTAGAGGTCCACCTCGCTCGGGTGCGCCACGTCGGACGTGTACTTGACCAGGCCGTAGTCGTTGTCCGGGAAGCTGGAGCCCTCGTTGGCGCCGATCTCCGAGCCGCCCTGCGTGTCGGACCAGCTGCTGATCCCCTCGGTGCAGTGCCCGGCGGTCAGGAAGTACGGCTCGCCGTCCTTGACCACGTTGAAGCCGAGCGAGCAGCGTCCGGTGCCGCCCCAGATTGCCTCGCCGCCCGCGATGAGGGGCTTGAACTCCCCGTCCGACTTCTTCAGCTCGGCCTTGGAGCCGAGGCCCTCGACCACCTTGCTGAGCTTGTCCCAGGCGGCGCCGTCGACCGTACGGTCCGCAGTGACGACCATCTTGTTGCTGACCGGGTCGACGGCCCAGGAGGTGCCCGGGATGGTCGCCTTGTCGGAGAGGGTCTGGCGGGCGTCCTTCAGCTCGGCGAGCGTGTTCTGTACCAGTCTGGCCTTGCCACCGGCCTGGCGGACCTGCTCGGCCGCCGCCTCGTCGACGACGTTGACGACGAGGTTCTTGGCCTTGGCGTCGTAGTACGCGCCCGCCGCGTCGCCGCCCAGCTTCTTGTCCAGGCCGGCAGCGAGAGTTCCGGCCGAGTGGGCGTTGACGGTCCGTGCCTCGAACTGCGGTACGGCGTCACTGGCGTTCGCAGTCTGGAACGTCACTCCTGCCGCGACCAGAGCGAGGACGGCCGATCCGGCCATCGCCACGCGCTTGCTGGATATGCGTCGGTGCTTCAACTTCGACCTCCTGTGGGGCCGTGCACGGACAAGTGGGGTGTCCGGAAACACGGAGGATGGGGCGCCCACTATTCCGATGCGGGCGGTAGCACACAAGGTCGACTTCAGGACGCGCACACGACGACGACCGTTCACCCGCGAGGTGTTCACAACCCGGGCGTCGTGCCACGTCGATTCCGATTGCGAACACCCGGTGCGATGACCCGTCGGCAGCGGGTGAGGACTAGTCCTGTCCTGTAGTAGCCCCTGGAGTCCGGATGTCGTGGAGAGCACTCCTGAAGCCGAACGCCACCGAATGCCCCCGGACGTCCCGGACACCACCGGCGCACCCCCACGGGGAGTGCCGGTATCGCTTCTGATGAGTCATCATCGAACAGGCAGTACACGCCGGGTAGTTGATGCCCGGACCGGGCGGGGTGACCGAGCGGAGGAGCGGCGTGCGAAGTCGGGTGCGCGTGGCGGACGGACGGCATCTGATGGTCGAGCGTCAGGGGGATCCGCGGGGCAGACCCGTGTTCCTCCTGCACGGGATGCCGGGCAGCCGGCTGGGTCCCGCTCCACGAGGGATGGTCCTGTACCAGCGGAAGACGCAACTGATCGCCTACGACCGGCCGGGATACGGCGGCTCCGACCGACTGCCGGGACGCCGGGTGAAGGATGTCGCCGAGGACGTGCGGGCGATCGCCGACTCCCTCGGCCTGGAGCGCTTCGCCGTGGTCGGCCGCTCGGGCGGCGCTCCGCACGCCCTGGCCTGCGCCGCGCTGATGCCCGACCGGGTCACCCGTGCCGCGGCCCTGGTCAGCCTGGCCCCCAGGGACGCCGTGGGACTCGACTGGTTCGAGGGGATGGCCGAGTCGAACGTGCTCGCGTACTCCACGGCGGCGGCGGATCCGGACGGGCTGGCGCAGTCCTTCATCAGCCGCTCGGCTGAGATCCGGCAGAACCCGGTCCGGCTCCTGGACGACCTGCGCCGGGAACTGACCGACTCCGACCGGACCGTGGTCAACGACGCAGGCATCCGCACCATGCTGCTCGCCAACTTCCGTGAGGGACTGCGCACGTCGGCGTACGGCTGGATCGACGACGTCATGGCGTTCTGCACCCCGTGGGGATTCGACCCGGCGGACATCACGTGCCCGGTGATGCTGTGGCACGGCGTGAAGGACGTGTTCTCCCCCGTGGGCCACTCCCGCTGGCTGGCCGGGCAGATCCCGGGTGCCACCGCCGTACTGGAACCGGCGGCAGCACACTTCGACGCGCTGTCCGTGCTCCCCGACGTGCTCAACTGGCTGCTGGACGACGGGGAGGCCGTGGCCTGCTGACCGAGGCGGGGCTCCGGTGCCGGACACGTCACGACACGTCCGGCACCGGGCCCATCGGGCTCACACCGCCATGGGCTCCAGCTCACGGCGGAACCTTCGCTCGGTCCTCGCTATCCGGGTCAGCGGATGCTCGTCACCGAGCTGCCGCGCCAACTCGTCGCCGGTCTCCGCCCGCAGCCTCAGCGCGTCGTCCTCGCGTCCCATCGCGTCGAGCGTGACCGCGATGTTCGAGGTCATGGCCAAGGTCTCCGGGTGGTGTGCGCCGAGGACCTCCCGCAACTGGCCGGCCACCGTGCGCTCCGTCTCCAGCACGATCTCGAGCCCGCCCCGGTCGGCCGTGGCGTTGGCCAGGTTCATCACGGAGAACAGCGTGTTCGGGTGCTCCTGCCCGAACACCTCGCGCATCGAGGCGACCACCCGGGTGAGCAGCGCCTCCGCTTCCAGGGGCGCACCGGTTCCCGAGAGGTAGATGCCGAGGTTGTTCTGCGCGGCCAGGGTGTACGGGTGCTGCTCCCCCGGCACCTTCATGTACTCGTCCACCACCTCCTGCGCGGTGTCCCTGGCCTCCACGGCCTCCCCTGCGGCGAACAGGTCGGCCGCCATGTTGAGGTCGCAGGCCAGGGACTCGGGGTTGGCCGAGGTGTACTTGGCCCGGTACCTGGCCCGGGTGGCCACCGTCAGCCTCCGCGCGTCCTCGAGCTGCCCCGCCCTGCGCAGCGAGACCGCCAGGCTCTTGGCGGCGCTCAGTGTCGTCGGATAGGTCCGGCCGAGTGTGGCCTTGAAGCTGTCGTACGTACGGCTGAGCAGACCCACCGAGTCCTCGTACCGTCCGACCTCGCGCAGGTCACGAGCCAGGCACATCGCGGAGGACAGGCTGTACGGATGCTCCGGACCCAGGACCTCGGACCGCAGGTCGTAGACGTCCTGGTCGATCTCCCTGGCGCGTGCGTACTGCCCGACGCTCCGCAGGTTCAGCGCCAGGTTGTTGGCCGCGGCAAGCGTGCGGGGGTGCCTGTCGTGGAAGATCTGGCTGAACCCCTCGTGCGCCGCGGTCGCCAGCTCGATCGCCCTGCCGTAGTCACCGAGCAGCCCCAGGTCGATGGCCAGGCTGCTGGTGGTCATGTACGTGTGCGGGTGCTCCGGCCCCAGTACCTCCCGCTGCCGGCCGAGGGTCACCTCGTCCAGCTCCTTGGCCTCCACGAACCGGCCCCGGGTACGCATGATGTTGGAGAGGTGGAAGCAGAGGTAGAGGTACTGCAGGTCCCGGTTGCCGAGCATGTCCCGCCACGTGTCACGGAGCTCGTCCCCGAGTCGGCCCGCCGTCCGGACGTCTCCACGCTTCCACAGGTAGCGCACCCGGTCGATGAGCAGCCTGCGTGTCTCCGGGTCCTTGCAGTTGCGCGCGTCCGACGGGCCGAGGTGCGGCCAGATCGTGGCGAAGCGCGGCCAGGTCCCGGGGTTGTCGATCGGCTCGTCGTCATCGGGGCGGGCGCCCGCCAGGATGCGGTGGACGACATGCCTGGCCTCGCGCTGCTCCTCCTCGCTGAGCTGCGCCCTGATCACCGCCTGGACCAGGCGGTGCACCTGGATGGAGTTCGACACCTGGTCGACCTTGGCCAGGGCGAACCGGCCGATCTCCCGGATGACCCGGCCGAGTACCAGTTTCTCCTGGAGCGAGGCGTCGTACGGCTTGAGTGCCTCGATCATCTCCTTGCTGTAGAGGAGGTTGGCGGAGATCGGTTCGGGCGCGAAGAACGCGCAGAGCTGGAGCAGCCGCACCGCGGCCGGCGAACGCTCCTTGAGGCGTTCGATGGAGATGTTCCAGGTGGCGGCGACGGGTTCCGGGTAGCCGGCCGGCTGGTTCAGGGCGAGGACCTGGGGCGCCTGGCGGGCCAGTTGCTCCAGGTAGCTGTCGATGGGGGTGGCGGTCTCCGCGATCCACGCCGCCGCCTGTTCGACCGCGAGCGGCAGGTCCCCGACGGCGGTGGCGACCTGGGCGGCGTCCTCGTCGCTCAGGCCCGGCGCACGGCGCTGCAGGTGCTCGATCGACTCCTCCCGCAGGAACACGTCGACGGGCAGCGCGTCACCGTGCTGGGACCACGTCTGGTTCCTGGACGTGACGAGGATGTGGCCCGATCCGCCTTGCGGGAAGTAGCGGCTGAGCCGCTCGGGGTCGTCGGCGTTGTCGAACACCAGCAGCCAGCGTTCCGAGGGCACGCCCCGCCGCAGCAGGTCCACGGCTTCCTTCGAGGCCGCCGCCATGTCGTCGCCGCCCTGGGCGCCGAGCCGTACGGCGAGTTCGGCGAGGCTCGCCACCACGTCGTCGATCTGCTCGGACGATATCCACCACACCAGGTCGTAGTCGGCCATGAAGCGGTGTACGTACTCCAGGGCCACCTGGGTCTTGCCCACACCACCGAGCCCGTACAGCGCCTGCGGCTGCGGCAGCACCACGGCCATGCCGCCACCGAGCTGGTCACGCATCCGCTCCAGGACCAGGGAGCGGCCCGTGAAGCCGGGGTTGCGGGGTGGCGCGTTCCAGATCCTGGGGACGGTCCCGGGGAAGCGGGGTCCCGGCGACATCCCGTCGCCGAGCTGCACCGGCCGGTCCAGCGCGCGCATCAGGGCCGTCGTGGCGTGGACCTCGTCCAGCCGGAACAGGTCGACCGGATTCCGGTCGATGTACGGCGCGGAGAGCCGGACGTCGCTGACCCTGAGGGGCAGCAGCTGACGCCGTCCGCCCCCGGGGTCCTCGGAGACCGCCCTGTCCCACAGGGCAACGGCCCGCTGCGACTTGAGATAGGCGCTGGAGAGCAGGACGACGGTGCGGGTCGCGGACTCGGCCGCGTGCGTGACGTCCCCGGTACCCGCGGAGACGTCGCGCGGGACCACCCGGAACCCCGCCCGGGTGAGGACCGATTCGACCCAGTCGGCCCACATGCGGTTCTCCGCCACGTAGCTGAGGAAGAGGTCGGCGGGCAGCGCGGGCCTGCGACGGGTGAACGCGTCACGGATGCGTAGCCGGACCTCCTCCCCCACCGGGGGCATGGAGGTGATCTCCTGCTGTGTGACGACCGCGGTGAGCCGCTCGAAGGCGGACAGGAGCGAGTTGCTGAGCCCGGCCTCGTCGCCGAAGGTGGCGAGGGTCTCCTCGTACGCGTAGTAGGGGCGGTAGGGGATCTCCACCGCACCCCAGTAGGCGGTGAGCTCGTCGCCCGAGAGATCACGGGGCAGCCGGTCGAACTTCAGCCTGGCCAGCGCCCTGCCCGCGTCGGCCTTCTCCTTCTCGCCCTCGTCGATCCGCATCGGGACGGGGAAGATCGAGATGGGCCGGCCGGTGTAGCGCTCGGCGATCTGCCGGGCGACCGAGGCCGCGCCGTCGATGGACTGGTCGCTGAGGGTGAAGCAGTCGACGAGTACGTCCGGGAGGTGGACGGTGCAGATGTCGGCGATGTCGCTGAGGCCCGTGCGGCTGTCGATGAGGACGTAGTCGTAGTTGGCCTTCATGTCGTCCCGCAGCGCGTCGAAGAAGTGGCCGCCGCCGAGCCGGTCGTAGAAGTTGTCCCAGTCGAAGGTGGAGACGGTCGCGGAGTACTCACGGTTCTGGCGCCCGGCGGAGACGAAGTCGAGCGTGCCGCCCCGGGGGAACTCCCAGCCGAGCGTCTCGGGGGTGAGCGAGACCGCGTGCGGCTGGATGCGGGCGTAGTCGCGGTGCCAGTCGTCCGCCCGCTGGGCGGGGTTGGTCGCGGCCCAGGCGTACTCGGTGATCAGATCGATCACGCCGGTGGTGGCCCCGAGCGTCGAGGGGTCGAGGAAGGGGTGGAAGAACCGGTGGAGCCCCGGGGCTTCCAGGTCCCAGTCGACGGCCAGCACCCGCTTGCCGTTGGCGGCGAGGATCCAGGCGGTGTTGGCGAGGGCCATGGTGCGCCCCGTGCCGCCCTTGTACGAGTAGAAAGTGACGATGCGCCCGTCACGACCGGCTGTCATACGTCCTCCGCATCCGTCGCAGGGTCGTGCATGTCGGGTATGAACTGGGTGCTTCCCATGGGCCCCGTCAGCCGGGTCCGCTCACTGGGCCTCCCACCGGCCGGTGGATAGACCGTGGCGTGCCTGAGGTACTGCTGGGCAGCCACCTCGACCACTTGGGGAAGGATCTGGCCGAACGCCTCCATACTGGGCACCCCCTTGGCCGCGACACGGCAGAAGGCCCGCCCCTGCCGCATCTTGACCGGCATCGTCCGCTCGAGTCTCTCGGTCAGTTCGGCCTCGGCCGCTCTGCTCTGGCCGTCGTCCCTGCACCAGGGGACGACCATGGTCACCCACGGCCGGTTCTCCTTGTCGAAGGCGGCGAGCCGCCGCCGCAGGTCCTCGTCCCGCAGGGCCCAGCGGTCGACCAGGAGGATCTCCGGGGTGCTGGGTGGCTGCTTGCCCTCCCGCTGCCCGGGCTCCTCGTCGAACGTGGTGATGACGGCCTGGTAGTTGAGGGAGCGCACCAGTTCCTCGGCCATGTAGGCCAGTGGTCTGGCCGCGGCCGGATGGTAGGGGTTCCACTCCTGCGGATTGTCGCCGTAGTAGTCCGGGTTCCGGCCCTCCGGCAGATCGTGGCGGGTGGGCGCGGCGATGGTGATCCGCATGGGCCTGGGGACGCCGACTCCGCTGCCCGGTGCGCCGAAGGCGCTGGGGACGAGGCGGAAGTCGAGGGGTCTGCCCGAGCCGATCCGTACGGTGTCGGCGACGTGGACGATGCGCTTCGCCAGGTGGTAGACGGCCTGTTCGTAGTCCTGCGCGAACAGTGTGAGCTTGATCAGCCCGTAGAGTCCGTCGCTGACGTAGCGGTCCCCGAAGTCCCGGTGATTGAACTGTAACCGCTCGGCCGGTCCCGGCAGTTGGCTCGGCTGCACCGGAACCCACAGCGCGGGGACGATCGCCTCCGCCGGCTGGTTCGACCGGGCCCGGTGATGGATGGCGCGCTGTTCGAAGGCGTACCACTCCTTTCCGCACATCTCGCTGGCGAAGTAGCGCGGCGAGAACAGCGGTACGAATACGCGGCAGTTGGCCAGGACGTTGCCGAGCCGTTCGGACCAGCCCTCGCCGGAGCGGATCTCCCGGTCCATGAAACCGGCCGGCGATCCCGCGGGCAGATTGGTCATGGCCATCACATGACCGCAGAGATCTTGGAAAAGCCGTTCGACCCACATATCAGGGTCCGATCCACCGCCGTACCCCGGTGTATGCGCGTAGCTCAGAAAAAAGTACGGCCGATGGTCCGCTCGCTGTTGCGTCATGCGTGCACACGACCCCCGTCCTGTGTGAGCACCCGCATCCCAGGACTGTGGAGAGGGTGCGAGCGAATTCATCATTCCGGAGCGGACAGTGCTCCACCCCCATGGCGTTCGGTCATTCAACGCCGCTTTTCAGTCATCCCTACCCAGGTTTCATCGAACAAGGTCGTGAGCGGCGGCATTCATGAGGGCGTTCATCCCACTTGTCCCATGTACACCTCCCACCTCGTCACGGAGTGACCTCAGCAGCCGCATTCCACCGACGGTCGGCTCGGCGGCCCCGTCCATCATGTCGAGCGCCTCGGGCACGCCGTCCAGGAATTCGGGAGCGAGAAAGGAAAGTCCCACACGTTCGTACGTCTCGGCCAGTAGGCCGGAGAAAGGGACTTTCGCATTCCGCCTCCAGGGCGGCCGGTGCTCCCAGGCTCCGTCCAGCGCGTAGAGATCCGTGACGTCCAGCAGCGCCCGCAGCCCGGCCCGCCGCAGTCCGCGCAGCAGTGCGAGGGCGAGCTCGAGGGGGTCCTCCGCCTCCGCCATCACCAGTCCGACGGTTCCGTAGCCGTGCGGCCGTCCCGCGTTCCGGCCCGCGAGAAGCGGGGTCAGTGTGGTCAGCGTCGTAGCGGCGTCAGCCGCCTGCCGGGGCGCGGCCTGTTCGAGCAGCTCCCACGCCCGGCCGACGGCCCCGGCCCAGGCCTCCGCGTCCGTCCGGCCCAGCCGGGGCGCCGCGGGCGAATCGAAGCAGTCCCGGTACGGGTCCAGGTCGTCGAGGGCGAACGCCGGCGCGCCACCCGCGGCGAAGTGCCGCACCGGGAACCAGTCGGGACCGTCGGCCCCGCCGGGAACGGTCCGCGCACCGCCGCCCTCCCGCCGGACCGAGAAGCCGTCTCCGGCGGCGCGCACCCCGACGCGGCCGGCCTCACCGGGCCCCGCCAGGCGCAGTTCCCCGACCGTGGGGAGGAAGAGCCTGCCGTCCCGGTAGTCCGCGGCCACCTCCACGTCGAGGCCGGACCGCACCGCTGCGGCCGCCACGTACGACGGCAGCCGCAGCGCCTGGCCTACGGCTTCGGGCCGTTCGGCGTGCAGCCCCTCCAGGACGTCCAGCAGCCAGGTACGCGTGTACGGGTGCGCCAGGACGCGGTCGAGCGCGACGGCGCCCTCGTCACAGGACTCCAGAACACCCGCGATTCCCCACGCCTCGTCCCACCGCGCGCCCCCGCGGCCGTCCAGCGCGTCGTGGAGCCCGGCGAGGAGCGTGCGGGTCAGATCGTGCTGCTCGGCGACCAGTTCGTCCCGGTCGGTCACCGCGGGGGAGACACCGGCCGCGCTCGTGCGCGCCTGGATCCCCCGCACCAGCGCCTCCAGGTCGGCGCAGTAGACGGACGGATTGTCGAAGCCGTTCTCCGGGCGGTACCGGTGCGTGTAGAGCCCGCCGCCGCAGGACCGTACGACGGGGCACCGCCGGCAGGTCTCGCTGACGCCTGCCAGGCCGAGCTGCCGCGCCCGGACCCCGGGATGGGCGGCGACGTCGTCGAAGGAGTGCGAGAACACGTCGAAGCCGGTGGCTGCCGCGCCCTCGTAGGCGCTCTTGAGGGAGTCGACCTGCTCCAGCTGACCGTCCGTCTCGACGACCACGAGGTCGGTGGGGGCGAGTCCGAGGGACTCCGTGAGGCTGGGGCCGCCGCCCAGCGTGGAGAGCACCGAGGAGAACAGGCGCACCGGCACCGGGCGGCCCTCCTCCTGCCAGCGGTCGAAGACCGCGAGGAGCCACTCGGCGTAGGCGGTGGGAGACCCGTCGGGGCGGGGGGGCGGCTCGTCCCAAGTGGCGTGCGGGAGGAGGAAGTCGATGAGCGGGGGGTCGAGCGCCACCAGGGCGTCCAGCACCGCGTGCGGGTCGTTGGCGATGTCGACGGTGCACAGGAGCCCGAGATCGAGATGGCGGTAGCGGTCCTGCCGGAGCAGCTCGACCGCCTTCAGCACGAGGGGGTGGCTGCTGCGCCCGTCGGCGAACCGGCGGTGCCGGTCGTTGGCCGTGCGGTCGCCGTCCAGGGAGATCCCGACCCTGACGTCGAACTCGTCGAAGAGGTCGAGGTAACGGGGGCTGAGCTGGAGGCCGTTGGTGTGGATCCTGAGGTCGAGGGCGGCTACACCCGACAGGGCGGCGCCGAACTCCTCGCAGACGCGCCGCAGACGCGAGGGGCCTGCCAGCAGAGGCTCCCCTCCGTGCAGGATCACTGACACGGAGGGCAGTGCGTGTGTCTTCGCGTGCTCGGCCAGGCGCTGGGCCGTCCTGGCGATGACGTGATCAGAAATCGTCTTGGGCCGGGTTCTCCAGCTCTGATCAGCGTGTTCATAGACATAGCAATGATCGCAGGCGAGGTCACACCTGCTGTGAACCTTCAGAACGATTTCGCGGAACGGGACCGCGGGGCCTGTCATTCCACCACTCTAGTCCAGCAACAGCCGTCAATCCGGCCCCCGGCTGCGGTAGCCGATCGACCGAACGGGTGAAATGTTTTCAGCTCTACGGAACCGTCGGTTCTGCCGTTCCTACAGCGAGGAGTTGAATGTCGAGATCTGTGTCGGACGGCTGCCTGCCGTCGCGAGCACGCGGCCCATCCTCCTGGCTGCTGCACTGCCGGATGTGTCGATCTTCGCAAGCGGCACACGACGCTTCGCGACAGCGAAGCTCGGGGTGGATTCGTAGGTCTTCACGGCCGTCCTTGATGGGCTCGTTCCGGACACGGAAACAGCACCGGCACCTGCACCATTGCAGTGTCCGGCGGCACGACTTTACTCTCATGGCCCCGGCGTGCAACTCGCCTCCCACAGCCGTAACCCGAGCGATTCGGGAAATACTCCGAATGGGCCGGAACCCATTCGCGCAAGGACCGGGATGACCACTACACCGAATACAGGAGTGATCATGGCAGCGATTCCCGGGCCACTGCGGAGCATGGTCTTCAGGAGCGCTGATCTGCCCGCGCTCTTCCACCACACCGACGCTGTCGCCGTCGCACGCCGGCGTGAGGCGGTCAACACCACCCGCGGCCAGCTGATCCTGCTCGTCGTGGGCACCGCGCCCGCCGCCCTGCCCTGGCACGCCGTGGTCGGCTCCCACATCCAACTCCTCGATGGTATCGCGGTGTTGGCCTACCTCGGTGTCCTGATCACGACCTATCTCGCCACTCGGCGCAAAGCAAAGTCGCATTGGCAACTCAACCGCTCCGCCGCAGAGTTCATCAAGTCCAACTGCTGGCGCTACGCGGTCCACGGCTCCCCGTTCGACTCCGGCGTCCAGTATCCCGAGGCCGTGTTCGCCAGCCGGCTCGAGGAAGGGCTCCAGGAGCTGCGCAAGGTCGGATGGGACGACCCCCGGGAGGAGCTGGCGGACTCGGGCGGTGCGCTCATCACCGCGTCCATGAGGGAGCTGCGGGACAAGGCGTTCACCGTACGGAAGGAGACGTATGTCCGTGACCGGCTGATCGAACAGCGTCGCTGGTACCGCAGGCGCAGGCTGGTGTCCCGGCGCGGTGCGCTCGTCTGGTCCAGCACGATTGCCGCCCTGACGCTTCCGGCGCTGGTCCTCGCCGTGCTGCAGACCTTCGGCGGCGGGGGCTCGTTCGCGCTCACGGGGACGTTCTCCGCCGCCGCCGCGGCCTGTCTCGCCTGGAACGAGATGCGCCGCCATCACCCTCTGGTGACCGCGCACTCCCTGGTCGAGGAGGACCTGGAGAACATGCAGGCCGCCATGGAGACCACCCTCACCGAGCGGCAGTGGGCGGCCGCCGTCTTCGAGACCGAGCGGATCGTGTCGCCCGAGCACACGGACTGGCTGGTCAGGCACCGGATGTGACGGAGTGCGGGCTCAGCCGCGCTCCACGCCGTCCCGCCAGATGACGGTGACCGGCAGCCCGAGACCGCGGGCGTACGTCACGATGTCGCCGGTGCCGCCCAGTCCTCTTGCGGGCCGTCCGTCCCACACCGCCACCAGCCTGTCGCAGTGGTCGGCGATGTAGGTTCCCGCCGCGTAGTAGGCCTCGTCGGTGGAGTGCGGGAAGTCGAGGCGGATCTCGCGGGCGGCGCGGGCCTTGAGCGTCCGGTAGCGCCGGAGGTCCGCCTCGTCTGCGAAGCCGGCCTCGTAGTCGCCGCTGGGGACGACCACGGTCAGCTCCGCGCCCTGGGCCAGTGCGAGAGCGGCGAAGAGCTGGTCGGCTCCGACCGCCAGGCTGGAGAGCGCCTCCAGGGAACCCTCGTGTCCGCACAGCGCCGCCCTCAGCTCGTCCAGCACGTGCGCGTGGATCTCCTGGGGGATGGAGCGGTGACCGGTCACTCCGATGCGTTTCACGGACGTGGAACCCCCTGGTGTCTGCGGGGGCTCCCGGAGGCATCCCTCCGGAGACGCGTCGTCCGCCCCCCGTGGTGCCTCTGCGACCGGCCGTCCTGCCATGCTCTCAAAAGCCGCGGGCCGAAGGGGAGCCCCCGCCGGAAATCGGCGGGGGCTCACGGGAGCGCGGCGGCGCCGTGCCGGGTCAGAACACGCTGACGCCGTACGCGCTCAGTGCTTCGGTGACCGGCTGGAAGAAGGTCGTCCCTCCGGAGGTGCAGTCGCCGCTGCCGCCCGAGGTGAGGCCGATCGCCCGGGTGCCCGAGTGGAGGGGGCCGCCGGAGTCGCCGGGTTCGGCGCACACGTTGGTGCGGATCATGCCGTATACGACGTCCCCGCCGCCGTAGTTGACCGTGGCGTTGAGGCCGGTGACGGAGCCGCTGTGGGTGCCGGTGGTGGAGCCCCTGCGGGTGACGGACATGCCGACGGTGGCGTTGGCCGCGCTGGTGATGTCCTGGCTGCCGACCGTGCCGGACTTGGTGACCGAGGTGTTGGTGTAGCGGACGATGCCGTAGTCGTTGACGGGGAAGCTGGATCCCTCGGTGGTGCCGAGGACCGTGGTGTGGGCCGCGTCGGACCACCAGGTGTCGGCGCCCTCGGTGCAGTGACCTGCCGTCAGGAAGTAGTAGGTGTTGCCGCTGCGGACGTTGAAGCCGAGGGAGCAGCGCCAGCCGGAGGCGTAGACGGGGTCGCCGCCCGAGATCAGTTTGGTGAACTTTCCGGGGGTGCGTTCGATCCGCAGGGCGCCCGCGTCGGCTCCGGCGGCCTTCTTGATCTTGTTGATCTCCGCCTGCGACACGGTGCTGTCGACGGTGACGAGGAGGCGTCCGGTCGCCGGGGCGACGTTCCAGGCGGTGCCGGCGACATCGGCCCGGAGCACGGCCGATCCCGCGGCACTGAGCCGGCTCGCGCTGTAGGTCTCGGACTGATCGGCGTTGGCCGCGGGAACGGCGAGCGCGGCGACGGCCACGAAGCCTGCGGCGACGGCTGTGATCCGGCTGCGTCTCGCGATGCCGCCGGTGCGGGGGGTGCTGCGCTTGATCCTCACTTCTCGTTCCTCCCGAGGGGAATCGGGGGCCCGCGTGTGGGGGCCGGGCCCGTGAGGCGCGGTCATGAGACACGACAACGTTCCGAAAGCGTTCGATTTTCGGAGGAGTCGTGCCCCTGACGGGCGCTGCTCGGGAGTATCGGGGGGCGCCGACGTGCCGCACAAGGATGCGTTTTCGGCCGATTCGGCACACTCGGATGCCGGCCCCGGCAGCCCCGGGGCTGCTGGGGCCGGTGTGCCGGCCCTCTCGTCGCGGGTGGGACGGATCAGCCGTCGATACGGTTCCGCTCCCCTGCCGGGACAGCCACCGTGAGCGTGTTGCCCGGCGGCGGGAAGGGGCAGATGAAGTGGTCGGCGAAGGCGCACGGCGGCAGCAGGGTGCGGTTGAAGTCGACCCGCACCCCGCCGTCGGCGTCGGGCGCCGGGGGCCGCAGGAAGCGGAAACGGTAACTGGTGTCCCCGCTGGTGGTGTCGGCGAAGACGGCCCAGAGCGAACCGTCGGGTTCGACCGCCACCTGGAGGGTGTGCTCGGCGCCGTCCACCGTGAAGGCGATCTCGCCCGAGAGCCCCAGCCCCCTCTCGCGCCCGTCGGCGTTCTCCACGCGGACGGTCCGGTCGGAGCCGTAGGGCCGGAAGACACCGTCCAGCGACCACGTCGGGTCGTACGGGGTGGCGTCGATGGTCCGGAACGCCTGGCGGACCGGGGACTGCGGGTCGAAGTCCCTCACCGCCCACAGGCCCTCACGGCTCAGCACGACCAGCCGGCGCTCGCCCTGCGCCACCCTGGACGCGTCGATGGGGCCCCGGTCGGCGCCCAGGCGGACCTCTCCGGCCAGTGGTTTCGCGTCGACGGTCAGCCCGTCCTCGGGGGTGGCGGCGAGCACCACGTCGTCGCCCTCCTCGCGCCACAGCCCGGGTACGGCCGGAATTCGCCCCTCCGGGTGGTCGGCGAGCCAGTGGGTGCCGGTGAGGGAGAGCGGTCCGTGGGGCGCGGCCACGGCGACGATGCGCCCCTCGTGCCAGCGCTGCCAGGCGTGGAACTCCTCGCTGTCCTGCTGTGCGTCCGTGCTCATGCGGTCAACCTTTCCACACCGGCTCGGCCAGGCCGAGGTGCGACCTCAGCGTGGAGCCGGTGTATTCGGAGCGGAAGGCTCCACGTTCCTGGAGGAGCGGGACGACCCGGTCGACGAAGCCGTCGAGGCCGCCGGGGGTGAGATGCGGTACGAGGATGAAACCGTCGGCCGCGTCGGCGGCGACGAACTTCTCCAGTTCCGCGGCGACCGTCTCCGGGGACCCGACGAAGGACTGCCGCGCTGTCGTCTCGATGACCGTCTGACGGATGGACAGTCCCTCGGCCCGGGAGAGCTCCCGCCATTTCGCGGCCACGGCCAAGGGGTCCGCGACCCTGACCCTGCCCTGGACCAGGCTCGATCCGGGGTCGGGATCGATGTCGGGGAGGGGGCCGTCGGGGTCGTACGTGGAGAGGTCGCGTCCCCAGACCTGTTCGAGGGCGAGGATCGCGTTCTGCGGGGAGACCTGCTGCCGGCGGATCGCGGCGGCGTTGTCCTGGGCCTCCGTGTCCGTGTCACCCAGGACGACGGTGACCCCGGGCATGATCTTCAGGTCAGCCGGCTGCCTGCCGTACTTCTCGAGGCGTGCCTTGACGTCGGCGTAGAAGATCCGCCCGGCTTCCAGGGTGCCGTGCCGGGTGAAGATGACGTCGGCCGCGGACGCCGCGAACTCACGGCCCTCGTCGGAGTCCCCTGCCTGGATGACGACGGGGTGGCCCTGAGGTGAGCGGGGGACGGTGAACTCCCCGGAGATCCCGAAGTGCTGCCCGGAGTGCGCGAACGGACGGGAGGTGCCGTCCGGCGTCCAGGAGTCCCACAGCTCACGTGCGGTGGAGACGAACTCGGCCGCGCGGGTGTATCTGTCGGCACGGTCGAGGTAGCCGCCGCGGCGGAAGTTCTCGCCGGTGAAGGCGTCCGACGAGGTCACCACGTTCCACGCGGCGCGGCCCGCGCTGAGATGGTCGAGCGTGGCGAGACGGCGGGCGAGCTCGTACGGCTCGTTGAAGGTCGCGTTGACCGTGGCGGCGAGCCCGAGACGTTCGGTGACGGCTGCCAGGGCGTTGAGGACGGTGAGGGATTCGGGGCGGCCGACCACGTCGAGGTCGTGGATGCGGCCGTTGTGCTCGCGCAGCCGCAGCCCCTCCGCGAGGAAGAAGAAGTCGAACTTCCCCCGCTCTGCCGTCCTGGCCAGGTGTTCGAAGGAGGTGAAGTCGATCTGGCTCCGTGAGCGGGGATCGGCCCACACGGTGGTGCTGTTGACGCCCGGGAAGTGGGCGGCGAGGTGCATCTGCTTCATGACGTCGCCCCTGAGGTGCTCGCGCGCGTGTAGCGGTTGGCGGGGCGGCCGAGGCCGAGGTGCTCGCGGAGTGTGCCGCCCGGGTAGAAGGTGCGGAACAGACTGCGGTGCTGCAGCAGGGCCACGGTCCCGTTGACGATCCGCTCCAGGTCGCGCTCCGGTGTGATGGGGATGAGGTGGAAGCCGTCCACGGCCCCGCCCCGGTGCCACCGGGTGATGAGCTCGGCGAGGTCCACCGGGCCGCCCCGGAAGTAGGTCCCCCGCCCGGCGTGTTGCGGGCCCCTCCCGAGTCCGGGCTCGGGGGTGGTCTCGGCGTCCCCCAGGTCGACGGTGAGTGCGGCGAGAACCCTGAGGCTGTCGGGGTCGCGGCCGTGGGCCGCGGCGGCACGGCGCAGCTCCTCGCGGAGCGCGGCGGCCTGTTCGGGTGAGGCGGCGCGTACGTAGGCGACGTCGGCGTGCCGTGCGGCGGGCTCGCGGGCCGGGCCGCTCGTGGCGTCGACGACGGTGACGGGCCGGCCCTGCGGCGGCCGCGGCACGATGGCCGGGCCGCGGACGGAGAAGGTGCTGCCCTCGAAGTCGACGTAGTGCAGCTTGTCGCGGTCGACGAAGCGGCCGGTGGCCACGTCCCGGATCTGCGCGTCGTCCTCCCAGCTGTCCCACAGCCGCGCTCCGGCGTCTGCGGCCTCCCCCGCCTCCTGCCACAGCGCGGTGGCGGGTGCGGCGGGGCGCCGGCCGAACAGCCGGGCCTCGGCCTCGGTCGTCGACACGTCGACGTGCCAGCCGGCCCGGCCCTTGCTCACCCAGTCGAGGGTGGCGACGGCGGAGGAGACGTGGAAGGGCTCGGTGTGGGTGGTGGTGACGGTCGGCACGAGGCCGATCCGGGTGGTGGCGGGGGCGACGCGGGCCAGCACGGCGAGCGCGTCGGGGCCGGGGCGTGCGAAGGAGTCGTTCAGCGTGACGAAGTCGAGCGCTCCTCCTTCGGCGAGGCGGGCCAGCGCGACGTGGGAGCCGGCGTCGTAGCGTGGCGGGCCGCCGATCTCGGCGGCGAGGTGGAGTGGCCTGGTGGCGGACATGCGGGACCTCTCGGTCTTGGGGAGGCCGGGCGGGTCGATCTCCGACTTCTCGACGGCCTCGTTGGAACGGCCCCAGCGCGTGGGCACCTCGGCGTACGAGCCGTCCTGGATGATGTGGTCGATCGCGGCGGGGGCGTTCTCGCTGCCGATCCGGGTCCTTGACTGCGGGGACATGGCTCAGAGGACCTTGGAGAGGAAGGCGCGGGTGCGCTCCCGGGCGGGGCGGTCGAGTACGTCGGCGGGCGGGCCCTGCTCGACGATCCGTCCCTCGTCCATGAAGACGACGGTGTCGGCGACCTCGCGGGCGAAGCCGATCTCGTGCGTGACGACGATCATCGTGGTGCCCCCGTGGGCCAGGTCCTTGATGACGTCGAGGACCTCGCCGACGAGTTCGGGGTCGAGCGCCGAGGTCGGCTCGTCGAAGAGCAGCAGTTTCGGTTCGAGCGCGAGGGCGCGGGCGATCGCGACGCGCTGCTGCTGGCCTCCCGAGAGCTGCTTGGGGTAGGCCCCGGTCCTGTCGGCGAGCCCGACCCGGGCCAGGAGCCTCTCCGCCGCGGCGACGGCGTCCTTGCGGGGGCGGCCCAGGGCGGCGACCGGAGCCTCGATGACGTTCTCCAGCACGGTGAGGTGCGGGAAGAGGTTGAAGTTCTGGAAGACGAAGCCGATCCGGGTGCGCTGGCGCAGGACCTCCCGCTCTCGCAGCTCGTACAGCTTGTTGCCGGACCTGCGGTAGCCCACCAGGGTGCCGTCGACGCTGATCCACCCCTGGTCGACCTTCTCCAGGTGGTTGATGGTGCGCAGCAGGGTGGACTTCCCGGATCCGGACGGCCCGAGGACGACGGTCACCTCACCCGCGCGCACGGTCAGGTCGATGCCCCGGAGCACCTCGAGCGGACCGAAACTCTTGTGCACGGACCGGATCTCGACCATGGCGTCGGACCCGGTGGCTTCTGCTGTGGGTGCGCTCATCGCACGGCCCCCGTTCGACGTAGTGGTGGAGGACGGAGAGCACGGTGGGCGACGGCGGTCGCGGCCGGTGGGTGGACAGGTGGATCGCTGGTCAGCGACACGGTGGAGGTTCCTTCTGCGACAGAGGGGCGGACAGGGGCCGTGCTCACGCGGTGAGGCGGTCCCGACAGGAGAGGTCGCGCAGGAACGCGAGCGCCGTCCGGGCGGTGGCGTCGTTCTGCCGGAAGGCCGGGCCGCCGGTGCGCGGCCGCGTGAAGGCACCGCTGGAGCGTGCGGTGGTGCAGGGGCCCAGGGCGAAGCGGCGCGGGTGGGGCCGGCCGTCGCGGTCCAGGATCCGGCCGTCGGCGGGGTCGACGGAGAGCAGTCCGGAGCCGGTGCCGGCCGCGCCGTCCTCGTACAGTCCGCTCAGCAGCGGGCTGCGGGTCCTGCGCAGTGAGGGGTCGGGCAGCCTGGCCTCGACCAGGACGCGGGCTTCGGTGTACGTGCCGGGCACGGTGGCACTGCGGCCGCGGAAGACGCCCTGTTCCTCGTCGGCCTCGACGGTCATGTCTGCGCCGAGGAAGCGGACGACGCCGGCCTGCGAGAGGGCGAGGAGCTGGCGCAGTCTGGGGCCGGGCGGCCCGGAGGCGAGATGGCTGAAGAAGCCGTGCCACCACGCGCCGATGTCACCGAGGCCCGTCAACTGTCCGTAGACGGAGAGCAGTCCGAGGAACACGGCGAGGTCGGGGCTGTGCCGGGGGTCGTGCCGTCGTTCGAGGTCGGCGGCGATGTACGCGCGCAGTCCGTCCTGCAGCGCGTCGTACGAGGTGTGGCGCACCCCGTCGAGCGGATGGTCGAGGGCGTCGAGGTCGAGCCGGTCGGCCGGGTCGGGGACCGCCGAGGCGATGAGGGCCGCGAGCTCGGGGCTGCCGGGCCCGGCCGCGGCGTACTTCTCCTCGAAGTCCTCCCGGTCCATGGCGGTGCGCCCGGGATGGGCGGTGAAGAGCCGGTGGTAGTGGGCGTGGCCGAGCTCCTTGGTGACCAGCGGCCACAGGTCGCGCCGGAAGTCCACGGGGCCGGGGCGGCCGAGGACGTCCGCCACCTGGGCGGGGCCGAAGTGACGGGGCAGGGGCGGCCGTTCGCCCTGCCAGGTGTAGCCGATCTTCGAGTGGTACGGGACGCCTCGCCGCGACCCGACGTACAGGACGGGTTCCTTGCCGGAGGGGACGTAGGTCCCGTTCTCGTAGCGTCCGCCGCGCCCCTCGGTGAGCAGCACCATCAGGTCGACGAAGGCGAGGCCGAAGCCGCGCACGAGGACGGGCTCCCCCGCGGGCAGGGCCGTGAGGTCGGTGTCGGCGGTGAAGTCGGGCGGCAGGTGGACCAGTCCGTGGCGTGCGGCGAAGGCGGTCAGCTCCTGCTGTTCGGCGTCCGGCCGGGCGTCGAGGTGGCCGACGGTCAGCACGACGAGATCGGCGACGAGCGGCTCGGACCGCCCCTGGATCCGGACACGCTGCCGGCCGCCACGGGGTCCGGAGAGGCGCAGCGCGCAGCCGGTGTGCTCGTGGACGGTGATGCCGGGCGGGAGCGCGGCGAGCGTCTGTTCGTACACCCAGCGCAGATAGGCGCTCTGCAGCCTCCGGCTGGGGAAGTCCTGGTCGCCGAGGTGGTGTATCTCGTCCAGGACCCCGGGGTCGGCGGCGACTTCGGTCCGCCCTTCGCGAACGTCCGCCGCCCAGGTGTGCAGGGCGGGGCCCGGCCGGACCGGGCCGTCCAGCTGGACCGTGTCGTCGGTGAACATGGTGACGTCCTCGGCCATGGAGTTCATCCGGAGCAGCGGGGACTGGTCCTGCCGCCAGATGCGGCCGCCGCCCGGCGGGTACGGGTCGACGAGGTGGATGTCCAGGGGCCGGTCGCCGTACAGCTCGGCGGCGTTGGCGGCTATGCGTTCGATGACTCCGGTGCCGCGCGGTCCGCCGCCGATGACGACGAGCACGGGTGCGCCGGTCACCGCGCGCCCGCCGTGCCGCGTGCGTAGTGGCGTTCGACGTAGTACTGGCCGATGGACAGGAGCGAGGTGACGGCCACGTACCAGAGGGTGGCGACCAGCAGCAGCGGGATGACCTCGTAGGTGCGGTGGTAGACGAGCTGTACGGAGTACAGGAGGTCCTGCACGGCGATGATGCTGACGATCGAGGTGCCCTTCAGCGTCCCGATCAGCATGTTGCCGGCGGGCGGGACGATGGAGCGCATGGCCTGCGGCAGCACGATCCGCCGGAGCCGGCGCCACGGCCGGAGGCCGAGGGACTGGGCTGCCTCCAGCTGTCCGCGTTCGACGGACAGGATGCCGCCGCGGACCACTTCGGCGGCGTACGCGGCCTCGTGGAGCGTGAGCCCGATGACGGCGACGGCGACCGGACCGAGGAGGTTGACGGTGCTGACGCCCAGGATGTGCGGGTAGAGGGCGCCGATGTTGAACCAGAAGAGCAGCTGGACCAGGATCGGTGTCGACCTGAACAGCCAGATGTAGCCCCAGCTCACCGCCTGGAGTACGCGGTTGCCGGAGAGCCTGAACACCGCGAGCAGGGTGCCGAGGGCGAAGCCGAGCACCATGACGAGGCCGGTGAGCCACAGGGTGAGGCCCAGGCCTCGCAGTACCGAGCCGGTCGTGAGGTAGTCACCGACGACGCCCCACTGGAAGGCGTCGTTGCGGACGACGGAGACCAGGGTCCCCGCGAGCAGGAGCAGGACGACGACGGCCGCGGCCCACTGGCCTGTTCGACGTACGGGGACGATGCGCGGGATGGTGCTCCCGGCGCGTTCGACCGGTGGGGCGGGAGGTGACGGGGCATGGATTTCTGTCTGCGCGGACATGCGAAGGCTCCGTGGATGCAGAGATCGAACACGGGGCGTGCCTTCGGTGCGTGACACAACGTGGACCGGGCCCCTCAGCGCCGGTCCGCTTCAGAGAAAAGCGCCACCCGGCCCTGTTGTCAAGCGTGTCCACAGTGTGAGCCGTACGTCTCACCTCGGTTGACGCGCAACCGGATGCCTGTTCCACTTGGGCCATGTATCCGCAGCTGTGGCTGGTCACCCGCTCCCACATCGACTTCGGTCGTGTGTGGTCCTGTTCCTGTTGAGCTGACCCCCCTGCGTCCTCGTTCTTCCCGCTCGTACCCCTGTCGGCGTGCGAGCGTGCTCCCCCGCGTCCCTTCGCGCACACAACACCGCTCGGCCCTCCCCTCGCATCGCTGATCTCCCGCCGCGACGCCCCGTGCTGCCCAGGCACCGGGGCCCGGTCGACGAACCCGGAGAAACTCCGTCATGCCCCGAACCCGGCAGACCGCTGCCTTCGCACTCATCACCGCGGCCACCCTCTCGCTCACCGCCTGCGGATCGGGTGGCCCCGCCACCGCACCGGCCGGTGCCGGGTCCGCCGCCAGGGGGAAGACCCCGACGACCGACGTGGTGACATCGGTGAAGCGGAACGACGACGCGGCGAAGCTGCTGCCCGAGAAGGTGCGCGCCTCGGGAACGCTGTCCCTGGCGTCCAGCGTCGGCGCTCCGCCCGGCGCCTTCTACCAGGAGGACGGCAGGACGCTCGCGGGCGCCGACATCGACTTCGCGGACGCGGTGGCCCGGGCGCTCGGGCTGGAGCTGAAGCGGGAGGTCGCCTCCTTCGAAGCGATCCTGCCGGCCCTCGGAAGCGGCAAGTACGACGTGGGCACCGGCAACTTCGGTGTGACGGACGAGCGCAGGAAGACGATCGACTTCGTCACGTACATCAACGACGGGCAGGGATTCGCCGTCCGTGACGACAGCGACCTGAAGAAGGTCACCGACCTCACGCAGCTCTGCGGCCTGACCGTCGGCACCGGCGCCGGGACGACCTTCGAGGCGACCCTGGACGAGAACAGGCACCGGTGCGCCGACGCGGGCGAGAAGCCGTACGAGGTCAGGACGTACGCCGATCAGGCCGCCGTCTGGATCTCCCTCCAGCAGGGCCGCAGCGACGTCCTGATGAGCACGATCAACGGACTGCGGTACGCCGTGACCCAGCAGGAGGGGCTGCGCTTCCTCAACGAGTACAAACGGCTGGACGTCGGCTTCGCCTTCAAGAAGGGGACCCCGCTGGCGCCTGCTTTCCAGGCCGCGGTCAACGGCCTCGAGGCCGATGGGACGTACGACCGCATCCTGAAGAAGTGGGGCACCTCCCAATCGGCGATCCGGACGTCGCAGATCTCCCCGCCCGAGATCAGGTGAGCCCCGAAATGCGGTGAGCTCCGGGCTCACGTGAGATCCGGTCAGCTCCTGGCTCACGTGAGATCCGGGCTCACGCGAGTCCCCCGGGCTGCGACTGCCTGACGTGCCTTCAGCAGTCGCAGCCGCAGTCGCAGCCGTCGCAGCAGCTGCAGCAGTTGTTGCAGCAGTTGCAGCCCTCCCCGCAGCCCTCGCACCAGTCGCAGCAGTCGTTCTTGTGACAGAGCCCTTCGCGCTCCTGACCGCTCCAGGGGTCGTGGAAGCTGCCGGCGCAGCAGAGCTGGCAGGTGCATGCGAGCCCGGCCCAGACCAGACAGCCGGCGATGAGGCCACGCCGGTTGCGGGGCGGCTCGGGCGGAAGGGGCGGTCCCGCAGGGCCGCCGGGGGTCGGGGCGTACGGGTTACCGGGCGGCGGACCGTACGCCCCCGACAGCTCTCCCCCCGGCTGGTGAGAGCACGCCGTCGAGCCGAAGGCCCGGTCCACGGACCGCCGCAGCTCGTGCACCAGGAGGACGTGCGCCAGCGTGCTGTCGGTGAATTCCGCGTCCCGCATCGCGAGACGCACTCCGTGCAGGGCGTCATCGCACAGGCGGCGGGCCTCGCTCAGCGGTGTACCGGTCGCGGTGAGTGGGTTCCACGCACCCGACGCCGCGTCAGTTCCGCGGTCCTCCACGGCGTCCAGCAGATGGGCGAGCCGCCCGAAGAGCCGCCCGGCCTCGGCGAGCGGCGCGGCGTTCTGCGGCTTGCCCGCGAGGACGGCGGTGTGCGCGAAGGCCGCGGCCGTCGCCGTCTCGGTGGGTTCCGTGACCGTCAGCAGCGGGGTGCCGGGCCCCGCGAGGGACTCGATCCCGGTCTGCCGGTCGACGGCGTCGACCAAGAGCGCCGTGTCGAAGCCGAGCTCCGCCCCGGTACGCGCCCCCGCCCTGTCCCAGCCTGCCGCGACCCGGCGTGCCGCGGCGGCCACCGGACGCCGCTTCAACAGCCCGTCACGGTCGGCCACATGGTCGCGCACCTTCGCGGACGCCAGCACGAGTGACACGGCGGCGGCCAGCCTGGCCCCCTCGCCGCGGGCGACCGGCGCCGTCCGCATCGAGCGCAGCGGGCAGGGTCCCGCCGTACGCCGCTGCTCCGCGGAGCGTTCGGTCTGAGCCTCCGTCAGGACCGAGACGATGAGGCCGTCGTAGTTCGTGACGACGCGTGCGAACTGGCCATGGTCCGCCCGAAGAGCGAGGCACAGCCCGCAGAGATGAGCCATCCACTCCGTCTTGAGCCCTTCGGTGAGCCGATGGGTACATGGCCTCACGATTCCGAACACAACGATCCCCCGGGAGCCGTTCGTCTGACGATCAGCGCTCGTGCGCCTGCGCGGCGTGCATCGTATCGAGCGATCCGTTCACCCGTACGCCCCCCATATCACCCGTACGGGCGGGCAGGATCATATTTTCGTTCCGCAACCCCCTAGATGCGGTAGGTACCCTGACGAATCGCCACATGTTCTGCACCAGTAGCGTTACGAATCGCCAGCACGGCGGCTATCCCCTTGGCGCTGTATCCGCATCATGGACGACCATGGGGATAGGAAAGAGATACGGAACACCAACGAACCGCGGTGAGAGGAGGCGTCCATGGGATCGGTGCGCAAGGCGAGCGCCTGGCTGGGCCTCGTGGAGGACAACGACGAGCGGTACTACGACGACGAGTACTCCGAGGATGCGGAGACCGGCACGAATCAGCCATGGGTGACCGACCCGCGGGTCCAGGTCGCTTCCGAGAAGGCCCAGGACACGGGCCGCCGGATCGCCAGCGTCACCCCGGACAGCTTCCGGGACGCGCGCGCCATCGGTGAGCTCTTCCGGGACGGTGTGCCGGTGATCGTGAACCTCACCGCCATGGACCCGGGCGACGCCAAGCGCGTCGTGGACTTCGCCGCGGGGCTGATCTTCGGGCTGCACGGCTCGATCGAACGCGTGGCGACCCGGGTCTTCCTGCTGTCCCCGGCCCACACCCAGGTGGTCAACGGCGAAGCCGCCGGCCGGCCGGCCGACGGCTTCTTCAACCAGAGCTGAGCAGGCGCTCGCCGGGAGGCCTACCGGAAGGCGTCCAGGCCGGTGAGCGCCTTGCCCAGCACCAGCTGGTGCATCTCCACGGTTCCCTCGTAGGTGAGCACCGACTCCAGATTCGTCGCGTGACGCATCACCGGGTATTCCAGGGAGATCCCGTTGGCGCCGAGAATCGTCCGCGAGGTGCGGCAGATCTCGATCGCCTCCCGCACGTTGTTGAGCTTTCCGAAGCTGACCTGTTCCGGGCGGATCGTGCCCGCGTCCATCCGGCGGCCCAGATGGTGGGCGAGCAGGATGCCCTTGTGCAGCTCCAGGGCCATGTCCGCCAGCTTGGCCTGGGTGAGCTGGAATCCGCCGATGGGCCGGCCGAACTGCTCCCGGGACCTGGCGTAGTCGAGAGCCGCCTCGAAGCTCGCCCGCGCCGCGCCCATGGCCCCCCAGACGATCCCGTAGCGGGCGTGACTGAGGCAGCTGAGCGGGCCGCGCAGCCCGGTGGCCCCGGGCAGGACCGCGTCGGCGGGCAGCCGTACGCCGTCGAGGACCAGCTCGCTGGTGACGGAGGCGCGCAGCGACCACTTGTGCCTGATCTCGGGTGCGGAGAAGCCGGGACTGTCCGTCGGCACGACGAAGCCGCGGATTCCCGCGCCGCCGCCCTCCTCGTCGGTCTGCGCCCATACGACGGCGACCCCGGCCACCGACCCGTTGGTGATCCACATCTTGCGGCCGGTGAGGATCCAGTCCCCGCCGTCCCTCCTGGCGTGGGTCCGCATCCCCGCCGGGTCGGAGCCGTGATCCGGTTCGGTGAGGCCGAAGCAGCCGATGGTCTCGCCGGCCGCCATGCCCGGGAGCCAACGCTCCTTCTGCTCCTCGGAACCGAAGCGGTGGATCGCGTACATGGCCAGGGAGCCCTGGACCGAGACCAGGGAGCGGATGCCGGAGTCGGCGGCCTCCAGCTCCAGACAGGCCAGGCCGTACTGCACGGCGCTCGCTCCCGCGCAGCCGTATCCCTTCAGGGACATACCCAGCGCGCCGAGCGACCCCAGCTCTCGGGCCAGCTCGCGGATGCCGGGCAGCTCGCCGTTCTCGTACCACTCGGCGATGTGCGGCAGGACCCGGTCGGTGGCCCACGTGCGGACGGTGTCGCGGATCGCGAGGTCCTCGGGGTCGAGGAGGTCGTCGATGCCGAGGGGGTCACCCGGGTCGAACGGTTGCCGCCTCGACGGCTCCGACGGCCTGGACGGGTTCGCGGACTCGGTGGTGGACATGGGTGCCTCCGGCGGCTCGCACGGTACAGAAACGCGCCACGGTACTAAAACTAGCAGTGGTAGTTACGGCGCCGTGCCGACGTTACGGCTCAGCGTGCCGCCCGTCCAGAGCCCGTGGCCTCGGCGGGTTCGCGCCGGCCGGGAAGGGGAATCCTGTGCCCCTGGGCGTCCGGCGCCGGGGCCGGACGGGCTTCCCGGTGGGGCGCGGGGCCGACGGCTTCGCGCCCTGTGGCCTGTTCCGGCACGGCGGCCGCGGTCTCCCGGCACGCGTCCTTGACCTCGGGACAGTCCATGACGGGCGGCAGGCGCAGCGCCGCCAGCGCCCCGAGCAGCAGCAGCCCCGCACTGACCAGCAACGTGATGTGAAGACCGTCGACGAAGGCGTGCCGGGCCGTGTTCCGCAGCAGGTCCCCCATGGGGCCGCCCAGCCGGCCGGCGACCTGGTAGGCCTCGCCCAGCGAACGCGACGCGGCCGATCCCGCGGCGGCGGGCACGCCCTCCTCGGCCAGCCGGGAGAGCCCGGGGGCGTAGGCCGCGTTCATGACGCTGCCGAGCAGCGCGATCCCCAGGCCCGCGCCCAGCTGGTACGAGGTCTCGCCGATCGCGGCAGCGCCTCCCGCGCGCTCGGCGGGGACCTCACTCAGCATCGATTCGTACGCCCCGAAGAGGGTGGACTGCAGCCCGAAGCCCAGCAGCACGAAGCCGGCGGTCAGCAGCAAGGGCCGGTCGTGCTGGCCCATCAGGGTCAGCAGGAGCACCGAGGCCGCCGTGAGCACGAAACCCCAGCCGACCATCCGGCGGGGACCGACACGGCTCAGGGTGTACGAACCCGTGGCGCCGGCCGCCATGGCGGCGAAGGTCAGCGGCAGCAGCCTCAGACCGGTCTCCAGCGGACTGAGGTCCAGAACCAGCTGGAGGTACTGGACCGCGATCAGCTCCAGGCCGACCAGGGCCAGCATGGCGAGCACGATGCAGCCGACCGCGGTGGTGAAGGCGGGCCGGGAGAACATCGCGATGTCGATCAGCGGGTGCCTGCGCCGCTTCTGCCTGCGGACGAAGAGGACGAGCAGCGCGGCCCCGGCGAGCAGCGGGACGAGGGTGGCAGGATTCAGCAGCCCCTCTCCGCCACCGATCCGCTTGATACCGAGGACGACTCCGAGCACGCCTGCCGCGGCCATCAGGGCGCCGAGCACGTCCCAGGGGCCTTCGCTGTCGCCGCGGGACTCGGGCAGCAGCCACCGCGCGGCCGGGAGTATGAGCGCCATGAGCGGAACGTTGACGAGGAAGACCGAACCCCACCAGTAGTGCTCGACGAGGAAGCCGCCGACGACCGGCCCGGCCGCGGCACCGACCGCGGCGACCGCGGTCCACATGCCGATGGCCAGGGCCCGCTCCCGGCGGTCGGGAAAGACCTGGCGGAGTATCGACAGCGTGGCCGGCATGATCATCGCGCCGCCCACACCGAGCAGGGCACGCGCCACGATCAGCACACCGGGCGAATCGGCCGTCGCGGCGAGCGCGGAGGCGGCCCCGAAGAGCGCGTAACCGAAGAGGAGGACGCGCCGCCTGCCGATCCGGTCACCGAGCGTGCCGAAGAGGATCAGCAGAGAGGCGCAGACCAGCGGGTAGGCGTCCACGATCCACAACAGGCCGACGGCGCTGGGCCTGAGGTCCTCGGTGACGGCGGGGACGGCGACGTGCAGCACGGTCGCGTCGAGCGCCACGAGCAGGAGGCTGAGGCAGAGGACGATCAGGACGACCCAGCGGTTGGCACCGTCGGCTGCTCCGCGCAGCCTGCTCACGGCCGTGGACGTCCCGGTCATGTACGTACCTCCCACACTGAGTCCCTCGCGCTCGGCAGACCTCCGGGGATCCGGCTCACGGCGCGCCCCCGGGCCCGGCATCGACGGGCGAGTGAGCCGTCAGCGTACGCGAGTTCCAGGTGGTCACGCGTGGCGCAGCTCATACGTTCACGAGCCACCGGGTGTGGCGTACACCACTTCGCCGTCCACGTGCGGTCCGCACGCGGGGTGACGCCCGGACCGCAGCACGGGGGCCGCGGCGACGCGCCCGCCCGGCGGCCGGCGGCTCCCTCCGAATGGCTCCACCGCTGTGCGGCGCCGCCACAATGCGTCATTTCATCGAGGCTCAAACATTTCTACGAATAGCGACCGGACCGAATATCTGATCGGTCGAAACCATTCCCCCGGACACGGGGAATGGATGCGCGTCTGAGACAAAGTCCACATCACATCGTCATCACAAAGACGCGGGATCGGCCGGATCACACACTCACTCGCTGTAACGTCCATTGCGTGCGTACCGACATCTTTGCCCGTCTGGACCGGGAGCCGGAACCGCCGAAGATAGAGACCCCGCGGATGAGCCGTCACCGCATCGCTCTCTTCGGCGGGACTTTGGCGTTCTATCTCGCCATCGTCCTCGCCGTGCTGGTCTCGTCCTGGCTGGTGGCCCTCGACTGGAAGGTCATGCTGTTCCGGCCCTATCAGCAGTGGCCGGAACTCCACGCCTTCCTCGACTACTACGTCGTGCTCGGCCAGCGTGGCCCCACCGCCGTGATGGTCGCCGCCTGGCTCGGCTGGCGCTCATGGCGCCAGCACACGCTGCGCCCGCTGCTCACGCTGGGCGCCTCCCTGCTGCTGCTCAACCTTTCGGTGGGCGCGGTCAAGCTCGGCCTGGGGCGGCTCGGCCCGCACTACGCCACCGAGATCGGCTCCGCGGAGCTCTTCGCCGGCGGCGATATATTTCCTTCGGGACACACCGCCAACGCCGTGGTGACCTGGGGAATCCTCGCCTATCTGGCCACCACCCCACGCGCCAGGCGCTACCTCTCGGCCCTGTCCGCGTTCGTCTCCCTGGGCGTGGGGCTCACCACCGTCTACATCGGCACCCACTGGCTCAGCGACGTCCTGCTGGGCTGGGCGGCCGGCCTGCTGATCCTGCTGGCACTGCCCTGGTTCGAGCCGCTGATCACCCGTACCGAGGTCCTCGTGCTCTCGGTGCGCGAGCAGTGGCGGGCCCGCCTCCGGCTCAGGAAGTCCGCTCCCGCGGCTCCCGCGACGCCAGAGCCGGTCCTGCTGCGCCAGGCGCCGGGGGCGGGTGCGGAGGACCCCCGGAGTGCCGCGGGCCGAGGACCGGCGCCCGGGACGGCGGGACCCGCGGGTCATCCGGGTACGGCTGCCAGGGCCCGGGCGCACCCCGTCCGGGCGGAGCGGACGCCGCTGACGCCGGGCGGCTCGCGCCGGCCGCCGCACGCCGACCGCTCACCACGGAACAGCGCGGGCCCGTCCCGTCCGGTGGCGGGCGGTCCGGTCGCCCCCTGACCTGCGAGGACGGATCGCACCGCAGCCCCGCGCACAGCGAAGGCCCCGACTCCCGTCGGGGCCTTCGCTCACAGGGGGCCGGGTTCAGCCGACCCAGCAGCGGGTCACGGTCGAGGTGTCCACCTCGAAGTTGATGCGTCCGCCACGGAACTCCATGGTGATGACGGTGCCGGGTGGGAGAGCCCGGACTGTGCTCCAGCCACGCGCTCTGGCCTGCCGTTCGGCGGTCTCGGCGTCGAGGCCGACGTAGGACTCGGGGGCGTCGTCCGGCTGGGCGGAAGGGGTCGGTACAGGTGCCATACCTCTCACCGTAGGCCGCCCGGCGTCGTGGCGGAAGCGGTCGCGCCCGTGGGTCCGGTGCATCTGCGTGTACCTCGGCGGTCACGCTTGTGTCACAGGATCCCCACGGACGTATACGCCCGACGACTTCACCCGAACGGCAGTCCGGCGGCACACGAGCCGAATTGTGCGGCGTCGGCATGAAATCCCCCGCAGGGTCTCCGGAGGGAATTGCGGAAGAGCGGCGACTGCGCGCCATCCGCTTTTCCACGCTCTCCGCGAAGGGGAATCCACGGGCGCGCCACCTGGAATTAACCTGCTCTTGTACGGGCCTTACTTTCCGGAAGCCCGCGCCCACGGACCCCGCCGGAGAGGCCCCGGACCCCCGCACCATCCGGAATGCAGCGGTCCGGGATACGGTGCCCGGACAGCGGTCCGGGCACCCCGCGTCAGGCCCGGCCCCGGCGGATCACTCCCGCCGCCTTGTCACGCACCGCGTACGCCCCGTCCAGGACACCGCCCCTGGAACGGTGGAACGCGGTGCGCAGCACGCCCCTCGACCCCTTTCCCCCGCCCCGGGCGGCCAGCTCGGTGAAGAGCTTCTCGTGGCGCTCGGCGATCGGCGCCGGATCGAACCGTGCGGCGGAGATCAGGGCGGCCCGGCCCATCCGGTGCCGCAGGGCGTCGTCGTCGATCAGGCCGAGCAGGGCCTTCGCGAAGGCTCCGGTGTCCCCCAGCGGCACCAGCCGCCCGTCCGTACCGTCGTCGATGATCTCGGCGGGTCCGTGCGGGCAGTCGGTCGCCACGACCGGCACCCCGCAGCGCATCGCCTCCACGATGGTCATGCCGAACGACTCCCGCTCGGAGGTGACGGCCGCGACGGAGTGCTTGGGCCACTCCGCCTCCATCGGGGCGACCGATCCCATGAGGAGCACCCGCTCCCGGAGTCCCAGCTCGTCGACGAGCACACGCAGGGCCTGCTGCTCGTTGCCCGACGCGTCCCCGGCGCCGTAGATCCTCAGCCGCCACTCCGGACGCACCGCCGCGATCTCGGCGAAGGCCCGGATCAGTACGTCGTAGCGCTTGACCCGGTGCAGTCGGCCCGCCGCCACGATCCACTTGGAGTCGCCGTCGGCGGGCGGACCGGCGGGCTCCGGCACGCTGTTCGGGATGGCCTCGATCCGTACCCCGGGCAGCCGCAGCCTGGCGCGGTAGTCCCGGGCGTCCGCCTCGGTGACGGTCGTGACGGCGTCGAGCAGCGCGTACCGGTGGCTTATCTCCCGGCGCAGCCGGTAGCCGTGGCTCTCGAGGGTCAGGTGCTCCTGGCCGACACGGACCGCTCCGCGCCTCGCCTGCCGGCTGATGTGGACGTTGAGACCGGGACGCGTACCGACGACGACGTCGGCCCCCAGCGCGCCCAGACAGGCCTCGATGCGGCGGTCGGTGAGCCTGCTGTACTGGTGGTGCCTGCTGTCGCCGCGCGGGAACACGGACGCGGGCCTGGCGTGGTCGGCCGCCGCCCCCTCGTATCCCGGGCTCGACTTGCGCAGGTCGACGAGATGGCTCATCCGTACGCCGGCGGGCGCCCCCAGCTTCGGGTCCTCACGGTGCCGGAAGACGGAGACGATCTCGACGTCGTGCTGCTCGGCCAAGGTCCCGGCGAGCGTGAAGGTGGTACGGATCGTTCCCCCGATGCCGTACGCGTTGTGGAGCAGAAATGAAATGTGCATTACGTAGTCGTTTCCCCTGTTCGACTGGTCTGCAACGGACCTTACGCGGCGTCAGGAGACGGCACAGCATTCGCACAGGAGTCGCACGAACCCGTGACGTTTCGAACGAACGCGCGTGCATCAGGGGCCCTTACGCGGAATGTTCGGCTCCGAATCACCTGCGCGTTCTTCAGGTCCGCAGGCCCGTCGTCTCCGGCGCTTAATCTCCCGTTTCGCGCGTGACCCCGGCGCCGGGTCTTCCGTTGTCTCTTCATGAGCCGGGAACCGCCCGGCCCACGCACCGAGTTCGAGGAGCCACCCGTGCCGCGCATGCTCGACGTCAGCGAGGACGTACGCGCCGAGATCGGCGATGCCGAAGCCGACCGGCTGCTCGTCGGCGACAGTGCCCCAGGCAGTTACGACTGCACCTCGTGCCGCACCCCGGGCGACTCGGGCCAGGAGCGCACCAGCACGGTGCTCTTCGTCGGCGACGAGACCGCCGTGCTCGCCTTCGCCCATGCGACCTGCATCCCCTCGCAGGTCGTACAGGTCGCGGAGGACCAGCTCCAGGGGGCCGTGCGGTCCATCACCGGCAGCGAGCCGGAGAATCCGGAGGGCCTCATGCCCGAACAGGCCGTCCTCGGCATCACCAGCGGTCTCGTCCTGATCGAGGACGACCTCCGTCCGGCCCTGGTCGTCGAGCCGACCGGGCCGATCGCCCGGCCCGGCACCGACGGCAGCGGCGGCGACCAGTTCCTCCAACTCCTGCTGGAACAGGGCTTCCTGCCCACGCCGCATCTGAACAGGCTGCCGGGCGTCCTCCCCGGCTGGTCGGTCCTCCTGGCCATGGGCCAGCTGCACGCCGTGCTGCAGCCGGGCGCCGGCGGCGGCAGCCCGGTCGCCTGGTGGCAGGCCCACCAGCCGCTCCAGGTCACCGAGGGCTGGCGGACGGCCGCCAACAAGTCGCAGAGCGTGCTGGTCTTCGCCGCGCCGGCCGGTTCCATCGGTCAGCAGCCGCGCGAGGACCTGCTCCGTGACGCGCTGGACAAGGCCGCGGTCAACGGCCTCCTGGTCGCCGCGACGATGCCGCTCGCCGGGACCTGACCGTGCCGGTCCGGCCCTCCCCCGCACGCCGAACAGCGTTTTCTCCGTCCGGCCCGCATCCGACGGGCGGTGAGGTCGTTGGCACCTACGTGCACTCATACGACCCTCCTCGCCAGCAGCAGACCCCGATTCCGGCCATGCGCCCGTCGCAGGACCCCTCGGGCGGCAAGTCCCCGACCCCGATCTACGACGCCCTGTACTCCGAGTACAGGCGATCGTTCCGGGCGCTTCCCGGGGATCGCACCGGTGAGGAGAATCTCGGCTTCAGGACGTTCGGCATCGGGATGTTCGGCAGCCGTGCACCGCTGAACAGACGTGCCGCGGCGAACGCTCAGGGAAGTCAGGGCGTGGGCGGCGGGAACCCCGGTTCCTGGCAGCGGGTCGGCCGGCATGCCGGCCCCGCCCGGCCCGCGGCGTTGCCCCCCGGGTCCACGGACGCCTGAACGGTACGGCGAAGCCCCGGGCCCCCCGCTCCGTGCGGGTGGTCCGGGGCTTCGCCGTGTCGTACTCCTACTTCTTGCGGCCGCGCTTCTCGCGCACCCGCACCGAGATGTGCAGCGGGGTGCCCGCGAAACCGAACTCCTCACGCAGACGGCGTTCGACGAAGCGGCGGTAGCCGTGCTCCAGGAAGCCGGACGAGAACAGGACGAACCGCGGCGGCTTGATGCCCGCCTGGGTGCCGAAGAGGATGCGGGGCTGCTTACCGCCACGGACCGGGTGCGGGTGGGAGGCGACGATCTCACCCAGGAAGGCGTTCAGCCTGCCGGTGGGGACGCGGGTCTCCCAGCCCTCGATCGCGGTCTCGATCGCCGGTACCAGCTTCTCCATGTGGCGGCCGGTGACGGCCGAGACGTTGACGCGCGGGGCCCAGGCGACCTGCGCGAGCTCCGTGTCGATCTCGCGCTCGAGGTAGTAGCGGCGCTCCTCGTCGAGGGTGTCCCACTTGTTGAAGGCGATCACGATGGCACGGCCCGCTTCCACCGCCATGGTGACGATCCGCTGGTCCTGCACGCTGATGGACTCGCTCGAGTCGATCAGGATGACGGCGACCTCGGCCTTCTCCACCGCGGCCGCGGTGCGCAGCGAGGCGTAGTAGTCCGCGCCCTCCTGGAGGTGGACCTTGCGGCGGATGCCGGCCGTGTCGATGAACTTCCATGTGATGCCGCCGAGCTTGATCAGCTCGTCGACCGGGTCGCGGGTGGTCCCGGCCAGGGCGTTGACGACGACGCGGTCCTCGCCGGCGACCTTGTTCAGCAGGGAGGACTTGCCGACGTTCGGGCGGCCGATGAGCGCGATGCGGCGCGGGCCGCCCAGCGCGGTGCCGAAGGTCTGGGCCGGGGCCTCGGGCAGGGCCTCCAGAACGGCGTCCAGCATGTCGCCGGTGCCGCGGCCGTGCAGGGAGGAGACCGGGTGCGGCTCACCGAGGCCGAGCGACCAGAGCGCGGTGGCGTCGGCCTCTCCGCTCTGTCCGTCGACCTTGTTGGCGCACAGGACCACGGGCTTGCCCGCGCGGCGCAGCAGCTTGACGACGGCCTCGTCGGTGTCGGTGGCGCCGACGGTGGCGTCGACCACGAAGACGACCGCGTCGGCCGTCTCGATGGCGTACTCGGCCTGGGCGGCGACGGAGGCGTCGAGGCCCAGCACGTCCTGCTCCCAGCCGCCGGTGTCGACGACCTTGAAGCGGCGGCCGGCCCACTCGGCCTCGTAGCTGACGCGGTCACGGGTGACGCCGGGCTTGTCCTGGACGACGGCCTCACGGCGGCCGATGATCCGGTTCACCAGCGTCGACTTGCCGACGTTCGGGCGGCCGACGACGGCGAGCACGGGAAGCGGTCCGTGACCGGCCTCACCGATCGCGCCCTCGACCTCCTCGGGGTCGAACCCCTCCTGCGCGGCGAGCTCCATGAACTCCGCGTACTCGGCATCGCCAAGTGCTCCGTGCTCGTGGTCCGAGCCGCCGGAGTGAATCTGGTCGTTCATGAAGTCCGTTCCTCTTTGCATCATCATCGATGGGCCACGATGGCGCGGCCCACTACTCAAGTGTCACAGGCGTCCGGTGAGACGCCTGGCGTTCGCCAGGTGGGCGGTCAGCTCGCCCTGGATGCGCAGCGTCGCCTCGTCCAGCGCCTTCCTGGTGCGCCGTCCGCTGCCGTCACCGGCCTGGAAGGCATCGCCGAAGACGACGTCGACCCGGCTGCGCAGCGGAGGCAGGGCCGAGACCAGCCGTCCGCGGCGCTCGGTGCTCCCCAGGACCGCGACGGGGACGATCGGCGCCCCGCCGCGCACCGCGAAGTACGCGAGCCCCGCACGGAGGGAGGCGAAGTCTCCCTCACCCCTGGTCCCCTCGGGGAAGATCCCGAGGACCCCGCCGTCGCCCAGCACGCCGAGTGCCTGCGTGATGGCGTTGCGGTCGACGGTCGTACGGTCCACCTTCAGCTGCCCGATTCCGCGCAGGAACGGGTCGAGGGGGCCGACGAACGCCTCCTTCTTGATCAGGAAGTGGACGGGCCTGGGCGCCGTGCCCATCAGCATCGGTCCGTCGAGGTTGTGCGCGTGGTTCACCGCGAGTATGACGGGTCCCGTGGTGGGGACGCGCCACGCTCCGAGCACACGGGGCCTGAACAGCCCGTACATGAGCCCGATGCCGATCCCGCGCCCGACGGCCGCTCCGCGCAGCGTCGGCGCGGCGGTGGCTCCGGTCACTTCGCGGCCTGCTTCTCCCCGACGAGGGTGACGACGCACTCGATGACCTGCGCGAGGGTCAGGTCGGTGGTGTCGACCTCGACGGCGTCGTCGGCCTTGGCCAGCGGCGAGGTCTTGCGGCCCGAGTCGGCGGCGTCCCGCTTGATCAGCGCTTCCCTCGTGGCGGCCAGGTCGGAGCCCTTGACCTCACCGCTGCGGCGTGCGGCGCGCGCCTCCGGGGACGCGGTCAGGAAGATCTTGATGTCGGCGTCGGGCAGCACCGTGGTGCCGATGTCACGGCCCTCGACGACGATGCCGCGCTCGGCCTCCGTGGCGATGGTGCGCTGCAGCTCGGTGATCAGGGCGCGCACCTCGGGGACCGCGCTGACGGCGCTGACCTTGGAGGTGACCTCCTGGGTGCGGATCGGGCCGGAGGCGTCCTCGCCGTCGACGGTGATCGTCGGGGCGGAGGGGTCCGTGCCGGAGACGATGACCGGCTTGGCGGCGGCGGTGGCGATCTCGGCGGCGTTCGCCACGTCGATGCCGTTGTCCAGCATCCACCACGTGATCGCCCGGTACTGGGCGCCGGTGTCCAGGTAGCTCAGGCCGAGCTGGGCGGCGACGGCCTTGGAGGTGCTCGACTTGCCTGTGCCGGAGGGGCCGTCGATGGCGACGATCACTGCGGCCGGGGCGGTCCGGGCGGCGGCGCTTACGGTTTCCACGGTGGTGGACACCTTCCTGGTACACGGGGGCGGGCGGAGCGGGGCAGGGCAGACCGGGGCGCCCTCCCCACAAGGTTACCGAGTGCGCGAAGCGCCTTTGCACCCCTGTCGCCGGGGCCCGCCCCGGGGGCCGTCACGGGCGGATCGACCAGCCCCGGTCGCTGAGGGCCGTGCTCAGTGCGGGTGCGGCGCTCGGCTCGACCATCAACTGGACCAGACCCGCCTGCTGGCCGGTGGCGTGCTCGATGCGCACGTCCTCGATGTTGACACCCGCCCGGCCGGCGTCGGCGAAGATCGCGGCCAGTTCGCCCGGCCGGTCGCTGATGAGGACGGCGACCATCTCGTACGCCGCCGGGGCGGCCCCGTGCTTGCCGGGGACCCTGACACGGCCGGCGTTGCCGCGGCGCAGGACGTCCTCGATGCCCTCGGTGCCCGTACGGCGCTCGTCCTCGTCGGCGGACTGCAGGCCGCGCAGCGCCCGGACCGTCTCGTCCAGGTCGGCGGCGACGCCCGCCAGCACGTCGGCGACGGGTCCGGGGTTGGCGGAGAGGATCTCCACCCACATCCGGGGGTCGGAGGCCGCGATGCGGGTGACGTCCCTGATTCCCTGCCCGCACAGGCGTACCGCGGTCTCGTCGGCCTCCTCCAGCCGGGCGGCGACCATCGATGAGATCAGCTGAGGGGTGTGGGAGACCAGGGCGACGGCGCGGTCGTGGGCGTCGGCGTCCATGACGACCGGGACGGCCCTGCAGAGCGCGACCAGCTCCAGGGCCAGGTTGAGGACCTCGGTGTCGGTGTCCCTGGTCGGGGTGAGCACCCAGGGGCGGCCCTCGAAGAGGTCGGCGGTGGCCGCGAGGGGCCCGGAGCGCTCCTTGCCGGCCATGGGGTGCGTGCCGATGTACGGAGCGAGGTCGACGCCGAGCGCCTCCAGCTCACGGCGCGGGCCACCCTTGACGCTGGCGACGTCGAGGTAGGCGCGGGCCACCCCGTCGCGCATGACCGTGGCGAGCACGGACGCGGTGTGGGCGGGCGGGACGGCGACGACCGCCAGGTCGACGGGCCCTGCGGGAGCCTCGTCCGTACCGGCGCCCAGTGCGGCGGCGGTGTGGGCCGAGGACGGGTCACGGTCGACGAGGTGCACCTGGACTCCGCGCCCCGCGAGGGCGAGGGCGGCGGAGGTGCCGACCAGGCCGGTTCCGATGACGAGGGCGGTTCTCACTGGGCGATGTCCTTGCGGAGGGCGCCGGTGGCGCCGAGGTAGACGTGGCTGATCTCCGCCTTCGAGAGATAGGTCTCTACATGGGCCATTATGCGGACCACCCGGGGCATGGCCCCGGCGATGTCGAGTTCCTGGGCGCAGATCAGCGGGACGTCGACGATGCCGAGGCCCCGGGCGGCGGCCGCGGGGAAGTCGCTGTGCAGGTCGGGGGTGGCCGTGAACCACACGCTGATCAGGTCGTCCGCGACGATCTGGTTGCGCTCCAGGAGAGCGGTGAGCAGTTCACTCACCCGCTCGCCCATGTGACCGGCTTCGTCCCGCTCCAGCTGGACGGCTCCACGAACTGCCCGTACCGCCACGTCGTACCCCTCGTTCCGTCGTTCCGCGTGCGCTTTCAGCCTAGAGGTGCGGAGGGACCGGTGGTCACCGTGCCCTGTCCGTGAGACGCGGCGGCGGCGTGCACGGCGAGGAGTGTGCGCCAGATCCGTCCGGCGAGCTGCTCCGGGGTGGCGTCGGTCCGGTCGTGGACCCAGTCGGCGAGCATCCCGGTGAAGAGCCCCGCGACGGCGCTCGCGGTCAGGTCGTGGCCGCTCCCGGCCGGTCTGCGCCGGCGCAGCTCGTCGAGGCTGTACTGCCGGAGCTCCTGGTGCAGCAGTTCCCCCAGGGGGCCGCCGCCGGGGCCGAGCAGGCTCCGGTAGATCTCGGCCCGGCTGCGGATCTGGTGGAACAGGGCGGCGAGCTCCTTCGGCGGTGCGTCCGGGCCGGGCGGTGTGCGGCCCCAGGCGTGCAGGGCCGCGACGGCCTCCCGTACGACGTCGGCGCAGGCGTCCACGGCCAGGGCGCGCAGATCGTCGTAGTGCAGGTACAAGGTGGCGCGCCCGACACCGGCCCGGCGCGCCACGTCCGCCACGCCGATCCGGTCCAGCGGCCGCTCCGCGCAGGCATCCAGCAACGCCTCGCGGAGTCTGCCGCGGGTGCGCGCGGTGCGCGGGTCGCCGCTGCCGTCCGTCACCGCGGGCGTCATGCGGCTCAGCCCGCCGACAGGACGAGCACGAGGGCGACGGCGGCCGGCGCCGCCTGGACGTAAAGGATCTTGCGGCTGACGGTGGCCGCCCCGTACACCCCGGCGACGATCAGGCAGCTCAGGAAGAAGATCTGCGCCTGGTGGGAGACGGGGTCGCCCGCGATCAGACTCCAGACCAGCCCGGCGGCCATGAACCCGTTGTAGAGCCCCTGGTTGGCGGCCAGGGTGGCGCTGGCCCCGGAGAACTCCTCGGTGGTGCCGAAGGCCTTGCGGCCGCGCGGGGTGTCCCAGAGGAACATCTCCAGGACCAGGAAGTAGGTGTGGATCAGCGCGACGAGCGCGACCAGTACCTGGGCGGCGGTCTGCATGGCGTGCGGCCTCCTGCGAGTCGATTTCCTGGACAACCGTCCAGGAATATTTCCTGGACAACCGTACAGGACACCTGGAGCCCGCCACCCGCCCGGGCGCACCCACCGCCCGGTTGCTTCGTCCGTGCGGCACGCGGCGCCACGATGCCTCTCATCGGCCACCACGCGAGGAGAGCCATGAACGCACGGCGAAGGACGGTTCTCACGGCGGGCGCCGCCGCACTGGCGACCGCCGGCTGTGGCTCGTCCGGCGACGGGGAAAGCGACGGGAGCACCGCCCCGAAGACCCCGCGGCCTCCGGAGACCTCCGGCGGGGAGCTGACCCGGACCTCCGACGTCCCGGCCGGCGGTGGGACGGTCCTCAAGGGCCGCAAGGTCGTGGTCACCCAGCCGACCGCCGGCGAGTTCAGGGCCTTCTCCGCCGTGTGCACCCATGCGGGCTGCGTCGTCGCGGCGGTCACCGACGGCACGATCGACTGCGCGTGCCACGGCAGCCGGTTCAGCATCGAGGACGGCGCGGTGCGGAACGGCCCGGCGACGCGTCCGCTGCCCGCCGAGCGCATCACCGTCGAGGGCGACAGCATCCGGCTCGGGTAGAGCGCGTACCCTCGCGCGCATGATCACCCCTGACGGCGCGCTGCTCGTGCGGGACCACACCGTCTACTCCTGCGTGATGGGCTCCCGCGCCTTCGGGCTTGCCACGGACAGCAGCGACACGGACCGGCGCGGGGTCTTCCTGGCGCCGACCCCGCTGTTCTGGGGCTTCACGAAACCGCCGGCCCACGTGGAGGGACCGGCGGACGAGCAGTTCTCCTGGGAGCTGGAACGCTTCTGCGAGCTGGCTCTGCGGGCGAACCCCAATGTGCTGGAATGCCTGCATTCGCCGCTGGTGGAACGGATCGACGCCACGGGCCGTGAGCTCCTCGGCCTGCGCGGGGCCTTCCTGTCACAGCGGGCCCACGGAACGTTCGTACGGTACGCGCTGGGCCAGCGGCGGAAGCTGGAGGCCGACGTCCGTGTGCACGGTGCTCCGCGCTGGAAGCACGCCATGCACCTGCTGCGGCTGCTGACGTCCGGCCGGGACCTGCTGAGGACGGGCGAGCTGCGGATCGAGGTCGGGGACGCGCGCGAGGATCTGCTGGCCGTGAAACGGGGCGAGGTCCCGTGGACCGAGGTGGAGCGCCGCATGACGCGCCTGGCCGGGCAGAACGACGAGGCGGCCTCCCGCACCCCGCTGCCGCCGGAGCCGGACCGGGAGCGCGTGGAGGCCTTCCTGGTACGGACCCGGCGGGCGTCGGCGGCGGGCGGGACGGGCTGCTGAACCGCGGCCGCGGTCCCGGTCCCCGGGTCCGGCACAGCGGTCCCGGGGACCGGTTCAGCGTGGTCCGCGGGCCAGGACGGCGAACCGGCCGCGGATCTCCTCCCCTTCCGGCAGGCTCCACCCGGCGGTGACGTGCCCCAGGACATCTGCGTCGTCGCCACCGGCCCCGGGGTCCTCCGCCAGCAGGACGCGCCGCACCGCGAGGGTGAGCGGCGCCGGGGCCCCCTCACCCGCCGCCGTGTCCAGCACGACGTCGGTGCCGTGCTTCCCGTCCCGGGCGGTGGCGGACGCTGCCACCGCCACGAGCCCGGCCGGGACCGGGCCGACACCGACGGACGGATCGGGGGTGTCACTCAGGCTCTGGGCCTGCGGTACGGCCCGCCCGTGGAGCAGCGCGAGCAACTGGGCGACCAGGACCGGGTCGTGCGCGCCGTCGTACACCCAGCGCCGCCCGAGCACACCGTGTTCGGACGTTCCGACGAGCGCCTCGTCGGCTCCCTCGAGCGGTGCTCCCCGGTAGGTGACCGGGACGTGGTACGCGACGGGGGCGTCACCGGAGGTGTCGGTGACGACCATGAACTCCATCCCGACCTCGCCCTCGGGGTCGTCGAGCCGGAACCCTCCGGCACGGACCAGTTCCGGCGCACCCGGTCCCGCGTACCAGGGCCGCGTGGGGAGCCAGGCGGCGAGGAGCTGCAACTTGCCCGGTTCCATGGTGGTTCTGTGGATGACAGCCATGCCGGGTGAACTCCTACGCGCCCCGCCCTGTTCCCCGTCGCCCGTCGGACCGGGCCCGGACGACGAGGTCGTGCAGCGCGTCGAACCCTGAGGGCGTCTCGGGCAGCCGGGACCTCGCCTGCGCGTCGTCGAGGACAGCGTGCAGCGCCTCCACGTCCCGCGCCGCCACCGCACGGTCCACGGTGTCCGCCGCTCCGTGTTCCGCCTCGGCCTTCGCCTCGATCAGCGCGGGCAGGAACGACGGACCGGTCACCTCCCCGAGCAGTGTCGGCAGATGAGCCGTGAGCGGTCCGCCACGCATCAGGTGGATGCCGGTGAGCAGGGCACGGAACGTGTAGAGCAGCGGTTTCAGCTCGCCGGTCTTCTCGAACAGCCGCCACTGGGTCCCGGCGAACCCGCGGTAGTGGTGGGCGTGGTTGCGGGTCAGCACGGACGGTGCGAGCGCCACCAGTTCGGCGTGGAGGCCGCTCGTGTGCACCACCAGCGGGGACAACAGCTGCTCCAGCACGTAGCCGTTGGGTTTCAGCATGAGCCGGACGAACTTACGGAGATCGTGGGTGACGAGGTCCATCTCGACCCCGTCGTGGTCCCACATCCGTGACCGTGTCTCCTCCGGCTCACGCAGGCCGAGGAGGTCCTCCGCGGGCAGGACGTGGACCCCCCGCAGGTCCACGTCCGAATCCCGCGAGGGAAAGCCGTACAGGTGTGCGCCCGAGACCGTGGCGAACAGGAGCGGGCAGGGCTCCTCGGCGAGTATCGGGGTCAGGTCGGTGACCGGCAGCCCGGCCCGGCGCAGGAGCATCGTGTCGCTGTGCATGGATCAAGCGTCCCAGAGCGCGGCCAGCGACAGCAGGTCGCTGCGGTACTCGATGCGCTCCGACCATTCCTTCGGCCAGGCGCCCGTCCCCAGGTGCGCTCCCGCCAGGGCGCCCGTGAGGCAGGCCAGCGAGTCGGAGTCGCCCCGTGTGCAGGCGGCCCGGCGCAGGGCGGTGACCGGATCCCCCGGGAAGAGCAGGAAGCAGTGCAGGGCTGTGGCGAGGGCCTCCTCGGCGACCCAGCCGTCGCCCGTGCGCTCACACGGGTCGGTTTCCGGGGAGGGGCTGCGCAAGGCGTCCTGGACGTTCTCCAGCGCGGTCAGGCACTCGTCCCAGCCGCGCCGGATGAACGCCTCCGGCGAGGCGTCGCCGGCGTACCGCCAGAGGTCACCGAGCCAGCGCGCCGGGTAGCGGTCGGCGTTCTCGTAGGCGTAGCTGCGCAGTTGGCCGACCAGGCCCATCGGTTCGGCCCCCTGCGCGAGCAGGAACACGGCGCGGGCCATCAGGTCGGAGGCGGCCAGGGCGGTGGGGTGGCCGTGGGTCAGGGCGGCCTGGAGCTGGGAGGCGCCGGAGCGCTGTTCCTCGCTGAGGCCGGGTACGAGGCCGACGGGTGCGACCCGCATGTTGGCGCCGCAGCCCTTGGAGCCGGTCTGGCTGGCCTCCTGCCAGGGCCGCTGCTCCTCGAGCATGCCGCACGCGGTCATGCAGGTCCGGCCGGGCGCACGGTTGTTGTCCGGGGAGCGGTACCAGCGGACGAACTCCTCCCTGACCGGGCCCACCAGGCGCTCCGGGGTGAGCAGGCCCCGGTCCATGGCGGTGCGGATGCCGCGGCCCAGGGCGAGCGTCATCTGGGTGTCGTCGCTGACGAACGCGGGCTTCGGCAGTCGCATCTGACGCCAGGGCCCGCACTTCGCGAGGATCGCGGGGACGTTGTCGAACTCGGTGGGGAAGCCCAGGGCGTCACCGAGCGCGAGCCCGGTCAGCGCGCCTGTGGCGGCCTGTTTGGTGAGAATCCTTGTCGGGATCATGATGTCCGTCCTTCGGGGCGTCCTTCCGGGCGCAGCAGTGGAGGGTGCAGGGCGGTGGCGGCACCCGCCCGGTAGAGGGCGGCCGGTTTCCCCCGTCCGCCGGTACGGCGCGGCGGTCCGTCCACGGCCTTGACGAAGCCGGGCGTGGTGAGGACCTTGCGCCGGAAGTTGGGCCGGTCCAGCTCGACGCCCCAGACGGTCTCGTAGACCTGCTGGAGCTCTCCGAGGGTGAACTCGGCCGGGCAGAACGCGGTGGCCAGGCAGGAGTACTCGAGCCTGGCACCGATCCGGTCGTGCGCGTCGGCCAGGATGCGGTCGTGGTCGAAGGCGAGCGGCCCGGTGCCGCCCGCGTCCCACCACTGCGCGTGGGCGGCGTCCCCACCGCCCCGGGGCTCGGGGAGGTCCGGCACGAGCGCGGCGTACGCGACGGAGACGACCCGCATCCTGGGGTCGCGGTCCGGATCGGTGTAGGTGCGCAGCTGTTCGAGGTGGAAGGCGCGCACGGACGTCCGCGTGAGGCCGGTCTCCTCGGCGAGCTCACGGCGGGCCGCCTCCTCGGCGGATTCCCGGGGCAGGACGAAACCTCCGGGCAGCGCCCAGCTCCCCTTGTAGGGGGCCTGGCCGCGTTCCACCAGCAGGACGTGGAGCCGTGCCTCGCGGACCGTGAAGACGGCGAGGTCGACGGTGACGGCGAAGGGGACGAAGGCGTGGGGGTCGTACCCCTCCGGGGCGGTGCTCATCGTCGCTCCGGCAGGGGCGCGGTGAAGTGCCAGCCGGTGGCCACGAGCTCGTCCACGGCGGCGACGGCCCTGGCCAGGCGTTCGCCGCGGGAGCCGGTGACCTCGATGAACCGCCTTCCCGTACGGGTGAGTTCGGCTCGGAAGCGATCCGTCATCCAGGGCCGCAGCTCCTCGCCGTCACGCAGCCCGTCGTCCTCGAAGGCGACTCCCTCGTGGTCGGTGAGCAGCCAGAGGTGGTGGGTGGCCCGGTCTGCGGTCTCCTCGACGAGCGGGTTGCGCCCGCCGATGTAGCGCTCGTGCCAGACGGTGGTGGCGAAGGAGTCGGTGTCGCAGAAGAGCACCGGGGATCCGGCCCGCGCCGCGGCCTCCTCCCTGGCGTTCTGGGTCTCCGCGATGAGGGGGAAGTCGTCGGTGGTGAAGGTGACGTCCTCCCACTGGCCCCCGGGCCACCGGCCGCGCAGGGCGGCGAGCTTCGCCTCGCTGAACTCCCGCCCGTACTCGGCGACGTACTGTGTCCGCGCCCATACGCCGCCACGCCGGCGGTAGTGGTCGGCCAGGGCGCGGGCCAGTGTCGTGGTGCCGGTGGACTCGGCGCCCAGGACGACGATCCGCCGCGCGAGCGCGGCACGGACGGGCGGCTCCAGGAAATCCCAGCAGCCGGCGGGATCGGCGCGGACCGCGGTGCCGGAGACGGGGAAGAGGGTGCGGCCGGGGTCCACGAGGACGGATCGGGCACCGAAGCGGCGGGCCAGTTCCTCTCCGTAGGACTCCGAGGTGAAGACGGCGTCGACCCGTTCCGGCACGGCGGCGGTGAAGACCTCCATGTGCGCGTCCCAGACCGCGGCGTCGTTCAGGTCCATGGGGATGTCGTCGACTGCGCCCACGACCCTGACGTCGGGGTGGGCCTCCCGCATCCAGGCGACCCGGTCCACGAGCGGGACGGATTCGACGGAGGCGGCGCAGACCAGGACGGTGAGCCTCTCGCAGCGGTCCCGCGCGGTGCGCACGAGGTGGTGGTGTCCGGCGTGCGGCGGATAGAACTTGCCGAGGACCAGTCCGTGGCCGTGGCGCCTCATGCCGGCATCACCGCCTCTTCGCGCCGGGCCGGGGCGAGGTCCCGCTTCCAGCTGCGCAGTCCGACGATGCAGAGCATGAGGAACCCGGCGTACAGCAGGGAGGTCAGATAGAGCTCCTTGTACGCGTACAGCGGGATGTACACGATGTCGGCGGCGATCCACAGCCACCAGGACTCGACGCGCTTGCGGCACTGGCCGTACGTCGCCATGAGCGACAGCGAGGTGGTCAGGGCGTCCCAGAACGGCACGGTCGAATCCGTGGCGCGGGACAGGAGCAGCGTGAGGCCGAGGGCCCCCACCGCCCCCGCCGCGAGCAGCCAGGCCCATTCGGTGCGGGTGGTGCTCCGCACCGGCAGGACGGATGTCCCTGGTCCACCCCCGTGGGTCCAGGTCCACCAGCCGTACGCGGCGAGGGAGATGAAGACGATCTGCAGGCCGGCGTCGGCGTACAGACCGGACTGGGCGAACAGCAGGATGAAGAACAGGTTGTTGGCGATGCCGATCGGCCAGTTGGCGAGGTGCTGGCGGGCCACGAGCCAGACACACAGCGCGCCGCTGCCGAAGCCCAGCACCTCGGTCCAGCTGACCGGGGTGTCCAGGACCGTCACCAGTGGCTGCTGCAGGGGATCGAGTATGTCCGCGAGCGTCACGCCGCCCTCTCTTTCTTAATGGTCACTCTGACTATAAAGAAGAAACGGCGGATGCAAAAGGCCCGCGGCCGGTTCCTGTTCGAAAAGATGAACCAGGAACCGGCCGCGGGCCGTTCGGTGCGGGGTGCGGGTTACAGACCGACCTCGCGCATCAGCATGCCGACCTCGGTGTTGGTCAGGCGGCGCAGCCAGCCCGACTTCTGGTCGCCCAGCGGGATCGGCCCGAAGGACGTCCGCACCAGGCGCTCGACCGGGAAGCCCGCCTCGGCCAGCATCCGGCGGACGATGTGCTTGCGGCCCTCGTGGAGCGTGACCTCGACCAGGTAGTTCTTGCCGGTGTTCTCGACGACCCGGAAGTGGTCGGCACGGGCGTACCCGTCCTCCAGCTGGATGCCGTCCTTGAGCCGCTTGCCGAGGTCGCGCGGCAGCGGTCCCTGGATGGCTGCCAGGTAGGTCTTCTTCACTCCGTACCTGGGGTGCGTCAGGCGGTGGGCCAGCTCACCGTGGTTGGTGAGGAGGATGATCCCCTCGGTCTCGGTGTCCAGCCGACCGACGTGGAACAGTCGCGTCTCGCGGTTGTTCACGTAGTCGCCGAGGTTCTGGCGGCCGTCCGGGTCGCCCATGGTGGAGACGACGCCCGCGGGCTTGTTCAGCGCGAAGAAGAGGTGCGACTGGGTGGCGACGGTCAGGCCGTCGACCTTGATCTCGTCCTTCTGCGGGTCGACGCGCATGCCCTGTTCGAGGACGATCTCGCCGTTGACCTCGACCCTGGCCTGCTCGATCAGCTCCTCGCACGCCCGCCGCGAGCCCATGCCGGCCCGGGCGAGGATCTTCTGCAGTCGCTCGCCCTCCTGCTCGGCACCCGGGTGGGTCTTGGGCGTCCTGATCTCGGGCTTGTCCGCGTACCGGTCGCGGTTGCGCTGCTCGATCTTGGCGTCGAGCTCGCGCGGACGGGCGGGGGCGCCCTGGCGGCGGCCGCCCTTGCTCACGTTCTGTGCGGACTTCGGTCCGCCCTTGGCCCCGCCGCGCGCGGCATCGCCGCGGCCCTTGCGGGGCCCCCCGTCGCCGCCCGGCTTGTCGGAGCCCACGTCGTAGCGGCGCTCCTCGGGGCGGGGCCTGCGGGGACGCTGCTCCTGCTTGTCGTCGCGCCCGGAGCCGGAGACCCGGGGGTTCGGGTTGCTGCTCCGGCCGCTGCCGCTGTTGTTCCTGCCGCCCGCGCCGCCGCTCCTGCCACCTGCGCCGCCGCTCCTGCCGCCGCCACTCCTGCCGCCGCCGCTGTTGCCGCCGCTGCCGCTTCCGCTGTTCCTGCCACTGCTTCGCATCAAAAATCCGTCTTGTCGTCTGCGTGAGTATCCGGGGTGTCCGGTGCGTCCGGATCGAACGACGGCACACCCTCTAGCGTCTCAGCCTCGATCGCGTCCGCCTCCGGGAGGAAGGGCGCGAGCTCCGGGAGCTCGTCCAGGCCTCGCAGGCCCATGCGCTCCAGAAAGTAGTTCGTCGTCCTGTACAGGATCGCACCTGTTTCGGGTTCCGCGCCCGCCTCCCCTACCAGACCCCTCTGGAGCAGGGTCCGCATGACGCCGTCACAGTTCACTCCGCGTACCGCCGAGACCCTCGACCGGCTGACCGGCTGGCGGTACGCGACCACCGCGAGGGTCTCCAGCGCCGCCTGGGTGAGCCGTGCGTGCTGGCCGTCCAGGACGAAGCCCTCGACCGCGTCCGCGTACTCCGGACGGGTGTAGAAGCGCCAGCCCCCGGCGACCAGCCTCAGATCGAATCCACGGCGCTGGAGGGTGTACTCGTCGGCCAGATCCCGCAGGGCGTCCGCCACGGCCCTGCGGGGCCGCTGGAGGACCTTGGCGAGGTGTTCCTCGGTGGCGGGCTCGTCCACGACCATGAGGACCGCCTCCAGGGCGGGCTTGAGGTCGAGCCCGGCAACCCGGGCGTCGCGCCCTTCGTCGTCTGTGCTCATGCCTGTACGTCCTCCTGTGGCTCGCGCACCTCTTGGTCGAACTCGTCGGTGACCACCGGTCCGGCCCCCTCACCCCCGGCCCAGCGCACCAGGAGGTCACCGAGCGCCTCCTCCTGGTCGAGCGCGACCGCCTTCTCCCGGTAGAGCTCCAGGAGCGCCAGGAAGCGGGCCACGACCGTGAGGGTGTCCCGCGCGTCCTCCGTGAGCGCCCGGAAGCTGATCTCGCCCTCCGCCCGCAGCCGGGCCACCACGATCTCCGCCTGCTCGCGCACGCTGACCAGCGGAGCGTGGATGTGGTCGACGTACACCTGCGGCTCGGGCTTCGGCTGCATCGCCTTCACGGCGAGCCGGGCGAACCCCTCGGGGCCGATGCTGATCACGACCTCGGGCAGCAGCTCGGCGTGCTGCGGCTCGAGCCCCACGGTGCGAGGGTGGCGCCGTGACTCGGACTCCAGCCGGTCACTGAAGATCTCCGCGATCCGCTTGTACGCGCGGTACTGCAGAAGTCGCGCGAAGAGCAGGTCCCGGGCCTCCAGGAGAGCCAGGTCCGCCTCGTCCTCCACCTCGGCGGTGGGCAGCAGCCGGGCGGCCTTCAGGTCGAGGAGGGTGGCGGCGACGACGAGGAACTCGGTGGTCTGGTCGAGGTCCCAGTCGGGTCCCATCGCGCGGATGTACGCCATGAACTCGTCGGTGACCTTCGACAGCGCGACCTCGGTCACATCGAGCTTGTGCCGGGAGATCAGCTGGAGCAGCAGGTCGAAGGGGCCCTCGAAGTTCACCAGGCGCACGGTGAACCGCCGCTCGTCGGCGGCCGCCGCGTCGGACGGCCCCGGGGCGGTGCCGGGCCCGCCGTCGGCCGTCACCGGCACGGATCGGGGGGCGGCCTCGCGGGGGGCCTTCGCCCGCGCGGGCGGGACCGTGTCCGCTCCCGCCTCCGTGAGGTCTCCGGCGGGCCCGGCGGGGGCCTGTGCGGCCGCCGGGGTTTCCCGGGGCCCGTGCGGAGCCGCAGGGGTGTCCGCGGACGTCGCGGGAGCCTCCCCGTGCCGCGGCCCCGGCCCTCGGCCGAGAGCACGGCGGGTCGGGCGGGGCGTGTCGTCGGCAGTCGGCATGTGCTGGGGTCCAGGGGTGCGGCGGGAGGCGGCCCGTGGGCCCGGGGCGGGGTCGCCGGACGGCGGCCCTCCCCCGGCAGGCTACCGGCGACGCACCGCTCAGCGGCCCCGCAGCCTGCGTACGAGGATGCTCGCGTCGCCGCGCGACTCCAGGTCGGCCAGCACCACGGCGACCGCTTCCCGGACGATGCGCCCGCGGTCGACGGCCAGTCCGTGCTCACCGCGCAGCACGAGGCGCGCGTGCTCGAGGTCCATCAGTTCCTCGGCCGAGACGTAGACGGTGATCTTCTCGTCGTGGCGTTCCCGGCCGCTGGGCCGGCGGTTCGCTCCCCGCCCGCCCCCGCGACCGCGCTGCGGCTGGGCGGTGGGAGCCGCCTCCTGCGGCGGTGCGGTACGGGCCCGGGGCGGTGCGGCGGTACCCCGGTCGTCCCCGTCGGTGCGGCTGCGCGAGCCACCGCCGTCGGCGTCCGCCGCGGAGTGCTCCTCACGTGACGCCGCGGCGGGTGTGTCACCGCCGGGCTGCGCGCCGCTCCGGCCGCCCGCGTCCGTCTCCGAATCACTTCCTCCGGCCGGTGCGGGGACCCGCGCCTCGCCGTTCGCCTTGCGTCGCCTCTCGGCGGGGGACGAGGCCTGCAGGCCCATGCCCCCGGTGGTGCGGAACAGCTCGTCGGCCCCCGGCAGACTCACTCGGCGTGACACCGGGCGAGCACCTCCCTGGCGAGCTGGCGATAGGCGGCGGCACCGACCGAGTTCGACGCGTACGTGGTGATGGGCTCGCCGGCGACCGTGGTCTCCGGGAAGCGCACGGTACGGCCGATGACCGTGTGGTAGACGTGTTCGTCGAACGCCTCGACGACACGTGCGAGCACCTCACGGCTGTGCACCGTACGGGAGTCGTACATGGTGGCGAGGATCCCGTCCAGTTCCAGCTCGGGGTTGAGCCTCTCCTGGACCTTCTCGATGGTCTCGGTGAGCAGCGCCACACCTCGCAGCGCGAAGAACTCGCACTCGAGCGGGACTATCACCTTGTGAGCCGCCGTCAGGGCGTTCACGGTGAGCAGGCCGAGCGAGGGCTGACAGTCGATCACGATGTAGTCGTAGTCGGCCATCAGCGGCTTGAGGGCGCGCTGCAGCGTCGACTCCCGGGCCACCTCGCTCACCAGCTGCACCTCGGCGGCCGAGAGGTCGATGTTGCTGGGGAGCAGGTCCATGTTGGGCACGGCCGTCTTCAGCAGGACCTCGTCGGCCGCCATGCCCCGCTCCATGAGCAGGTTGTAGACGGTGAGGTCGAGCTCCATCGGGTTGACCCCGAGGCCGACGGACAGGGCTCCCTGCGGGTCGAAGTCGACGAGCAGGACGCGCCGGCCGTACTCCGCGAGTGCGGCGCCCAGGTTGATGGTCGACGTGGTCTTGCCGACGCCGCCCTTCTGGTTGCACATCGCGATGATCTTCGCGGGGCCGTGTTCGGTCAGCGGACCGGGGATCGGGAAGTACGGCAGCGGCCGGCCGGTCGGGCCGATCCGCTCGCGGCGCTGACGGGCGGCGTCGGGCGCGAGCGTGGCCGCGTACTCCGGATCGGGCTCGTATTCGGCATCGGGGTCGTAGAAGTGCCCTTCGGGCACCTCGGCGAAGTCGGCGAAGTGGGCGGTCTCTCGGCCACTTTCGTTGCCGGCCATGGCGTTCACGTGTAGGCCGTCCATCATCTGGGGGGCTGTCGTCATGTGCTGTTGGGTGGCGAAGGTGCGGACCGCGACGGAGCCGACAGCTTCGAGCCCGATCGGGCTCAGACCCCGTGCAGGCATCCCTGGTTGACCACCCCCGGGAGTAAATGTCGACTCATTCACAAGTCGTCTTACCTCCTTGGATGTGACCAGGAAACTTATCGATAGGTCAGCGTGGCACCATGCCGACGATTGGCGACTCTATGGCGTGTCACCGGTTCGCAGCAACACAATCCGCCGGACCCGGCCCGTTGTGTCGGCAATCGAACGCCCCTCTGTCAAGAGCACGGAGCGCCCGGGGCGCACCTTTCGCGGGGGTGCAAAACGGGTGGAGGGTCACGTCTCCGGCGAGTCGAACCGAAGCCTCTCATGCGTCCGGCCGGACCTTGCTGGGCAAGGTCCGGCCGGACGCGTGAGGTTGACGGAGGGGGTTGACCACTCAGCCGAGAAGCGTGGTCAGTTCGACGTGGTCGAGACCGTGCGCCTCGGCCACCTCGCGGTAAACCACCTGGCCGTCATGGGTGTTGAGACCCCTGGCGAGCGCGGCGTCGCGGCGCAGGGCATCGGCCCAGCCCCGGTTCGCGAGCTCCAGGATGTAGGGCAGCGTGGCATTGGTGAGCGCGTAGGTGGACGTGTTCGGCACGGCGCCCGGCATGTTCGCGACGCAGTAGAAGACCGAGTTGTGCACCGTGAAGGTCGGCTCGGCGTGCGTCGTCGGATACGAGTCCTCGAAGCAGCCTCCCTGGTCGATCGCAATGTCGACAAGAACACTCCCGGGCTTCATCCTGGCGACGAGCTCGTTGGTGACCAGCTTCGGCGCCTTCGCGCCGGGGATCAGCACGGCGCCCACGACGAGGTCGGCCTCGACGACGGCCTTCTCGAGTTCGAGGGCGTTGGAGACGACCGTCCGCACCTTCGTGCCGAAGACCTTGTCGGCCTCACGCAGCTTGTTGATGTCCTTGTCGAGCAGCGTGACGTGGAAGCCGAGCCCGACGGCGATCTGCGTGGCGTTCCAGCCCGAGACCCCGCCGCCGATCACGACGGCCCTGGCCGACCCCGTGCCGGGGACCCCGCCGGGGAGCACACCGCGTCCGCCGACCGAGCGCATCAGGTGGTAGGCGCCGACCTGCGGGGCGAGGCGGCCGGCGACCTCGGACATCGGGGCGAGCAGCGGCAGGGCGCGGGTCGCCGTCTCGACGGTCTCGTACGCGATGGCGGTCGTGCCCGACTCCAGCAGGGCGTCCGTGCACGCGCGGGAGGCGGCGAGGTGCAGATAGGTGAAGAGCGTCTGGCCCTTGCGGAGGCGGTGGTACTCCTCGGCGACCGGCTCCTTGACCTTGAGCAGCAGGTCGGCGGCGGCCCAGACCTCGTCGGCGGTGGCCAGGATCCGCGCACCGGCGGCGACGTACTCCGCGTCGGGGATGGACGAGCCCTCACCGGCGTGCTGCTCGACGAGGACCTGGTGCCCGTGACGGACGAGTTCATGCACTCCGGCAGGGGTGATCGCCACCCGGAACTCGTTGTTCTTGACTTCGCGGGGGATGCCGACCTTCACGTCGATCACGGTCCTTGACTTGGAGAGTCGCTCGGGCATAACGGGTGATACCCGCATGTACCAAGCATAAGGGGAGACACCGCGGGGATGTGCGGCAGAGCCATCATTAATGAAGGACTTCTCGCTGTCCAGCCTTACAAAGCATTAAGTTTTCGTCGAAGCGCTACGGATTTCGCAGGTTCGACTCTTGCTGTTCGGTGGCCTGCGCCTCTTCGCCCAGCAGCCTGTCGGCCGCCGCCCTGTGGAGCCGGGCGGCGGCGGGGTCCCCCAGCCGGTCCAGGGTGTCGGCGAGCCTGAGCTCCAGCGCGGCCTGGAGGCGCAGGTCACCCGCCCTGCGCGCCAGGTCCACCGCCTCGCGGCAGGTGTGCAGGGACTCCTGCGGCCGGCCCGCGTACTCCTGCACCCGCGCCGCCTCGCTCAGCGCACGCGCCTGGGCGGGGACGTCCCCGAGCCTGCGGTGGCCCGCCGCCGCCGCCCGCCAGTTGCGCAGGGCCTCGCCGTAACGCCCGGCGTACGTGTGGACGGCGCCCAGCCGGCCGTACAGCCGCGCCTCGTCGGCCCGCTCCCTCTGGCCGAGCCGCTGTGCGAGCGCGCGGCCGTACCAGTCGGCGGCCCGGCTGAAGTCCCCCAGCTCGGCGTACGCGCCGCCCGCGGACTCCATCGCCCTGCCCGTCGCATAGAGGTCGTTCGCCGCGCGTCCGGCGTCCAGCGCGGCCCGGTAGCGGGCCAGCGCCTCCCGCGTGCGGCCGGTCCTGGCGTCCAGATCGGCGAGGTTGAGCAGGGCGGCGGCCTTCTCCCGGGGCAGATCGCGGCGCTCCGCCACGTCGAGGACCAGCCTGTGCAGTCCGTACAGCACGGGAGCGGCCTCCTCCGTGCCCCGGTGCACGGCGAGGGCACGGACGAGTGCGGCCACCAGCCGACGGGCGAGGGTGTCCAGATCACCGTCGCGCACCGCGACGGCGGCGGAGGCGAGCAGCGCCGGCTCGCGGGCGCGGAGCCACTCGGCGGCGGACTCGGGGCTGGGGAAACGCAGCGAACTCGGCAGCCCGGCGAGCCTGCGGCGGGCCGGTGAGTCCTCGGGGTCGGTCACCGCGCGGCAGGCCTGGAGCCGGCGCACGGTCCGCTCCAGCATCCTGGCCCGGGCCAGCTGGATCTCGGCGGGCCGCTCCCGCTCCTCCAGCAGGGCCCGCACCAGCGGGGCGAGGCAGCCGGGCACCTCGTACTGCGGCAGCTCGGCGCCGTTCGTCCTGAGCAGTCCGAAGCGGACGAAGTCGTCCAGGGTCGTCCGGGCGGCCGAGACCGAGCATCCGGCCAGCGCGGAGGCGGTGTGGGCGTCGGCCAGACCGGCGGGGGCGAGCGCGAGCAGCCGCAGTATCCCGGCGGCGGCCGGTGGGAGCGACTCGTGGACCAACCGGAAGGCACGGGCCAACGGCCTGTCGCCGGAGGGCTGTTCGGGGTCGTCCGACTGCTCGCGCAGCTGCTTGGTGACGTCGGCGACCGAGGTGCCGGGCCGGGCGGCGAGCCAGCCCGCGACCAGGACCAGTGCGGCGGGCTGCCCCCCGCACTCCTCCGTGAGCGACTCGGCGGTCCGCGGATCGACCGTGATCCGGACCTGGCCGATGGTGCGGGCGAGCAGCTCCACGGCGGAGCCCGCGTCGAGCCCGCCGATGGTGCACGGACGGACGCCGGGGATTCCGGTGAGAGGTCCGGTGGCGGTGGCGACGACCAGGCAGTCCGGGTTGTCGGGCAGCAGTGGGTCGACCTGTTCGGCGTCCACCGCGTCGTCGAGCAGGATCAGGGCGCGGCGTACGGCGAACGCCTCGCGGACCATCTCGGACAACTGGTCCTCGTCGGCGCCGGGCGGGGCGGTGACGGAGAGCAGGTCCAGGAGGGTGCGCGCGGTGCGCTCGCCCGGGACGCGGGCGCCTCCGGGTTCCGTGAGCGAGACCCGGAAGACGCCGTCGGGGTAGTCACCGGGTTCCCGGAGGCGCCGGGCGAGTTCGGCGGCGAGTGCGGTACGTCCGGATCCGGGCCGTCCCGCGATCAGGAGGACCCGGGCGCGGGCTGCTTTGCGGCCGGCCAGGGTGTCCAGGCCGGCTCGCTCGATGTCCTCCCTGAGGGCTCTCAACTCGCGCTCGCGGCCGAAGAACTGAGGTGGAGTCACATCCGGCGGTCCCTCGGCTCCCGCCGTCCCCGCCACTCCGGCCGGGCCGTTGGTGTCCACCGCCTGATCGGTCACGGGCCACGCTCCACTTCGCTGCACGCGGTTGCCCGCCGGAAGTCCGGTCGGGGCCTTTCGAGCGTAGTTCAGTGGTGCGGACGATCACGGCTGAGCGCGGCGGAGACATCCCCCGATCGGATCAGCGTTTCGTACGATCGGAGTCCTTACCTACCGGTACCGGCACGTCCCGCGGTGCCGGTACCGACACGTCGAAGCCGGACCGGTGCCGACACGTCGACGCCGGGCCGGCCCGACGGATCAGGCCTCGAACGGGCGGGCCGGCCACGGCGCCTCAGCCGGGCGCAGCGAGTCCACGCCGTCGCCCGCGAGCACCGCGGTGAGCGACAGGACGCCCACGACCAGGCAGTTGTTGTGCAGGTCGCCGGCGAGCACGCCCCGTACGAGCTCCTCCAGGGGGACCCGCGCCTGCTCCATGTCGGCCTCCTCCTCGGCCACGGCGAAGCGCTCGCCCTCGGCCTCGGAGAGGTCCCGGGCGAGGAAGACGCGCACGGCTTCGTCGCAGCCGCCGGGCGTGGTGTAGACGTCGGTCAGCACCCGCCAGTCCTCGGCCTTGACGTGGGCCTCCTCGTAGAGCTCCCGCTGGGCGGCGTGCAGCGGGTTCTCGCCGGGGATGTCGAGCAGTCCCGCCGGGATCTCCCACAGCTTGTGGCGCACCGGGTGCCGGTACTGCCGCAGGACGAGGACACGGCCGTCCGAGTCGAGCGCGAGCACGGCCACCGAACCGGGGTGCACCTGGTAGTCCCGGCCGTGGATGCTGCCGTCGGGCATCACCACGTCGTCGGTGCGGACGCTGGTCTTGTTGCCGGTGAAGGGGGTCACCGACGCGGTGACCTGCCACTCCTCGGGCGTGTCCTGGAAACCCATGTACGTCCTCCCACGAACAAACAGAAACCGGGGCACGCATCCCGTCAAGGATCCGTACCCCGGTCAACCGTATCGCCTTACGCGTCGGCGCCCGTCCCGTGCGCCGCGACCTTGCGCTCCACCGCGGCCTTCACCAGGCCGGCGAAGAGCGGGTGCGGGCGGGTCGGGCGGGAGCGCAGTTCCGGGTGCGCCTGGGTGGCGACCAGGTACGGGTGTGCCTCGCGCGGGTACTCGACGTACTCGACGAGCTTGTTGTCCGGGGAGGTGCCGGAGAAGACGAGTCCTGCCTTCTTCTCCAGCTCCGCGCGGTAGGCGTTGTTGACCTCGTAGCGGTGGCGGTGGCGCTCCTCGACGTACGGTTCGCCGGCGTAGGCCTCGCGGACCAGGGAGCCCTCGGCGAGCTTCGCCGGGTACATGCCGAGCCGCATGGTGCCGCCCAGGTCGCCCGCGCCCTCGACGTACGCGAGCTGCTCCTCCATCGTCGAGATGACGGGGTGGGCCGTGGCGGCGTCGAACTCGGTGGAGTTGGCGTCGGCGATCCCGGCCAGGTTGCGCGCGGCCTCGATCACGATGCACTGCAGGCCGAGGCAGAGGCCGAGCAGCGGCACCTTGTTCTCGCGGGCGTACTGGATGGCGCCGACCTTGCCGACGACACCCCGCTCGCCGAAGCCGCCGGGGATGCAGACGGCGTCGACGTCACCGAGCTGCCTCTGAGCGCCGGCCGGGGTCTTGCAGTCGTCGGAGGCGACCCACTTGACCTTGACACGGGCCTTGTTGGCGAAGCCGCCGGCGCGGATGGCCTCGGTGACCGAGAGGTAGGCGTCGGGCAGGTCGATGTACTTGCCGACCAGGGCGACGGTGACCTCGTGGTCGGGGTTGTGGACCCGGTCCAGCAGGTCGTCCCAGGTGGTCCAGTCGACGTCCCGGAACGGCAGGTCGAGCTTGCGGACGACGTAGGCGTCCAGGCCCTCGGTGTGCAGCACCTTGGGGATGTCGTAGATCGACCGGGCGTCCTTGCAGGCCACCACGGCGGTCTCGTCGACGTCGCACATCAGCGAGATCTTGCGCTTGATGGCGGTCGGGACGTCACGGTCGGCGCGCAGCACGATGGCGTCCGGCTGGATGCCGATGTTACGCAGGGCGGCGACGGAGTGCTGGGTGGGCTTTGTCTTCAGCTCGCCGGAGGGGCCGATGTAGGGCAGCAGCGAGATGTGCACGACGAAGACGTTGTCGCGGCCGACCTCGTGGCGGACCTGGCGCACCGTCTCCAGGAAGGGGAGCGACTCGATGTCGCCGACCGTGCCGCCGACCTCGGTGATGACGACGTCGACGTCGTCGGTCGCCATCCGGCGGATGCGGTGCTTGATCTCGTTGGTGATGTGCGGGATGACCTGGACGGTGTCGCCGAGGTACTCGCCGCGGCGCTCCTTGGCGATCACCGTGTTGTAGACCTGGCCGGTCGTGACGTTGGCCGATCCGTCGAGGTCGACGTCGAGGAAGCGCTCGTAGTGGCCGATGTCCAGGTCGGTCTCGGCGCCGTCGTTCGTGACGAACACCTCACCGTGCTGGAAGGGGTTCATCGTGCCGGGGTCGACGTTCAGATAGGGGTCGAGCTTCTGCATGGTGACCCGCAGGCCACGTGCCTTGAGCAGGGCACCCAGGCTGGAGGCAGTCAGACCCTTGCCGAGGGAGGAGGCGACACCCCCGGTGACGAAGATGTGCTTGGTCGTCGTGGATGTGGGCTGCATAGCCAAAGGGGGCTCCCGTGGTCGCGATCATGAGGTGCGTACCGGCATGCCGTGCGGAGAAATCCAGCAGGCGCCGTCGCTGCGGTTCGGGGGCCTCGTCCACTGTCGGGACGACCACCGGTCCACGGGCTACCAGGGTAACAGCGACCAGGGGAGGCCGCTTCCGGCCATGCCTCCTCCGCTCTCGTCACAAGATCATCACGTCCGTTCCATCTCCCACCCATTCGCGGATGACAGGCTGAGGACAACCGGTGGACAGTCGCGCGGATCTTCCAGGTGCGTCGTATCCTGCTCGGACACTCGCTGCCGAGTTGGCCGGCCCAGCGGCTCCACCCCAGCCCGCTCACCCGCGCAAGAGCTCGTCGGTTCTACTACAACGACCCCTTGACCAGCAGTAAGCGCCCTGCGGGGCGACATGGCCGTTCGACTGGAGACGCACGTGGCCGGGCGCATCGAGGATTACGCACTCATCGGAGACATGCAGACCGCAGCCCTGGTCTGCCGGGACGGCACAGCGGACTGGCTGTGCCTCCCACGCTTCGACTCCCACGCGATTTTCGCCGGACTTCTCGGGACCGAGGAGCACGGTTTCTGGCGGCTGGGACCCGCCCGTCCCGAGGGGGCCGAGCCCCCGTCGGCGGACCGGCGCCGCTACCGCGGCGACTCGCTCGTCCTGGAATCGGAGTGGGACACCCCCCGGGGCACGGTCCGTGTGACCGATTTCATGCCGCCGCGTGACGGCGCCCCCCAGCTCATCCGCATCGTGGAGGGCGTGAGCGGGCGGGTCCCGATGCGCTCCGAACTCCGGATGCGTTTCAGCTACGGGCGGGTCACTCCCTGGGTGCACAAGGTCGACGGCCGTACGGTCGCGGTCGCGGGCCCCGACTCGGTGTGGCTGGACACGGATGCGGAGACGTACGGCCAGAACCTGACGACGTACTCCGACTTCACCGTGTCCCCCGGCGACCGGATCGCGTTCACCATCAGCTGGCAGCCCTCGCACCACGAGCCGCCCGGTGTGCCGGAACCCGAGTCGTCCCTGGAGGCGACCGAGAACTTCTGGCGCGAGTGGGTCGACCAGTGCACGTACCACGGCCCCTACCGGGAGGCCGTCGTCCGCTCGCTGATCACGCTGAAGGCGCTCACCTACGCGCCGACCGGCGGCATCGTGGCGGCACCGACCACCTCCCTGCCGGAGGACATCGGCGGCTCGCGCAACTGGGACTACCGCTACACCTGGCTGAGGGACGCGGCGATCACGCTCTCCTCCCTGCTGCGCACCGGATACCGCGAGGAGGCCCGCGCCTGGCGCGAGTGGCTGCTGCGGGCCGTCGCGGGCGACCCGGAGAACCTGCAGATCATGTACGGCATCGCGGGCGAGCGGGAGCTCGGCGAGGCGGAGCTGGACTGGCTGCCCGGCTACGAGAACTCGAGCCCCGTCCGGGTCGGCAACGGCGCGGCGAACCAGCTCCAGCTCGACGTGTACGGCGAGGTCACCGAGGCGCTGCACCTCGCGCACATGACGGGCCTCACCCGCAACGACTACGCGATGGGCCTCCAGCTCAAGCTGATCGAGTACCTGGAGAAGCACTGGGAGGAGCCGGACGAGGGCATCTGGGAGGTGCGCGGTCCGCGTCGGCACTTCGTGCACTCCAAGGTGATGGCCTGGGTCGCGGTGGACCGCACCATCAAGCTGATCGAGTCGGGCGACGCGGAGGGCCCCCTGGAGCGCTGGCACCAGCTCCGGGACGACATCCACCGTGACGTCTGCGAGCGGGGCTACGACCCGGAGCGCAACACCTTCACCCAGTCCTACGGGTCGAAGGAACTCGACGCGTCCCTGTTGCTGATTCCGCAGATGGGCTTCCTGCCGCCCGACGACAAGCGCGTCATCGGCACGATCGAGGCGATCCAGCGGGAGCTGTCCACGGAGGACGGGTTCGTCCTGCGCTATCCCACCGAGGGCGACGACGCGGGCGTCGACGGCCTGGAGGGTGACGAGGGCGCGTTCCTGGCCTGCTCGTTCTGGCTCGCGGACGACCTGGCGATGATCGGCCGGGTCGACGAGGCCCGTCGGCTCTTCGAGAAGCTGCTGTCCCTCCGCAACGACCTCGGTCTGCTGGCCGAGGAGTGGGACTCCCGGCTCCAGCGCCAGGTGGGGAACTTCCCCCAGGCGTTCAGCCACGTGCCGCTGATCGACACCGCACTGCGGCTGACGGCCAGCGGGGCGTACGCCGGCTGATCCGTGAGGACGTGACAGGACTCTGCGGAGCGGCCGGTGTCCACGGCCGGACCTACGATGGAGGAGTCCTGTCACGCCCTGCGAAGGGGGCACAGCATGACGCCCCGAACATTCCTTCCGGATGCCGCTCTGACCGGCCTCCGCTCCGATTTCGCCGGTGAGGTCCACGCTCCCGGCGACCCGGGCTACGACGAGGCCCGTACCGTCTTCAACGGCATGATCGACCGCAGACCCGCGGTGGTGGCGCAGTGCGCCTCCCGGGCGGACGTCGCGCGGGCGCTCGCCCTCGCCCGTGACCGGGAACTGGAGGTCGCGGTGCGCGGAGGCGGACACAGCGTCGCGGGCATGGCCGTGAGCGAAGGGGGCCTCGTGATCGACCTGCGCCGGATGAACGGGGTGGACGTCGACCGGGACGCCCGCTCGGCCCGCGTCGGCGGCGGAGCCGTGATGAGCGACCTGGACCGGGCGACCCAACCGCATTCCCTGGCCACCACGGGCGGGCGGGTCTCCACCACAGGTGTCGGAGGCTTCACCCTGGGCGGCGGCTCGGGATGGCTGGAGCGCAAGTTCGGGCTGGCCTGCGACAACCTGCTGGCCGCCGACGTGGTGACCGCGGACGGCGGCACCGTGCGCGCGAGCGCGGACGAGAACCCCGAGCTCTTCTGGGCCCTGCACGGCGGCGGCGGCAATTTCGGTGTGGTCACCTCGCTGACACTGCGGCTGCACGACCTGCCGGCGATGAGCATGGTGATGCTGCTCTTCCGCCCGGAGAACGGCCCCGAAGTGGTCGCTACGTACCGCGATGTGATGGAGCGCGCCCCCGACGAGGCGGGCGGCGCCTGCATCTACATCACCGGGCCGCCCGAGGAGTGGGTGCCCGAGGCGCTGGTGGGCCACCTCGTGTGCGCGGCCCTGGTCACCTTCGCCGGTACGGAGGCGGAGGCCCGAGACGTGGCGGCGCCTCTGCTGGCGCTGAGGCACGAGGCGGAGGTCGTCGACACGATTCCCTACGCGGACCTGCAGTGCCTGCTCGACGACCCGCCGGGCATGCGGAACTACTGGTCGGCGGAGTACCTGAGCGGTTTCCCCGACGAGGCGGTGGAAGCCTTCTGCGGGCGGGCCGACACTCTGCCCGTGCCCACGAACACGCAGCACGTGCTGTTCCCCATGGGCGGCGCGGTGGCGCGGGGACCGTCCGACTATCCGCTGCCCTGGCGCACCTCCCCCTGGGCCGTGCACCCCTTCGGTGTCTGGGAGAGCGAGGCGGACGACGAACGGGTCAGGCAGTGGGTCCGCGGGGTGCGCTCCGCGATGATGCCGTGGGCCGAGGGCGCCGTGTACCTCAACTTCATCGGCCGGGAGGGGCAGGAGCGGATCATGGCCGGGTTCGGCGAGGACGCCTACGAGCGACTGTCGCGCGTCAAGGCCCGGTTCGACCCGGACAACGTGTTCCACCTCAATCACAACGTCAAGCCCGCGGTGGCCATGGTGTGACGGGGTCCGGCGGGCCGGGTAGCTTCCTGACCGGGGCCGTTCGCGCCCCACGACGCAACGGGCGCGCGGGCGCACGAGTGGAAGCACGAGGCCGGAGCCGGTGGAGACAGAGGGCGGGATCACCGTGCGGCGGGCGCTGGAGCTGCCGGGGCTGCGCGGCGGGCTCCCTGAGGTGCTGACCTGTGCGGAACGCCTGGACCGGACGGTGCGCTGGGTGCACGCGGGGGAGGCACCGAACCTCCCCGCTCTCCTCAAGGGCGGGGAACTGCTGCTCACGACGGGGCTCGGCCTCGGGTCGCGGCCCGCCGACCAGCGCGCCTTCGTCCGCAGGCTGGCCGACCGCGACATCGCCGCCCTGGTCGTGGAGCTCGGCCCTCGCTTCAGCAGGCTGCCGGCGGCGATCGTGGACGCGGCGCGGGCTGCGGGTCTGCCGCTGGTCCAGTTGCACCGCGAGGTGCCGTTCGTGGCGGTGACCGAGGAGATCCACACCGAGATCGTCAACGGTCACTACGCCCTGCTCCGGCGGGCGGAGGAGGTGCACCGGCGGTGCACGCAGGCGGTGCTGGGCGGCGGCGGGGTGCCGCAGGTCCTGGGGATCCTGGCGGACTTCGCCGCGAACCCGGTGTTCCTGGAGACTCCCGACGGCCGGCTGCTGTTCGCCGCGGGCAGCGGGACCGCGCCGGCCGGCGCCGATCCGCTGCAGGTCTGGGAGGGTCTGCGTGCGGCACGCGCGGCCCGTGAGGCTCCCCCGGCCGACGCCGTCCTGGTGGAGGTTCCGGGAGGCGGGCACGGGACCGGTTCGGTACGGGCCCGGCTCGTCCTGCTCGCGGTGTCGGGCCCGCTGGTGACGGTCCACCGGATGGCGGCCGAGCGTGCGGCGGGCATCCTGGCGGTCGTGCTGATGCAGGCCCGCCAGGAGGAGGAGGTGGCGGCGCGCGGACGCGGTGACTTCCTCACGGATCTCGCCGAAGGCCGGATCGCTCCCGAGGACGCCCCCGCGCAGGCCGGTGTGCTGGGGTTCAGGCCGGGCGGCGATCCGCTGCTGCCGGTGGTGATGCGGCTCGCCCCCGGGTCGGCGCCCTCGCGCAGCTGGGCGCTGCTGGCACGGGCCGTGATGGAGGAGCTCGCGGCGGTGGGTGCCCCGGTGCTCGTGGGGGTAAGGCCGGTGGAGGGCCGCGTTCCGCTGTTGCTGGCACTGCGCCCGGGGACCACGCGCACGGCCCTCGCGGACCGGGTCGCGGAGGCGCTTCGGGCCGGGGCCGGGCGTGCGGGCCTGGAGGGGTCCGGGGACCGTACGCCGGCCGTCGTGGTGGTCGGGGCCGCGGGCGGCTGGACGGCGGCGGGCGCGGGGCTGCGGCACGCCGCGGAGGCGGCGACGGCCGCGCAGGGGCTCGGGGAACGCCCCTGGTACGACGCGCGCCGCCTGGACGTCGACCTCCTGCTGTGGCGGCTGCGGGACCATCCGGATCTGGCGTCCTTCGTGGACCGGGCGATCGGCCCGCTGCTCGAACACGACCGGACCTCGCGCCCCGCGCTGCTGCCGACCCTGGAGGCGTACGTCGCGCACGCGGGCCGCAAGGCGGAGGCGGCGCGCGAACTGCATCTGAACCGGCAGACGCTCTACAACCGGCTGGCGCGCATCGGCGAGCTGCTCGGCACCGATCCGGACGACCCGCAGTCGGTGCTCGCCCTGAGCCTGGCCCTGCGGGCCCGCCGTCACACCCGCTGAGGGCTCACGTCCGGCCGGCCGCCCGGGGGCTGCGCCAACTCGTCGTACACGGACAGCACGTGTGCGATCGTCTCCTCCTCGGTGGGCCAGCTCGCGGCCTGTGCGCGCCCGGAGTCCGCCAGCCGCTCCCGCAGCCCGGGGTCGCCCAGGAGCCGTACGACGGCACCGGCCAGCGCACCGGCGTCCCCGTGCGGAACGAACTCGGCCGCGTCGCCCGCGAGTTCGGGGAGCCCGTCGGCGCGGGCAGCGACCAGCGGGACACCGAGGCGGAGGGCCTCCCGGGCCAGCAGCGGTCCGCCCTCCCCGCAGCCGGACAGTACGGCGATGTCGGCAGCGGCGAGGAGGTCACCGATGTCGTCCGGACCGCCGGCGAGGACGACGGGCAGGCCCTCATCCGCGATCCGGCGCCGCAGGGCACCGGACCGGGGGCCCTCCCCCACGACGGCCAGCAGCGGCACCGGGTCGAGCGTGCCCCACTGACGCGCCGCGTCCAGCAGCGTGTCGTGGCCGTGCTGAGCCACCGACACCAGCAACGGCCTTCCGACGGCTCCCAGTTCGGCGCGCGCCTTGCCGTCGTCGAGTGCGCCGGGGAAGCGCCCCGCGGGAATCGCGGCCGGTGCGAGCCGGGCGTCCCGGGCGCCCCGGCGGCGGGCCCGGTCGACCAGCTCCCAGGAGGTACCCAGCACCACCGCGGCCGCGCGGGCCGCCCTCCGCTCCAGCAGACGCAGGAACCGGCCGCGGGCGCCCTGGGCGTGGGCGCGGGTGTGCCAGGTCACGACCAGCGGAATGCCCCGCCCGCTGAGCGCGATGCCCGCCCGTACGGCGGCGTGCAACCCGTGGGCGTGGACGATGTCGGCCCCGGTGCAGGCGGTACGCAGGGCCGCGACGGCCGCGGGGTCGCTGCGCCGGGGCACCGCGACGAAGCGGGCGCCCGTCGCGGGCAGGCCGTGGGCGCGGCAGGAACCCGCCGGGGCGCAGACGGTGACCTGCACGCCTCTGGCGACCAGACCTGCGGCGAGCGAGCTGACACGAGCGCTGCTTCCGGCTCCGCCGCCCAGGACTTGGACCGTACGCAGCTGTGACACGTTGATTGGCTCCCGGGGCTCCCGAGTCGGCGGTATGTACAGCGCCAAGGATGCCAGTCCGTACGCCTGTTCCGGGACTGACGAAACGTTGTTCCCGTCCTCGCACCGACAGCGGGACGGCCCGCCCCACTCGTACGAGTGAGACGGGCGGCGCGAAACTGACGCCGGCAGCCGCTATCCGTCGGCGCGCGCGGCCTCCAGCAGCTCCTCGGCGTGGGCCCGGGCGGTCTCCGAGTCCTCCTGCCCGGCGAGCATCCGGGAGAGTTCACGCACCCGGTCCTCGCCCTCCAGGACCGTGACGCCGCTCCTGGTCACGGATCCGTCGACGGTCTTCTCGACCAGCAGCTGCCGGTCGGCGAAGGCCGCCACCTGAGGCAGGTGGGTGACCACGACGACCTGCGCGGACCTGGCGAGCTTCGCCAGCCGCCGGCCGACCTCGACGGCCGCCTTGCCGCCGACACCGGCGTCGACCTCGTCGAAGAGGTAGGTCGGCACGGGGTCGGAGCCCGCGAAGACCACTTCGACGGCGAGCATCACCCGGGACAGCTCACCGCCCGAGGCGCCCTTGGCGATCGGCCTGGGCTGGGCACCGGGGTGCGGCGCCAGCAGGAGCTCCACCTCGTCGGCGCCGGACGGCCCGTAGACCACGCTCCGGCCCCCGATGTCGATGCCGGACGCCTCGTCCGGTGCCTCGGTCTGCCCGATGGCGAAGGAGACCCGGGCGTGCGGCATCGCGAGCGACGCCAGCTCCTGGGTGACGGCCGCCGCGAAGCGCGCCGCCGCCTCCGTCCGCGCGTCGGTCAGCTCCTGGCCGAGGACCGAGAGCTCGGCACGCAGCGCGTCGCGTTCCGCCGTCAGTTCGCCGATGCGGTCGTCGTCGCCCTCCAGCTCCGTCAGCCGGGAGGCGCCGTCCCCGGCCCAGGCGAGCACGGCGGTGATGTCCTCGCCGTACTTGCGGGTGAGCGCGGTGAGCGCGGCGCGCCGCTCCTCCACGGCGGCGAGCCGCAGCGGGTCGGCGTCCAGCTGGTCGGCGTACCCGGCGAGCTCCCCGGCGACGTCGGCGAGCAGGATCGAGATCTCACCGATCCGGTCGGCGAGCGCGGCAAGCGCCGGGTCGTGTGCCCGCACGGCGTCCAGGGACCGTCCTGCGGCGGCGACCACCGTGGTGGCGTCCACGCCCTCCTGGTCCTCCGGGTCGCCCGCGAGCGCCGTGTGGGCGAGGGCCGCGGCGGAGGCGAGCGCCTCGGCGTGCCCGAGCCGCTCGGCCTCCGCGGCGAGTTCGGTGTCCTCCCCGGGCAGCGGCTCCACGGCGGCGACCTCGTCGAGCCCGAAGCGCAGCAGATCCGCTTCCTGGGCGCGCTCCCTGGCCCGGGTGGTCAGCTCGTCGAGCTCCGTGACGACCGCGCGCAGCCGCCGGTAGGCCGCCGCGTACTTGGTGTGCGGGCCCTCCACACCGCCGCCGGCGTACCGGTCGAGGGCCTGACGCTGCCGTGCGGGCTTGAGCAGTCCCTGCTGGTCGGTCTGGCCGTGCACGGCGACGAGTTCGTCGGCGAGCTCGGCGAGCACTCCCACGGGCACGGATCTCCCCCCGAGATGCGCGCGGGAGCGCCCCTCGGCCGAGACGGTACGGCTGATGAGCAGCGCCCCGTCCTCGATCTCGCCCCCGGCCTCCTCGGCGCGCACCGCCGCCGCGTCGCCCGGGGACACCGTGATCCGCCCCTCGACGACCGCGGCCTTGGCACCGACCCGCACCAGGGCGGGGTCGGCGCGCCCACCGAGCAGCAGCCCGAGGCTCGTGACGACCATGGTCTTGCCCGCGCCGGTCTCACCCGTCACCGCGGTGAAGCCGGGTGACAGCTCCACCACCGCGTCGTCGATGACTCCGAGCGACCGTATCCGCATCTCCTCCAACACGGACATGACCTTACGAGGTCCGGCGCCCGCCGCGCGACGGACCCCGGTGACCGGTTCACCCGCGCGGGTGTGAGCAGCGGTCCGGGGAATCAGTGCGGAGCGCCCCGCCAGCCCTGTACGGGCAGCGCGAACTTGGCCACCAGACGGTCGGTGAACGACGCCTGGTGCAGCCGTGCCAGCCGTACGGGCACCGCTCCGCGCCGCACCTCCACCCTGGCTCCCGCGGGCAGCTCGACGTTCCGGCGCCCGTCGCACCACAGCACCCCGTGCGGGGTGTGCGGCTGGACCTCCACGGCCAGCACCGAGTCGGGCGAGGTCACCAGTGGCTTCGCGAACAGCGCGTGGGCACTGATCGGCACCATGAGCAGCGCCTCGACCTCCGGCCAGACGACGGGGCCGCCCGCCGAGAAGGCGTACGCGGTCGATCCGGTCGGGGTGGCGCAGACGATCCCGTCGCAGCCGAAGCCGGTCACGGGACGGCCGTCGATCTCCAGGACGACCTCGAGCATCCGCTCGGGCGAGACCTTCTGGACCGCGGCCTCGTTGAGCGCCCAGTCCGTGTGCACGACGTCGCCGTTGCTGTGTACGAGGACGTCGAGCGTCATGCGCTCCTCGACCTGGTAGGCGCGGGTGACGACCCGGTCGACGACCCGGTCCAGGTCGTCGCGCTCCGCCTCCGCGAGGAAGCCCACCCGCCCGAGGTTGACGCCGAGCATCGGTACGCCCGACGCGCGGGAGATCTCGGCGCCGCGCAGCAGCGTCCCGTCCCCGCCGAGCACGATCAGCAGCTCGCATCCGTCCACGGCCGCGGGCGTCGCGTCGGTGACCGTCTCGACGGACGGCGGCAGCGGCAGGTCCTCCGCCTCCGCTGCCAGCACTCGGACGCCCAGGCCGCTCCTCAGCAGGCCCTGGACGACGAGCTCGGCGCTGCGGATCGCGGCCGGGCGGCCGGTGTGCGCGAGCAGGAAGACGGTGCGTTCCGCGTTCCCTGGTTGTGCCGTATGCGTCGTCAACGGGGCCCCTCCGCCACTGCACGGTCGACATCCGCGGGATCCAGCTCAGGTGCGCCGGCCCGCAACCACAGAAAGTACTCGACGTTTCCCGACGGGCCCGGCAGCGGGCTCGCCGTGACACCCTGGACGCCGAGGCCCAGCAGCCCGGCCCGGCGCGCCACCTCCCGTACCGCTTCGGCCCGCAGTTCGGGGCTGCGGACCACACCGCCGCTGCCGAGGCGCTCCTTGCCCACCTCGAACTGCGGCTTGACCATGAGCACCAGGTCGGCGTCGGGGGCGGCGCAGCGCGCGAGGGCGGGCAGCACCAGGCCGAGCGGGATGAACGACAGGTCGCCCACCACCAGGTCCACCTCCCGACCGTCGATCTGCTCCACCGTCAGTTCCCGTACGTTGGTGCGGTCCTTGACGGTGACGCGTTCATCGGACTGCAGGGACCAGGCGAGCTGCCCGTAGCCGACGTCCACGGCCACGACGTGGCCCGCGCCGGCCCGCAGCAGCACGTCGGTGAAGCCACCGGTCGAGGCGCCCGCGTCCAGGGCCCGCCGGCCCTCGATCCTCAGCCCGAGGGGCACGAAGGCGGCGAGGGCGCCCGCGAGTTTGTGCCCGCCGCGCGAGACGTACTCGGGGTCGCTGTCGTCCTTGACGACGACGACGGCGGCGCTGGTCTCGACCTGGGTGGCGGGCTTGGTCGCGGTGTTCCCGCCGACGGTCACCCGCCCGGCCGCGATCAGCTGGCTCGCGTGCTCGCGCGAGCGGGCGAGCTTGCGGCGTACCAGCTCGGCGTCGAGGCGGCGACGTGCCACTCCTGCCACTTCTCGTTCAGCTCCTGTTGTCGTGCGTGGGCGTCGGTGCGGGTGCGGGCCGTGCGTCCAGCGCGGTCAGCTCGTCGCGCAGCCCACGGTGTACATCCTCGTACACCTCGGTGTGGCCGTCGGCGGCGAGGTGGTCCGCGTCGGCCAGCCGCTCCAGCCGCGCGTCCACACCGGCGTGCCCGGTGGGCGTGCGTGCCACGCCGAGGGGTGCGGGCGGGGCGGGGTCGAAGGAGGGCGCGGGAGGTACGGCGGGCGCCGACGCGGCCGCTTCGTCCGCCTCACCCCGCTGTGCCGTGTCCGGCCCCGGCATCCAGTCGCTCATGCGGGAACGCTACCCCGAAGGGCCGGTGTACCGTCGGTGACGATGGCGACCATGGCGGAGTGCCGCAGCGCACTCGACACACTTTCGGACAATCTGGCGGGGGCCGGCGGCGACGTACGCCGTGCCGCCGATCTCGACCGCTCGCTGAGCTGCCACATCAGGGACCTCGACGCGACGTTCACCGGGCGGCTGGCGGACGGCCGCATCAAGGTGCTGGACACGCACGACGGCCCGCCCCGCGAGAAGGCCGAGATCCGGCTCGCGATGACCGGGGACGACCTGGTGGCCATGGTCGGCGGCGAGCTGAACTTCGCGAAGGCCTGGGGGTCGGGCCGGGTACGGCTGGAGGCGGGCTTCCGCGATCTGCTGAAGCTCAGGTCCCTGCTCTGAGCCCGGACAGGCCTCGGACGGAGGCCTGGGCGCGCTTCCTGCGGGCTGCCGGCACCACCAGCGGTGTCCCCGTCTCGGGGTCGTCGATGACCTGGCACGGCATCCCGAAGACCTCTTCCACGAGCTGCGCGGTGACGATGTCGCCGGGCGCGCCCTCGGCGACGACCGTGCCCCCGCGCATGGCGATCAGGTGGGTGGCGTACCGGGCGGCGTGATTGAGGTCGTGCAGGACGGCGACGAGCGTACGCCCCCGCGTCTCGTGCAGTTCGGCGCAGAGGTCGAGTACGTCGATCTGGTGCTGGATGTCGAGATACGTCGTCGGCTCGTCGAGCAGCAGCAGCGGTGTCTCCTGGGCGAGGGCCATGGCGATCCAGACCCGCTGGCGCTGGCCGCCGGACAGCTCGTCGACGTAGCGGTCGGCGAGCTCACCGACACCGGTCGACTCCATGGACTCCTCGACGATCCGCTCGTCCTCCGGCGACCACTGGCGCAGCAGCCCCTGGTGGGGGTAGCGGCCGCGCGACACGAGGTCGGCGACGGTGATGCCGTCCGGGGCGATGGAGGACTGCGGCAGCAGGCCAAGCGCCCTGGCGACCGTCTTGGCGGGCATCCGGTGGATGGACCGCCCGTCCAGCAGGACGTCTCCGGCGTTCGGCTTCAGCATCCGGGAGAGGGCGCGGAGCAGGGTCGACTTGCCGCAGGCGTTGGGGCCGACGACGACCGTGAAGGAGTTGTCGGGTATCTCGACCGAGAGGTTCTCGGCGATGATCCGCTGGTCGTAGCCGAGGGTCACCGAGTCCGCGGTGAGGCGCTGCATGGTCGTACTCCCGGGGTCTGTGGGTGTGGGCTGCGAGGTGTCCGGTGTGCCCTGCTTCATATCCGTCCTGCCCTGCGCTCGGACACGAGCAGCCACAGCAGGTAGCAGCCGCCGAGTACGCCGGTGACGACGCCCACGGGGAGCTGACGGTCCCCGAAGGCGTTCATGGCGGTCCAGTCGGCTACCAGCAGCAGGGCCGCGCCCGTGGCCGCCGCGGCCGCCAGGTTGGGGCCCGAGGCGCGGGTGAGGCGGCGGGCGACCTGCGGGGCACTGAGCGAGACGAAGACGATGGGCCCGGCGGCGGCGGTCGCGACGGCGACGAGCAGCACCGCGCAGCTCAGGAGGACGAGCCGGGTGCGTTCCACCCGTACGCCCAGGGCATGGGCGGCGTCGTCACCCATCTCGATCATGCGCAGTGCCCGCCCCTGGCCGAGGACCAGGGGGATCAGGACGCAGCAGACCGCGAGCAGCGGCCAGACCTGGGCCCAGTCCCGGCCGTCCAGCGAGCCCGTCATCCAGACGACGGCGCGGGTGGCGTCGACGAGGTTGGCCTTGGTGATCAGGTAGTGGGTGGCGGCGGTGAGCATCGCGGCGGCCCCGATGCCGACGAGGACGAGCCGGTAGCCGTGCACCCCGCGTTTCCAGGCCAGCAGATAGACGGCGGCGCCCGTGAGCAGACCGCCGGCGACGGCGCCCGCCGCGACCTCGGTGGGCCCGCCGTGGAAGAGCACGATCACGATGAGGGCGCCGACCGCGGAGCCCTGGCCGAAGCCCAGGACGTCGGGGCTTCCGAGCGGGTTGCGGGAGACGCTCTGGAAGACGGCGCCTCCGACACCGAGAGCGGCGCCGACGAGCAGACCGACCAGGACCCTGGGCAGCCGCAGTTCGGTGACGATGAACTCCTGCTGGAAGGTCCCGCCGCCGAACAGCGTGCTGATCACCTGTCCGGGTGACATGGCGTAGTCGCCGCTCCCGATCAGTACCACGGCGGCGAAGAGCGCCGCCGCGACGAGCAGCGCGATGACGGCGAAAGCCCGCGCGTCCACGCGGAACGAGAGCCCGCCGGCCGTACGCACGGCGTGGATCGTCCTGGTGGTGTCCTGAGCGGCCTTCACAGCTGGGCCATCCTCTTGCGGCGTACGAGATGGATGAAGACGGGCCCGCCCAGCAGCGCGGTGACGATGCCTACCTGCAGCTCGGAGGGGCGTGCGACGACCCTGCCCGCCACGTCGGCGGCAAGCAGCAGAACGGGCGCGAGCACGGCCGCGTAGGGCAGGATCCACCGCATGTCCGGGCCCGTGATGGTGCGGACCAGGTGCGGGATCATCAGCCCGATGAAGACGATCGGCCCGCAGGCCGCGGTCGCCGCCCCGCAGAGCAGGGTGACGGCCACCATCGCGAGGACGCGGGTACGGGTCAGATGCGCGCCGAGCGCCCTGGCCGTGTCGTCGCCCATCTCCAGCGCGTTGAGCGGCCGGGCGATGAGCAGGGACAGCAGCACACCGAGCGCGATGAACGGCCACACCTTGCCGACGGTCTCCGTGTTGGCGGAGGCCAGGGAACCGACGGTCCAAAACCTCAGCCGGTCCAGCGCGGCCGCGTCGAGCAGCTGCACGGCGTTGACGTAGCCGAAGAGCGCCGCGGTGACCGCCGTGCCGGCGAGCGCCAGCCGTACGGGGTTCGCGGACCGGCTGCCGCCGAGCAGATAGACGGCCACGGACACGATCGCGGCGCCGCCGAACGCGAACCAGACGTACCCGGTCAGCGAGGTGACGCCGAGGAAGCTGATGGCCGAGACGACGGCCGCCGCGGCGCCCGCGTTGACGCCCAGCAGGCCGGGCTCGGCGAGCGGGTTGCGGGTCAGCGCCTGCATCACCGCGCCGGCCAGCCCCAGAGCCGCCCCGACGAGCAGTCCCAGGACGGTGCGGGGGACCCGCACATCCCGTACGAGGACGTCACCGCCGCTGCCCGAGTAGTGGAACAGGCCGTGCCACACCTCGGAGAGCGGCAGGGCCTTGGCACCGATCGCGACACTCGCGAGGCACACCAGCACCAGTACGGCCACGGAGACCAGCAGACCCGCGGCCCGTACCGCGTGGCGTCCGGCACGTCGGCCTGTGTCCGGCGCGGCCGGGTGACCGGAATTCGATTCTGGGGGACTCTCTACCAACACCCGGTTAGGTTAGCCTATCCTGCCATTGGATCAAGGCCCTGTATCCCGTGGGACAAGGGCCCCGCCCCCGCCCCGCGGTTTCCCGCTCTACAGGTCGAGTCCGGTCACGGCCTTGTCCGCGTCCAGCTCGCACGAGCCGTCCCCGGCGTGGGTCCACGCCGCCGCGCACAGGGCCCTCAGCCCGTCGATCCCGTCGCCCTCGCCGTCCAGCACGAGTGCGTCCGCGCGCACCTCGGCCGTCCAGCCGCCGCAACGGAACCGGCCGCCCTCGTCGGACACTTCGGGCTGACCGGTGAGCAGCCCCCGCAGGTCCCTGTCCACATAGGTCGGGCGGTGCTCGGGGCCGGCTGCGATCAGCTGCGCCGCGTCGGTCACCCCGGTGAGGACGAGCAGCGAGTCCACTCCGCCGTTGAACGCCCCCTCGATGTCCGTGTCCAGCCGGTCCCCCACCACCAGCGGCCGCTCCGCCCCGGTCCGCAGCACGGTCTCGCGGTGCATCGGCGGCAGCGGCTTGCCCGCGACCTGTGGCTCGGCACCGGTCGCGATCCGCACGACCTCCACCGCCGCACCGTTGCCCGGAGCGATCCCGCGGGCGCCCGGAATCGTCAGGTCCGTGTTGGACGCGAACCACTCGGCCCCGCGCGAGATCGCGTACGCCGCCTCGGCGAACCGGCCCCACGCGAGATCGGGACCGCCGAACCCCTGCGCCACGGCGACCGGATCGTCGTCCGCCGAATCCACCGGCACCAGGCCACGCTCGCGCAGCGCGACCCGCAGCCCTTCGCCGCCGACCACGAGGACCCTGGCCCCGGGCGGCAGCTGATCGGCCATCAGCCGGGCCACCGCCTGCGCCGACGTGATCACATCAGCGGGTTCGGCCGGAACCCCGAGCTCCGTCAGGTGCTCCGCGACCGCGTCCGGCGTCCGCAGCGCGTTGTTCGTCACGTACGCCAGGTGCATGCCGCCCGCGCGTGCGGTGCCCAGCGACTCGACGGCGTGGACGATGGCGTGTCCGCCGGCGTACACCACCCCGTCGAGGTCGAGCAGGGCCGTGTCGTACGCCTCGCTCAGCGCGACGCTGCTCCCGAGCGGCCGGGACCTGTGCTGCTGACTCATATGCCTCTGCTCCTCTTTCCATGCCTCTCCCCCGATCATCGCCCATCACAGGAGCGCACTTACCATGCTCGGATGAACACATCCGGGCCCGCCGCCGGCCAGGGACTGCGGCTGATTCCCTTCCGCGGGCTGCGCTACGTGCCCGAACGGGTCGGCAGCCTGGCGGCGGTGACCTCGCCCCCGTACGACGTCGTCGTCCGGCCCGACGGTCTTCACCACCTGGAGTCCGCGGACCCGCACAACATCGTGCGGCTGATCCTCCCGCAGGCCGGCACGGCCGTCGATCGGCACCGGCAGGCCGCCGACACCCTGAAGCGCTGGCTGGCGGAGGGCGTCCTCGCCCCGGACCCGGTGCCCGCGCTCTACGTGTACGAGCAGCGTGCCGGCGAGGTCCTGCAACGCGGTGTCATCGGGGCCCTCGCGCTCTCCCCCGCGCCGGAGGGTGTCGTACTGCCGCACGAGGACGTCATGGCCGACGTCGTGGAGGACCGTGCCGATCTGATGCGCACCGCTGCCGCCCACCTCGAACCCCTGCTCCTCAGCTATGCGGGTGACGGCGGGCCGAACGGAGCGACGGCCGTGATCGAGCGCGTGGTGAAGCGGCTCCCGCTCCTCACCACGACGACCGAGGACGGTTTCAGCCACCGCCTCTGGGCCCTCACCGATCCTGCGGAGCAGGCGGAGGTCGAGTCCGACCTGTCCCACCGCCAGGCCCTGATCGCCGACGGCCACCACCGCTGGGCCACCTACCTCCGGCTCCAGGAGGAACAGTCCTCCCCCGGCCCCTGGGACTTCGGCCTCGTCCTGCTCGTCGACACCACCCGCTATCCGCTGCGGGTCCGCGCCATCCACCGGCTGCTGCACCGCCTGCCGGTCGCCGACGCCCTCCGTGGCCTCGACGGCCTCTTCCGCATACGCCCCGTCGACGTCCCGTTGCCCCGGGCACTCGACGTCCTCGCGGAGGCCGCCGCGGAGGGCAACGCCTTCCTCCTCGCGGGGGACGGTCGTTTCCACCTGATCGACAGGCCGGACGAGCAACTGCTGGCACGCACGGTCCGCCCCGACCGTCCGGCGGCCTGGCGCGCACTCGACGCGACCGTGCTGCACTCCACGCTCCTCGACGACGTGTGGCGGATCCCCGACGCCCCTGAGCACATCGCCTACATCCACGACACGGCGGCGGCGGTCGGACAGGCGGAACGCCACGACGCCACCGCGGTGCTGATGCATCCGGTACGCGAAGACGTCGTACGGGATCTCGCCAGACAGGGCGTGACGATGCCCCGCAAGTCGACCTCGTTCGGACCGAAACCGGCCACGGGTCTGGTCCTGCGGAGTCTCGGCACCGGCTGAGACGGACGTCCGGGAACGCGAAAGGGGCGGCACCCCCGGAGGTGCCGCCCCTTTCGCGTTGCGTGATTCAGCGGCGATCAGGCCTTGGTGGACCCGTCCACGTCGTCATCCTGTCCGTCGGCGTCCCGCTCGTCCCGGCCGTCGTCGTCCACCTCGTCCACCTCGTCCACCTCGTCCACCTCATCGGCTTCGGCGAGGAACGTCGCGTCGGCGGCGGCCGTCGGGGCGGGCTGCTCGTCGTCGCCGAGCGCGTCGACGAAGTCCACACCGTCGAGTTCGGCCAGCCGGTCCGACGCGTCGGTCGCACCGTCCTTGTCGGCCTCCAGCGCCTTCCCGAACCACTCACGGGCCTCGTCCTCGCGGCCGACCTCCAGGAGTGCGTCGGCGTAGGCGTAACGCAGGCGCGGCGTCCACGAGTGGACAGCGTGGGAAGCGAGCTCAGGACCCTGCAGCGTGACGATGGCGGCGTCGATCTGCCCCATGTCCCTGCGGGCTCCGGCGGCGACCAGGCGCATCTCGACCTGGCCGGCCTTGTCCAGCTTCTGCACCTCGGGCTCGCCGGCCATGGCCATGGCACGCTCGGGACGTCCGAGTCCACGCTCGCAGTCGGCCATGACGGGCCAGAGCTCGACGGACCCGGTCATCCGACGCGACGCCCGGAACTCCGCCAGAGCCTCGGAGTACTTCTGCGTCGCGTACGCCGCGAACCCGGCGGCCTCGCGCACCGCAGCGACGCGCGACGCCAGGCGCAGGGCGATACGGGAGTACGCGTACGCCTGATCAGGGTCCTCGTCGATCAGACGGGCGACCATGACGAGGTTCCTCGCGACGTCCTCGGCAAGGGTCTTCGGCAGGCTCATCAGCTCCTGACGGACATCCTTGTCGATCTCGTGCCCCGTGACATCGTCCGGGATCGGAAGCCGCTTGATCGGCTCACGGTCCCGGTCGTCGCGGCCCTGGTAGCCACCACGGTCGTCACGGCCGCGGAATCCGCCCCGGTCGTCGCGCCGGTCGTTGTCACGACGCGGCGCACGGTCGCGGTCGCCACCACGGCTGTCGTCGCGTCGGAAGCCACCGCCGCTGGGACGGTCGTCGTCGCGACGCGGGCCACGCGGCCGGTCGTCGCGACGCTCGAAACCGCCACCGCTGGGACGGCCGCCACGGTCGTCACGCTGCTGGCCACCGCGGTATCCACCACGGTCGTCGTCCCGGCGCGGGGCGCGGTCGTCACGACGCTCGAAACCGCCACCGCTGGGCCGACCACCACGGTTGTCGTCACGACGGAAACCACCGCCGGAACCACCACCACGGCTGTCGTCACGACGGAAACCACCGCCGGAACCACCACCACGGCTGTCGTCACGACGGAAACCACCGCCGGAACCACCACCACGGCTGTCGTCACGAC
>NZ_JBEXYB010000023.1:0-1225 GCF_040630715.1 Streptomyces sp. NPDC005752 | reverse complement strand
CGGAAGCCACCGCCGCTGGGACGGTCGTCGTCGCGACGCGGGCCACGCGGCCGGTCGTCGCGACGCTCGAAACCGCCACCGCTGGGACGGCCGCCACGGTCGTCACGCTGCTGGCCACCGCGGTATCCACCACGGTCGTCATCACGACGCGGAGCCCGGTCATCACGACGGAAGCTGCTGGAACGGTCGTCGTCCCGGCGCGGGGCGCGGTCGTCGCGACGCTCGAAACCACCACCGCTGGGACGGCCTCCACGGTCGTCACGCTGCTGGCCACCGCGGTATCCACCACGGTCGTCATCACGACGCGGGGCCCGGTCATCACGACGGAAACCACCGCCGGAGCCACCACCACGGTTGTCATCACGACGGAAACCACCGCCGGAACCACCACCACGGTTGTCATCCCGGCGCGGGGCACGGTCGTCGCGACGCTCGAAACCGCCACCGCTGGGCCGGCCGCCACGGTTGTCGTCACGACGGAAACCACCGCCGGAACCACCACCACGGTTGTCATCCCGGCGCGGGGCACGGTCGTCGCGACGGTCGAAACCGCCACCGCTGGGCCGGCCGCCACGGTTGTCGTCGCGACGGAAGCCACCACCGGAGCCGCCGCCACGGTTGTCATCACGGCGCGGGGCACGGTCGTCGCGACGCTCGAAACCGCCACCGCTGGGACGGCCGCCACGGTCGTCACGCTGCTGGCCACCGCGGTATCCACCACGGTCGTCATCACGACGCGGGGCCCGGTCATCACGACGGAAACCGCCACCGCCGGAGCCACCACCACGGTTGTCGTCACGACGGAAACCACCGCCGGAACCACCACCACGGTTGTCATCACGACGGGGGGCACGGTCATCGCGGCGGAACGCGCCGCTCGGGCGGTCGCTGTCGCGTCGAGGTGCGGACGACCTGTCGTCACGGCCGCCTCGGAAGCCGCCCCCGTCACCGCCGTCCCGGCGACGCGGCTCGCGTTCCGGACGGTCGTCGGAAGAGTTGGTGGACATGGGGGTGACTCCTGTCATCGGGTACCACAGACATTCTCGCGCAGCCGACCTTCCGACGCGCTTCGGAAAAACAAAAGAGCCCTCGGCCCCAGCATGAACGCTGGGACCAAGGGCCCTTGAAAGATTGTTCGGCGGCGTCCTACTCTCCCACAGGGTCCCCCCTGCAGTACCATCGGCGCTGAAAGGCTTAGCTTCCGGGTTCGGAATGTAACCGGGCG
>NZ_JBEXYB010000022.1:17317-145773 GCF_040630715.1 Streptomyces sp. NPDC005752 | reverse complement strand
CTCCGCTCATCACATCCCACCACCCCCCCCCGCTCAACCCCGCGCCGTCCGGCGCCGGGATTCACGCCGCCCGGCCCGGCGCCGGGATTCACGCCGCCCGGCCCGGCGCCGGACCGGTCAACCGGCCCGGCGCCCCGCTCAGTGCGCGACGACCGGAATCCTGAGCTCGCCCTCGGCCCCGTCCACCAGGTCCCCCGGGCCGTCGGCGGAGCCGGTGCCCGGACGTCCGGTGTTGATCAGGGTCACCGCGATCGCCGAGGCGACGACCAGGATGCCGACCGCCCACCAGATGGCGGCGGCGAAGCCGCTGACCATGGCCTGCAGCTGCAGCACCTTCGGGTCGCTCGCACCGGCTGCGTGATCGGCGATGTAAGCGGTGGTGGCACCGGCGGCGATCGTGTTGAGCAGCGCCGTACCGATGGCGCCGCCGACCTGCTGCGAGGTGTTCACCATCGCGGAGGCCACACCCGCGTCACGCGGCTCGATGCCGTGCGTGGCGAGCGACATGGCCGGCATGAACGCCGTGCCCATACCCAGGCCGAGCAGCAGCTGACCGGGCAGGATGACCGCCGCGTAGGAGGTGTCGACGTCCAGCTGGGTCAGCAGCAGCATGCCGAGGGCCGCCACCAGGAAGCCGGGTCCCATCAGCAGTCGCGGCGGGACCCGGGTCATCAGGCGTGCGCCGATCTGCGTGGAACCGGTGATCATGCCCACGATCATCGGCATGAACGCGAAGCCGGTCTTGACCGGCGAGTAGCCCTTGACCACCTGCAGGTAGTACGTCAGGAAGAGGAAGAGCCCGAACATCGCGATGACGGCGAGCCCCAGCGAGAGGTAGACCCCGCCGCGGTTGCGCTCCATCAGGACCCGCAGGGGCAGCAGCGGCGACTTCACCCGCGACTCGGTGACCACGAAGGCCAGCAGCAGCACACCGGCGGCGACGAACATGCCGATGGTCAGTGAGTCCGACCAGCCGGCCGACTCGGCACGGGTGAAACCGTAGACCAGGGACACCAGGCCCAGCGTGGACAGGACGACACCGGGTATGTCGAGCGGGGAGCGGTTGCGGCCGCCGGCCGGCTCCCGGATGACGAGGTACGCGCCCGCGGCGGCGACGACGGCGAACGGGATGTTGACGAAGAACGTCCAGCGCCAGTTCAGGTACTCGGTGAGGAAGCCGCCCAGGATCAGGCCGACCGCACCACCGCCACCGGCGATGGCCCCGTAGATACCGAAGGCCTTGGCGCGCTCCTTGGCGTCGGTGAACATCACCGCGAGCAGCGAGAGCGCGGCCGGTGCGAGCAGGGCCCCGAAGACACCCTGCAGGGCGCGCGAGCCGAACATCATGGCCTGGCCGGTGGCGGCACCGCCCAGCGCGGAGGCCAGGGCGAAGCCGATCAGGCCGACCAGGAAGGTCCGCTTGCGGCCCCAGAGGTCGGCGACGCGTCCGCCGAAGAGCAGGAGCCCGCCGAAGGCGAGGGCGTAGGCGGTGATCACCCACTGCTTGTTGCCGTCGGAGATCCCCAGGTCGGTCTGGGCCGAGGGCAGGGCGATGTTCACGATGGTCGCGTCGAGCACGACCATCAGCTGGGCGAGGGCGATGAACGCCAGTGCTTTCCAGCGACTGGGATCCGGAAGGGTTCCGGCTGTTTTCGACATGGGGGTAGCCACCTAAGGACACGAAGGGTTGCGGATCCGGCGAACGGGACGCGAAGGACCCGCGTACGAAGCAGGAAGAAGGAGCGAACGGATGGGGCGACCGGACCTGCGTGTCAGGGCCGGGCCGGTTTCATGGGCTGATGCGGCCGCGGAGGGCCTGAGGTCTGTGTCGGTCGTCCGGTGCGCGGGGCTTCAGCCTCCGCTGCGCAGGTCCTCCAAGGTCGCCGCCGATCCGGGCAGCTCCGAGCGGGCCGGATTCTCCAGGCCGTCCAGGAAGAGCTGCAGGTGGCGGTGGGTGAACCGGTCGATGTCCAGGCAGGCGATGCCGGGCAGTGGCCGGGTGAGCTGGGACAGGGCGACGAGTACGTCACCGACGGCGATGTCGGTGCGCAGCCTCCCCGCTGACATGGCACGCTCCACGAGCCCTTCGACGGCCTCTTCGAGGCGACGGCGCTCGGTGAGCAGTTCGGGATGGTCGCTGTCGAAGCCGCCGGACAGCATCGGGCACAGGGCTCCGATCCGTTCGTCGGCCGCCGCGTGCACGAAGCGGCTGAGCGCGGCGAAGGGGTCGGACTCGGCCGCGACGGCTTCCTCCGCCCGGCGGGTGGTGCGGGAGGTGACGGCGAGGACGACCTCATGGATCAGGGCCGCCCGGTCGGGAAAGTTCCGGTAGAGCGTGGCGTTGCCGACCGCGGCCCGTCGCGCGACCTCGTCGAGGGGCACGTCCGGCCCGAACTCGACGAACATCTCACGCGCTGCCGCCACGATCCGCTCCCTGTTGCGCAGCGCGTCGGCCCGCGGGCGGGGCGTACGACGCTGCGCGGCGCAGGTGGCCTTCTCGACGACGGACTCCACGGCTGCGTCCCCTTCCCTTCCGTTCTCCGACCGGCCCTCCGACTCAACCGGGGACCGTGTCCCCGGTTCGCGGGAACACAGGTACAAACGGGGAAAGGATCCCCGGTTATTTCCCGACCCGCATGTGACCTGCGCCATATACCGCGTGCGGCGGAAAACCCCCCGATCGGCGCACTCAGCGAGCGGTCCCCCACCAGCCGGAACAGGCTGATCGCCAGAGCGCAGTCAGGGCCGGCCGGCTGCCGCGGACCGAAGGCGAAGCCATATGCAGCAGCCCCGCCACCGGATACGCGGACATCGCCGCCCCCTCGCCCTCGTCGGCGCGACGGCCCTGGTCATCGCGACGGTGGCCTCGGCCAGCTCCTCCCTCCCCGTCGCCACACGGGCCTCCGCCGGACCGGTGGCCGCGCCGCGGGGGACCGGCCTCGCACCGTGCCGAATACCCACGGCCATGGGCGTACAGATGTCGGAGGGCATACCGACGCCCCCCGGCTACGCACGTTCCACCGGCCGGATCAGAGCGCTCAACCTGATGATCGACTTCCCCGACGCGGAGGCGACCGAACCGGCGGAGGACCGGCTCGCGGAGTTCTTCCCGCAGACCTCCGACTGGTTCAGCACCAGCTCCTACGGCCGGCTCAGCTACCTCCCCGAAGCACCCGTGGACGACTGGCTGCGGATGCCCCTGCCGTTCTCGGAGTACGGGATAGAGCGCGGCTCACCGTACGAACCGGGCTACCGCAAGATGGTCAAGGACCTGGTGGCCGTCGCCGACCCGAAGGTCGACTTCGCGGCCTACGACCTGGTCAACGTGCTGGTCACCCCGAACGCCGGACCCTCCGCACTGGACACCGTCCTGTCCGTGACCTTCTCCGGCAACGACGACGCCCCGTTCGTCGACGGTGTCCCGCTCGCCAACACGTCCTTCGTCTACAGCAGGCAGGACGACGGATCCGGTTCGTACGACGAGACCGGTTACCGGGTCCTGCCCCACGAGAACGGCCACGTCTTCGGGCTGCCCGACCTCTACACCATGGAGGGCGGCGGCTCCGTGGGGCACTGGGACATCATGTCCGAGGACTGGGGAGCCAACAACGACTTCCTTGGCTGGCACAAGTGGAAGCTCGGCTGGCTGGGCAACGATCAGGTCAGCTGTGCCGCGATGCCCGGCACCAGCGAACACACCCTCGAACCGCTGGCCACGAAGGGCGGCCAGAAGCTGGCCTTCGTGCCGGTGAGCGCGCAGTCCGGCTACGCCGTCGAGGTACGGACCGCCGAGGGCAACGACGAGGCCGTCTGCCGGCCAGGCGTCCTCATCTACAAGGTGAGCTCCGACGTGGACACCGGGCAGGGCCCGGTCTCCGTCGCGGACAGCACCGAGGACAGCGGCGGCTGCACCCGGCAGCCGAATGTCCAGGCCGAGCTCTCCGACGCGCCGTTCGAACCGGGTGAGACCTTCACCGACCGGGCCGGGGGGATCCGCATATCCGTGATGGACAAGGACGCCGACGGCAACTACCGGGTACGGATCACCCGGCCGTGAGCCCCGGGCCTCCGCCCTCGCCCGTGTACTCCCGAACCGCGCCGCGCAGCTCGCGCTTGAGGATCTTGCCCGTCGCGTTCCGCGGCAGAGGCTCCCGCGTCACCAGCACATGGGCTGGGACCTTGAAAGCCGCCAGGCTCCGGCCCACGTGTGCACGCAGCTCGTCCGCCGTGACGGCGGAACGCGGGCCCACCCGGACGACCGCCGCGACCTCCTCACCCAGCACCGGATGCGGAACACCGAGCACCGCCGCGTCCTCGACATCGGGATGGTCGTGCAGCACGGCCTCGACCTCCACGCAGTACACGTTCTCGCCGCCCCGGATCACCACGTCCTTGATCCGGTCGACGACCGACACCCGCCCGTCCCGGACGACGGCGAGATCCCCCGTACGGAACCAGCCGCCGCTGAACGCCTCGGACGTCGCCGCCTCGTCGCGCCAGTAACCACGCACCAGGGACTGGCCGCGCAACCACAGCTCACCCGCCTCACCCTCCGGGAGCCCCTCGCCCGCAGGACCGGCGATCCGGACTTCGGTGACGGGCGTCGGGGTACCGACCGAGTCCGGGTGCGCCCGGTACGCGGCACCGAAGTTGGCCAGCACTCCGCCGCTGGTCTCGGTCAGGCCGTACCCGTTACGCGGCTCGATCCGCTCGCCGTGCCGGGCCGTGAGGCGGGCGACCAGGTCCGGTGGAGCCGCCGCGCCGCCGGTGCTCAGCCCCTTCAGGCTCTCCAGCCCGTCGCCGACGCGGTCCGCGGACGCGAGCAGCTGGAGCGCGGTGGCCGGGACACCCGCGTAGTGCGTGACCCCGTGCCGGCGGATCAGCCGCAGGGCCTCGTCGGCGTCCCACTTCGGCATCAGCACGAGGGATGCGCCCACGGCCATCGCCGCGTACAGGCTGGTGAACGCGGCGACGTGGAAGAACGGGAACGTCATCAGGGTGACCGGGGCCGGCCCCTGCCCCGGCACGACTCCACGCCCCAGGGCCGACGCCGCCGCCTGGTAGCGGGGGTTGAGGGCTGCGCCCGCCTGGGCGAGATGGGTGGCAACAGCACCCTTGGGCCGGCCGGTGGTGCCGGAGGTGTAGATGATCGTGGCATCGTCCTCGGGCCGGATCTCCACCTCGGGCGGCGCCGCGTACGGATCGGGCGCCGGCAGGTCCGCGTACCGCTCGGCGCCGTCCGGCAGCTCTCCCGCGTCGGCGAAGACGACGCACCGCGCCCCTGCCTTCCGGCGCCACCCGGCCACCTTCGGCAACTGCTCCCCGTCGACCAGCAGCACCGTCGGCTCGCAGTCGTCGAGGGCGTGACCGAACTCGCCCTCTGTCCACCATGTGTTGAGCGGCACGGCGACCAGGCCGGCCAGCTGCACCGCCCAGAAGGCGATCTGCCACTCGGGGCGATTGCGCATCGCAATGACGGCCCGGTCCCCGGGACGGAGCCCGTACGTCTCGGTGAGCCGGCAGGCCAGAGCGGAGGCGGCAGCGAAGAACTCGCCGTAGGAGCAAGTGCGTTCACCCGCGACCAGAAACGGCTGGTCGCCGAACGCCCAGGTGGTCTCCACGAACTCCCGCAGGGTGCGAGGGCCGTTGGCGTAGACGAGGGGCCCGTGCTCGGCACGCACCACTTCGAACGGGGCACCCGGGGCGGTGAGCGCCTCTCCGATTCGGGCGAGGTCGGCCGGGAAGGACGAACGGCTGGGATCGGTGTGCGGCACGAACAGCCTCTCGACGTGCTGGCTCAGCAACCCGGCGACGCTATGCCCGCACCGAGGCGGCGTCAAGGAGACCGCGCGGGAGCCCGCACCGCTTCACCGCCGGGTCAGGCTTCACCGGCCTCGCCCGGCCGGCGAGCCGCCCCGCCACACAACCCTCCGGGCCCCGAGCGGTCACCCGCTACACTGTCACCGGTGAGGCGGCCGTCGTCGGCCGCACCACGACGACACTGCTGGAATCCAGCTGTCCGGGACCACGGCCACCACCCGGCCCTCGGACAGACGGCCCGGCAGATCCCGGCCTTCGTAGCTCAGGGGATAGAGCACCGCTCTCCTAAAGCGGGTGTCGCAGGTTCGAATCCTGCCGGGGGCACAGCACGATTAGCCGCTGGCCTGGGGATTTACCCCCAGGAAGGCGCTCTACTCGGCCCCGGACTCATCGTCCGGGGCCGTTTGCGTGAGCGGTGCGTGAGCGGACGGGGCAGCGCCTTCCCCAATCCGCCCCCACGGATCAGCACCGTCCGGCACAGAGACGTCGGCCTCTGCGGGCTCGGCGCCCGCCCCGGGACGGGCGTCCTCGGCCATGGTGCGCGCTCGCGGCACGAGCCGGGCCGCAGCCTCCGCGATCGCCAGATCCGCCTCGGGGAGCAGGCTCGTGTACGTGTCCGACGTGATGGTGATCGAGGAGTGGCCGAGCATCTCCTGGATGTCCTTCAGGCCGGCACCGGCAGCGTGAGCCAGAGTCGCGGCACCGTGACGGAGGTCGTGAAGCCGGACCGGCGGGAGGCCAACCTCCTCGTACAGCTCGACGAATCGCCGCGTGACGTTGGCAGGGTGGAGTAGTTCTCCGTTCTCGCGGGTGAAGACCCTTCCGGTCTCCACCCAGGCGCTCCCCCACTTTTCGCGGTCCTTGTCCTGCTGGGCGCGGTGCTGCTTGAGAGCCTGGACCGTGTCGGAGTCGAGGGCGATGGTGCGCGCTCCGGCGTCGGTCTTGGGGTCGTCCTCGTACACCTCCCAGCCGTTCACCACCAGTTGCTTGGCGACGGTAAGAAGGCCGGCGCTCAGGTTGGTGTCGGTCCACCTCTGACCGCATGCCTCACCTCGCCGCAGCCCACGGAAGGCGACCAGGTGAAAGAGTGCGTACAACCGGTCCTCGGCTACATGGTCGAGGAAGAGGCCGGTGTGTTCCGGCGTCCAGACCATCACCGGCGACGGCTTCTCGCCGGTGCGCCTCCAGTGGACGATGCGCTCCTCGGTCCACACGAGCGCCTTGGGTCGCCTGCCCGCCTCCAATTCGACGTGGCAAGCCGGGTTGAAGGTGATCAGCTGTTGAGCGATCGCGGCGTTCAACGCAGCACGCAGTGTGGAGCGAACGCGCTGGCGCGTCGCCGGACCGACAATCCGGCGATAGGGATCCATCTCCGCGATGGCTGCTTTCATCGCCTTACGGCGGGCGCGTGGCTCGCGCCCCTTCCACGGGATCTGTGCGAGATCCTCGACTGCTTTGCGCCGGGCGGCATTCCCCTCGGCGATCTCGACGTTGTCCTCGGCCATGGCCTCGAACATCTCCGACAGATGAGTGACCCGCAAGCGGTCGAGCCGTAGGTGTCCGATGCGCGGCTGGAGGTGAACACGGATATTGCTTTCGTCGCGGCTGATCGCGCTCTGCCGCCCCTTCTTGCCCGCCAGCCAGATATCCAGCCACTCGCCGACCGTGAGACGGCTGGTGAGGTCCAAGCCGTGGCTCAGCCGCCGACGGGTCGACTCGATGTCCGGCAGCGGGGCCTTCTCGTCTGCCACCTTTTCCAGCAACTCGGCGATCTGATCCAGACCTTCGGAGTCGTCGGCGTCGGCAAGGCCAACGAGCGCGCGGATGTGGTCGAGGTCGGCCTGTGCGGCCTTGAGGCTCTCGTAGCCGGCACGGCTGAACGAGCGACGCGTTCCGTCGGCACGGGACGGGAGCTCCTGGCGTACGGAGTAGGAGCCGTGCTTGCGGCCGGCGAGCTTGGGGCACTTCTTGCCGAGAGGCTTGCCGGTCTTGGGGTCGCGGCAATAGCAGCGGCGGTGGGTGGAGCCCTTCAAGGGCGTACCTCCGGGGTGGTCTCAGGTGCCCATTCGGGCGGGTCCACGTCGTGGAGTGTGGGTGGAAGATCGGGCGGGATGGCTCCGTCCTCGCGGAGTTCCCGGCGGAGATAGCGGAGTTTGTACTTGGCCGAGAGAGCCTGGTCGGCGTATGCGGTCCGCTGGCGTTCGGCTTCCTCCTGCTGGGCGCGGCTGGTCGCTGTCTTGACAGCGAACCGAGCCCGCTCCTCCTCCTCGATCGCGGCCAGTGCAGTGCGTACCAGGCTGGTGTGGACTTCGAAGTCGGGCACGAGGCCCGAGTCATGGCCGAACACTTCCTCTTCACCGGTGAAGCGCCGCAGGGCGTCCCATGTCGGCACGAGGCCCTGGAAGGGGAGTTCCTGCGTCCGGTCGACGTAACCGACCGGGAAGATCAGGCAGGCCGGATACGTCTCCAACGCGGCGGCCAGGACGATTACGTCCACCAGCGGGAGGCCGGCTCGACGGCCCGACTCCATGTTGGCAATCACGTTGCGGGGAATGGGGTGCCCGAGCTCCTCGCAACGATCGGCCAGTTCCTGCGCGCTCCACCCCATCTCCTTCCTTCTCCGGCGAACCTCACCGGCCACGTTTGCTTGGACCCGGTCCACCCACTCCGGGAAATCGTCCCCTTCATCATCCGAACGGCGTTGTGTCATGAAGACACATTAGCTTGAGGATGCTGATTAGTAGACGCCTGGAGCCGGACGAGATGACCGCGTTCGCCGAGGGCTGTACCGAAAGGGATCCCGCATGCGCGAAAACACCACAGAGGGGCAGCCCAAGGGGATGAGCCGAGAGGACTTGTTGGCCTTGCCCGTAGCCGTTGACCTGGAAACGAGCAATCGCGCCCTGGGGCTCGGTCGAAGCAAGGGGTACGAGCTGGCGAAGCGGGGCGTGTACCCCTGCAAGGTCCTGCGACTTGGCAACGCCTACCGGGTCGTGACCACAGATCTGCTGAATTTGCTCGGGCTGGCGGCATGAAGGGGCGGCAGCGTAGCAAAGCGTTCTGCGTTGAGCTGACACAGAATCGCTGGACTGTTGGCGGGTGTGGCCGTACGGTCCGTGTTCCCTCGGGGTACGAAGTGGGCCCCCGGCGAGGCAACGCCGGAGGCCCGAGCAGCCCCGAACGGCCTTGGAAGAACCAACCCGGCGGCAAGGGCAGGCAAGCCCGCAACCGCCAGACGAGGAGCTGCCCCGTGGAACACGCGGAAACCGAGCCCTATTCCACCCCCGACAAGCCCTCCTGGCCGCCGGTCGCCATACCCGGCCAGTCGACGGTCCACCCTGCTTCACCGGGAGGGCCGCCCGCAGCCGTCTCCGAGATCGCCCCGGCATCCGAGGGGGATCAGGTGCTGACGGAGCTGCTGGAGCAGATCCGGCGTTACGTCGTGCTGCCGAGCGAGGAAGCGTTCACGGCCGTGACGTTGTGGGTGGCGGCAACTCATCTGCAGACCGCCTGGCAGCACGCCCCACGACTGGCTGTGGTCGGGCCAGCGAAGCGGTGCGGCAAGTCTCGGCTGCTGGACGTGATCACCGAGAGCGTCCACGATCCGCTGATCACGGTCAACGCCTCGGCCGCTGCAGTGTTCCGGTCCATCACCGCCACGCCGCCCACCCTGCTGGTCGACGAGGCCGACACGCTCTTCGGCTCCGCGAAGGTCGCGGAGGAGAACGAGGAGATGCGTGGCCTGCTCAACGCGGGGCACCAGCGCAACCGCCCCACCCTGCGGGTTTCCGGACCCAACCATGAGGTCTCGAAGTTCCCCACGTTCGCCATGGCGGCCCTCGCCGGCATCGGTGACCTGCCGGACACGATCATGGACCGGTCGGTTGTCATCCGGATGCGCCGTCGCAGGCCGGGCGAGAAGGTGGCGGAGTTCCGTACCTTCCGGGACACCCCGCCCCTTCACGCATTGCGTGACCGGCTCGTCGCCTGGCTGGCCCCACTCCACGCTGAGGCGATGGAGCTGACCCCGGCCATGCCGGTCGAAGACCGCGCGGCCGACACCTGGCAGCCACTGGTGACCGTTGCCGACCTTGTCGGCGGAACGTGGCCCGACCTGGCTCGCACTGCCTGCCGGGTCATGGCCAAGCACGAGGCCGAGCAGGACCAGGACAGCAGTAGCCTCGGCATCCGCCTCCTGGCCGACATCCGCCGCGCCTTCGCCACCGAAGGCAACCCACCGGCTCTCCGCACCAGCCGGCTCCTCGACATCCTCAACCAGGACGCCGAGACCCCCTGGCCGGAGTACACGACCAACGGCCTGACCCCCCGGGGCCTGCAGATCCTGCTCAAGGAGTACGGCATCAGCTCCGCCCCCCGCCGTTTCCACGGAAACGTCCAGGCCCGGGGATATGCCCTCCTGCATTTCACCGACTCCTGGGCACGCTACTGCCCCGAGCCCGCGCCGGAAGCTACAAGCGGGCCCTGACCCGGCACGACCCGTCGCGACTCGTCTCCGCGCAGGTCAGAGCGGTGACGAGTCGGGACCCGGTGACGAGTCGACTCGATGTCATCTCCTCACCCGTACCAGCCCTGACCAGGCACGCGACGAGTCGCGACAGGTCTCTCCATTCCCCACCGGGCCACGCCAGTCCCACCTCCGTACTACTGGAGCGCACTCCCTTGCCTTCTCCCATCTTCACCGCAGCACCTTCCCCTGCCTCGGTGCCCTTGACCGCAGCAATCCGCACGGGAGTGGCGCTGCTGGCCGTGGCAGCCTTCGCGCTCTCCTACGACGCCCTACGTCAGATGGCCGCCGCCAGCCACATCCACCCGGCGCTCACCTACGCCTTCCCGCTCGTCATCGACGGGTTCATCGCCATCGGGATCGGCGCCCTGCTCGTCCTGCGGACCGCGCCGCTGTCCGCCCGTCTCTACGTCTCGGCGCTGGTCGGCACCGCCACGGCCACAAGCACCTGGGCCAACGTCCTGCACGCCATCCGCCTCAACCAGCAGACACGCCACAACGGGCTCTCCCTCGATGACCTCACCGTCGGGGCCATCTCCGCCATCGCGCCACTCGCCTTGGCCGGAGCTGTCCACTTCTACCTCCTCGTCGCCCGGCGCCCCGCTACCCCTGACCGCCACAACCCCGAAGCCCGCCACGAACCCGCCAAGGAACACCAGACCGGCCCGCTCGTTCCGCCAGCCGTCACGGGTACCGACGACGAGGTGCCGGGGCCCATCGCGAAGCGAGAGACGGAGACGCCACAGCAGCCTGGGAAGCCGGGAAGTAAACGGTTGAGCGTTTCCCGAGAGCAGGCCGTAGCCATCGGCCGCACGGCTCCGCTCGGACGGGCCGGCCGTGCCTCGCGCCGCAGCATCGAGAGGGCAGTCAGGGACGAGGGTTTCGGGATCTCCCGAAGCCGTCTGGATGAGGTCAAGGACCTACTTCAGGCCGAGCTCGACGCTGCCACCCCAAGCACCGGCTGAGGCACGCAGCCCACGTTCCCCAGCCCGTTCCTCCCTCGACCAGGAGTGGAGGAACGGGCCCTTTCCCTCCACCGCTTGCAGGAGCCCACATGCACAGCCCCGACCACGAACCCTCGTCACCCAAGAAGCAGCTGATGTCATCCCAAGCACCAGGCGGAGCAAGGTATGGCGTTGGACCGTCCAAGGGCCGGTCCAACGCGATCCCCGCCCCAGGGGTGGCGGAGATACCTGGGAGCGAGGGCGCTCCCAGGACCGAGACCGGCGTAATGCGGGCTGCCGATGAAGCCGCGCTCTATCGGGTGGCCAGCCGCCGTGCACGCCAGGACGTGCAGCGCACCGAGCGCGTCGACGTCCGGTACAGCGTGGACGAGAAGAGCGAAATCATGGCCGAAGCCCGGCGGCTCGGGCTTGCCGGCGCCCACTTCGTCGGCGCCGTCGTCATGGCCCATCTCCACGGCGACCATGTGTTGCCTGACCACCGCACACGGATCGACGACCTGATCGACGAACTTGCCGCCCTGCGCACCCAGGTCGCCCGGATCGGGACCAACGTCAACCAGATCGCCCACCGTCTCAACGCCGGTGGCAATCCACACCCTGGGGACGAGGCCACACTCGCGAAGGCCGGGCAGGTCCTGTTCCACGCTCGACAGGCGGCGACCGCGATCGACACCGCCGCCGTTGCGACCGCCACAACGCACCAGGCCGCTTAGGTGATCGCGAACATCGTCAAGCCCGGCCGCAAAACCCGCGGTGTCCTGAACTATCTCTACGGGCCCGGACGCGCCAACGAGCATGCAGATCCCCACCTTGTGGCCTCCTTCGACGGCTTCGCCCCTGACCCCGGCCGCGACCCCGACGCCACCCTCGCCCAACTGACCGCCGTACTCGATCTGCGTGTGCTGCAGGCCGGCGAACGGGCTCCGAAGGAGCATGTGTGGCACTGCTCGATCAGGGCCTCGCCCGAGGACCGGGCCCTGTCCGACGAGGAGTGGGCCACAATCGCCCGGCGCGTGCTGAACGCCACAGGCGTCGCCCCGGCCGGCGACCCCGATGCCTGCCGCTGGATCGCCGTGCGCCACGCACACGACCACATCCACATCGTGGCCACCAAGGTCCGAGGCGACCTTCGGCCGCCACGGAACTGGAACGACTACCTGCGCGCCGACAACGAACTCGTCGCCATCGAGAAGGAGTACGGACTGCGCCAGGTCCCGCGCGGAGACCGGACCGCCTCGAAGCGATCCACGCGCGCCGAGCAGGAGAAAGCCCACCGCACCGGCCGACCCCAGACCGCCCGCGAGCGCCTGCGGATCACCGCCCGCACTGCCCTTGCCGCGGCCACCACGCCGCAGGAGTTCTTCACCATCCTCGGCGCTTCCGGGGTGCTCGTGGAGATCCAGCACTTCCCCTCGGGCGACATCCGCGGGTACAAGATCGCCCTCGATGGCGACACCAACAAGGACGGCCAACCTGTCTGGTTCGCCGGATCCACTCTCGCCCCTGACCTCTCCTATCCCAAGATCAGCGAACGCTTGGCACCTGCAGATACGCCCTCGGCGATGCCGCCCCAACCCAACGCCTGGCGACGACTCGCACAGACCACGGACCGCGTGCCCGATCTGCTCGCAAGCAGCGATGACGGGACCGGGCAGGCGCACATCGCGGCCCTCGCCGAAACTCTCGACGCACTGCCCCTACGCGCTCCGGCCGATCTGCGCCCCCAGCTCATGCGGGCAGCCACCGCGTTCGAGCACGCCGGCCGATCACGCATCCGCGCCCAGCATCAACAAGACCGCGCCACCAGGAACGCCGTCAAGGCGATCCTGCGTGAACCCGCTCCCAAGGACGGGGCTGCCCTCGCGATCCTCCTCGACGCCCTTGTTCTGGCCGTCATCGCTGCACGCCACTGGCACCAGGCCCACCACCACGATCAACAGGCCGAAGCCGCACGCCAGGCAGCCGAGCACCTCCGTGCCGCATACCAGGCGGCCACAGTCCAGCCGATTGCTGTGATTCACCAGCGGGGCCGCCACATCGCTCTCTTCCTGCGGGAACAACAGGCCGCAGCTACCCGCCAAGCGCTCCCGGACCTGGCCGAGCAGATCCTCGCCGAACCCGGCTGGCCTGCCCTCTCCGCCACACTCGCCGCCATGAAGAAAGCCGGCCACGATCCGGTGACTCTCCTTACCCAGGCGGCCCGTCACAGGGAACTGGACACGGCCACCAGCTACAGCGAGGTCCTCACGTGGCGCCTGAGCCGCCTCGCAGACCTTCCCCAGCACACCTGGCACGTCGCACCTGAGCCCCCGCCCTCGACCCGAACCATCCGCTCCGCTCAACAGCGCCGGGCACGCTGAGACTCCCGTTCCCAGGAAAGTTCCGACGGATTCAGCCCACCCGCCCGCGCTCTTAGAGGTCGTTTACGCCCCAGTTGCGTCGCCTCGGTGCGGAAGACGCACTCGACGGCAAAGCCCTGCTGCAGGTCGGCCCACGGGTCGTACTCGACGGAGACCGTGTCGTCGGTGCCGTCGACACGGTCACCACGCCGGTCGGGCTCTCGGCCAGCGAGTGGTCGGTGCCATACGTCGGCGCACCCCAGGTGCGCGGTTCGAGCGACCGGGTGCGCTCGTGCGGGGCGCCGCCGTCAAAGTCGATGTCGAGTACGTCGGGGGCCGGTGCGTCCACGGCCGCGAGTGCGGCAGCGGCGAACCGACGGCGGTGCAGCTCGCCGCGCTGGCCGAGGTGATGGCGTCGCCCAGCAGGGCGGCGATGACACCCCGGCGAAGGCCAGACCCGCAGTCACGGCGAGCAGGCGTCCACGTCCGGGTCTGGTGAAGGTGGCGCTCGTTGCTGCGAACACGACGCTCCCAGGGTCGTGTGCCAAGGAGCGTGCGGCAGCGCCCGAGGTGCCGTACAGCCGGAGCACCCGTGCCCGGCCAGTCTGAGAGCATCCTGAGATCGGATGAACGCGGCCGAGGGCGCCTGTTGACGCCCGTCTGCCGACTCGGCAAACGGTTGCCGCAGCCGTATCCGGCGACGAATCCGGGCGCGGCGGCGTTAGAGGTTCAACCGGCATGGCAGCTGCCTGGCCAGCAGCGACCCGTCTGAGATTGGCTCAAGCGCGACTCGCGGCATCATTGCCGCACGAGCTCCAGCACCTGCCCACACCTAGCGCCGAAGGTGGCGCGGAGCAGGTCCGTGGCGTCGGAGTCCTGGTCGAACAGCGACTGCATGTCGATCGCCAGCATGACGGCGAAGGTCATCGCGCTACCGAAGAACTCCTGAATCTGCTCATCCCGCAATGCTGCTTCGTCGCGGAGGAAGCGGTAGATCTGCAGGAAACCGTCGCGTACCGCTGCACCGATCGCTGGTTCAGCCCCGGAAACGAACCCTTGCAGTAGGACGGTGTGCAGTCCCCGCTTGGCGGCGAGGTCGAAGAAGCGCTCACCAATGGCATGCGCGGCGGTGTCCTCCGGCGCGAGTGCCGCGAGCGTTTCGCGCCACTCGTCGAGGAGGGTCGCCAACGTGTCCGCGAAGACTTCCAGGAAGAGCGCTTCTTTCGTACCGAACATCCGCACAACGTAGGGCTGGCTGATGCCGGCTGCTGCGGCGATCTGGTCAGTCGTGGTGCCGTGGTAGCCACGTCGTCCAAAGAGATTGCGGGCTGCGTCCAGGATCAGTCCGCGCCGCTTTGCGGCAGGCATACGGCTGCCGGAGGTGGTGCCGTCAGTGGGTTCATTGCTCATGTTGACAAGGTATCAACGGATAACTACCGTAGCTAGTAATCATACGATTACCTCTAACCGGAGTTCACGTGAAGCGTTCTGTCCCGGTCTGGCTCGCTGTCGTAGCCGCGTCCCTCCCGATGTTCATGGCCACGCTCGACAACCTCGTCGTCACAAGCGCTCTGCCGGCCGTGCACGCCGACCTCGGTGCCTCGGTCGAGGAGCTGCAGTGGATCACGAACGCGTACACGCTCGCCTTCGCCGCGCTCATCCTTCTCGCCGTCGCCCTCGGTGACCGACTCGGCCGCCGGCACCTGTTCATCGCAGGCATCGCGGTCTTCACCGTCTCATCGGTCTTCGCCGCGCTGAGCGCCGACCCGACGGCACTCATCGTCTGGCGCGCGGTCGAAGGCGCCGGCGCCGCCGCGATCATGCCGCTCTCTCTGACCCTCCTCGTCGCAAGCGTGCCGGACCGCCTCCGCGCCGTCAGCATCGGCATCTGGAGCGGAATCTCCGGTCTAGGCGTCGCGCTCGGCCCGCTCGTCGGTGGCGCCGTCGTGGAGAACTGGAGCTGGGAGGCCATCTTCTGGCTCAACGTCCCCGTCGGCATCATCGCGGTCCCGCTGGCGATCTTCGCGCTGCCGAACACCCGTGGCGCCCGGGTCCCTGCCGACGTCCTCGGCGTCCTGCTCGCTGGCCTCGGCGTCCTCGGGCTCGTTTTCGGCGTCGTCCGCGGAAACGAAGCCGGCTGGACGAGTGGCGAGGTGCTCTCCGGGCTGATCAGCGGCGCCGTGCTGCTGGTCGCGTTCATCCTCTGGCAGGCACACACGTCCGCACCGCTCCTACCGCTCCGGCTCTTCCGCGACCGCAGCTTCACGCTCGCCAACATCGTTGCGATGACGTTCTCGTTCGGGGCCTTCGGTGCGGTCTTCATCCTCATCCAGTTCCTGCAGGTCGTGCAGGGTCGCAGCCCGCTCGAGGCCGGCGTCTGGACGACGCCGTGGACGCTCGCGCCGATGATCGTGGCGCCGCTCGCCGGGATTTTCGCCCTCAGGGTCGGCACGCGTGCGCTCATCACCGGCGGGATGGCCCTCCTCGCTGGCGGGCTGTTCTGGATGGCGGGAACGCTGGCCGCCGACGCGACCTTCCTCACGCTGCTGCCGGGCTTCGCACTCGCGGGAATCGGAATGGGTGCTGTGTTCGGACCAATCTCGACCGTCGTGCTCGCCCGGATGCCCCAGCACGACCACGCGAAGGCGTCCGGAGCGAACTCCACCCTTCGCGAGATCGGGGTCGCGCTCGGGATCGCCGTCCTCACTGCGGTCTTCACTGGCAACGGCGGCCAACTCACGCCCACCGGGTACGTCGACGCGGCGCAGCCGGCCGTTATGGTCGGTGCCGCCGTGGTCGCGGCCAGCGCGATCATCGCTGTGTTCCTACCCTCTGGGCGAGGAAGCGCATCCAACGGTACCGCTGCACAAGACCCTGCGGCAGCTGCACCGGAGCCCGCTTCTGCTGCCCTGCGCTAGAGCCCGTAGCCACCGAGGTCGAGCCCGCGCAAGTACCAATGGCCGCTAACCAGAAGGCCGACGAGGACCCGCGGCAGCCGCAGGTCGTTGATGATGAACTCCTGCCCGGCCTCCCCGTGGCCCGCCAGGTCGGGCAACCCGCTGGTCGCTGTCGCGCCCCAACTCCACGACGTGGTGGTGCTTTCGGGCCGCGGTTACTGGAGGCGGCAGGAGCGTTCCGCGGAGACCAACGCCGCACGCCTGGACTTCCTCGCCCGCGTCGACGGCCCTGCGCCCCCACGACACTGCGCAGAATTCGCCTGGCTGGGCACGGGTCGGCGGGAGAAGGGCCCAAGGCCCGGGTGCAGGCGGCCATCGAGTCTGGCGGCTTTGCCGTCATCGACCCCTCCTGCGGGCATGGCCACCTCTCCGAATCCGACCGACACCCTTGCCTGCCACCGCGCCGAGCGACGGCATAGACATCCCAGGCGACCGAAGCGACCCAAAACGATCGCCAGCCGCATTCCGTGGTCTTTCCATACAGCTGACCACCCAACCAGATAGGGGAATCACCGATGTCAGAGCGCCATCCCATCCTGATCACCGGAGCCGCTGGCCACGTCGGCGGTGTGAGTCGAACGATCGTCGACATGCTGCTTGACCAAGGCCACCCCGTGCGCGCGTTCGTGCGGCAGGACGACGACCGCGCGCAGGCACTCCGCCAGGCCGGCGCCGAGGTCTTCGTCGGAGACCTGCTCACCATCGCCGACGTGACAGCCGCACTGAAGGGCGTCCGGCGCATCTACTTCAGCATGAGCCTGACGCCGTACTACACCGACGCCGTCAGCCTCATGGCCGCGGCGGCGCGGACCCAGGGCGACATCGAGATCTTCGTCAACATGTCCGAGTACGAGCAGTCGTTCATGACGTTCGAGAAGATGACCGCACCGGAGCAGGAACGACGTGCATGGCTCGGCGGACTCGTCGCGGACTGGTCGCCGCAGCAGCGCGCCCACTGGATCGCCGAGCAGGTGCTGGAGTGGTCCGGCCTCCCGACCGTCAACATCCGGGCGGCCATGTTCGTCGAGAACCCCCTGATGACCTGGCTGGCACTGGAGCCGCTGAGCAACGGTGAACTGCGCCTGCCCTTCGGCCACCACCGGCTCGCGCCCATCGCGGGTTACGACGTGGCGGAGGCGTGCGCGAAGATCCTGGCCGACCCCGCTCCGCACATCTCGAAGTCGTACGAGCTCAACGGTCCGGAACTTAAGGACATGCACGGGTTCGCAGAGGACTTCGGGGCTGTGCTGGGACGCCAGGTCACCTACGTACCCGAAGAGGTCGAAACCTGGAACGAGACCTACGTGGACCCTGCCATGGCAGAGATTCCCCACACCGCGGAGCACATGAAGACCCTGACCCGGCTGGTGGGCGGCGGCGGATACCTCGGCGTCAGCGACCAGCTCCAAACCCTGCTCGGGCGACCGCCAAAGACCGTGCGCTGGGCGCTGGAGAACCATCTGCGCATCCAGAATCTGGCGGCCGGTTAAGAGGTCGTTTTGGCCAAGCAACGGCCTCACGACGTCATGACGTCATGAAGGCGGAGCCATGCGCCGCCGCAGATGCCCATAGGGGCCCTCGTCGGACTGGCCGTCATCCGCGGCGCCCGGATAGGCGGGAGAGTGTGAGCCGAGGGCCCCACGGGCCCGGAGGCCGTCAAGGTCGGGCAGGTAAATCCTGGCAGGGACTGGAGCGGGGCGGCTTCGGTGGCACGGATGTGCGTCAGGTCCTCGGGGCTGGCACCAAGAGGGCCGCGAGCGGTCACGCGGTGCATCGTGCGGGGGCGCTTGGCTCACTATCACGCTCCTGCCCCCGACATCCTGGCAGCGCTCCTCAACGACATCGGCATCCCCACCACCGCCGGTCGCACCGCCGCGATTCGGCAGCACGTGCTGGAGATGGCCGCCCCGGTTGTCGCGGAGGCTCGGAGCTATCACCGGGTCACCACGGCCAAGCTGGCCTCCGAAGCCTGAGGCACCTGGAGCCGATACGCCTCTGGGGACCACTGGCGGTCACCACCAGGCTGGACTCCTCGGAGAACTGGTGACAGTTGAATACGCGAGCCCACCAGTACCGAGGCCGTAGCAGTTCCGTTCGCCGAACGGTCACGGTGACCGCTCTGCGAACGCTTCGGCGAACTTCGCGTTTGGGACACTGGCGGGTTGGCCTGCGGCTTCTGGGTTCAGAAACAGGCACTTAGAGGTCGTTTTCGTCTGAACTGCACAGGTATCCAGCGGTTTTTGTGCTGCCGGGTTGTGGTGCTCGCGATGCTGGCGATTCTTGCTGGTCAGGTGGGGTGACGGATGAGGCGGGCGGTGTCTTGCGCCTGTCTCATCCCAGGACGCCCGGCTTTCGCGGCCGCGTGCTTCCATTGGCGTCGCTGTGCGCCTGGGCGCACTCGGTTCACGGCTGTACGTCTGGAGAATGCCGACGCGACGCCCGTATCCGAGTGATCTGTCCGATGCCCGCTGGGAGTTGATCGAGCCAGTGCTTGCGGCCTGGCGCTTCGAGCGCCGCGGAAGGGCTCTGGACTTCGGCCGGCCGCCGGAACACGACCTGCGCGACATCATGGATGCGGTCTTGTACGTGGATCGCACCGGGGTTCAGTGGCGCTACCTCCCGCACGATTTCCCGCACTGGAACACGGTCTACGGCTACTTCGCCAAGTGGCTGCAGGACGGCGTATTCGCCCAGCTCAACGGTCTGCTCAGGCAACTCCTGCGGGAGAAGGAAGGGCGGAACGGCGAGCCATCGGCCTGTGTGCTCGACGCCCAGAGCGTCAAGACGTCCACCAGCGTCCCCTCCTCCAGCCAGGGCACCGATGCCGGGAAGAAAATCGTGGGACGCAAGCGAAGTATCGTCACCGACACGCTCGAACTCCTGCTCGCGGTGCTGGTCGCCATGACCGACCTCATGGCCCGCCGCCTCACCGGCGAGAACACCGTCTCCTGGCGCGACCCGACAGCACGGACCAAGCACCCGATTCCGGGATGAAACATCGGGCGAAAACGACCTCTTATTACCCACCGGACCATGAGGGCATGACATCGAAGTGCCGCCGAGGCCCGCCAGCGCTGGCCCCGGTGGCATGCTTGCGTGTCATCGCTCAGGCCATGGCAACACCCGAGAGAGTTCCATCACCCAGGGCACCCCGGAGCACGTGGGCGATCTCCTCGGGCTTGAGATCGATACCGTCGATCCCTTCCAAGGACAGCGGGACCTCCTCCAGTGCGTATTCGCCCCGGCCCTCTGCACTGAACTCGGGCCCGATGCGGTCGTCGAAGGACCAGGTGGCGATGCGGGTGAGGTAGAAGAGCTGGCGCTCGTCGTCGGACTCCATCGTGTGCAGAAGGCGGACGATCTCGGCTTTCCCTGCGATCTCCTCGTGGATCTCCCGATGGAGGGCGGCCTCACGGGACTCGTCTTCGGCTTCGACTCCTCCACCAGGAAGCACCCAGTACACGGGAACTCCCGGTTTGGTACGGCGGATGACCAGCATCGTGTCGTGCTCGGTGACGAGGACGGCTCGGACTCGTTCGATCATTCGGCTCTGTCTCCTTGCTTGTTGACGTTCTCAGTGCATCAGCCAGCCGCCATCGACGTGGACTGATTGCCCAGTGATGAACGATGCGGAGGGCCCGACGAGGAAGGCCACGAGCGCCGCCACATCTTCGGGCCGCCCCCGGCGGGGAACACACTGGCGCTTGATCTGGTCCTCCGGGCTGGCGCGATGGCGGGCGGGGATCGCGGTCTCGGCCTCGACCTGGATGGCGCCGGGCAGGACCGTGTTGACGCAGACTCCGTACGGGCCCAGTTCACGAGCGAGGGATCGAGTGAGGCCCAGGAGTCCGGCCTTCGCGGTGCTGTACGCGACGAGGTTGGTCCGGCCGGCGCGGGCGTTGACGCTGCCGATGTTCACGATGCGGCCCCAGCGCCGTTCCACCATGCCACGGGTCACCGCGTGGCAGGCGCGGTAATGCGCGGTGAGGTTCGCGTCGAGGGAGTAGCTCCAGGCAGCCTCGTCGGTGTCCTGCCACGGGACTCGCGGGTAGGCCCCGGCGTTGTTCACGAGGATGTCGATGGGGCCGGCCTCCGCACGGATCCGGTCGGTCATCGTCTGGACGGCATCAGGGTCGGTCAGGTCGGCGTCCATGGCCACGCCAGGGCTTCCGCCGCGGTCGAAGGCGGCGAGAAGTGCCTGTGCCGCCCTCTCCTGACCGAGGTGGTTGATGGCCACGGTCGCTCCTGACATGGAGAGGGCGCGGCCGATCTCGGCGCCGATGCCGGTGGCGCCGCCGGTGACAAGGGCCGTCCGGCCTTGCAGCGGCCGGGCCTGGAGGTGAGTCTCAAGCAGGGGCAGGGACATTGCGGCTCCGTTCGGTGAGGTCGGGATGAAGAGCCGGTGCGGTCGGGAGGAAGGTGCCGAGCTCAGTGCCGGGGTGCTGGCTCTCGGCGAGCTTGACCAGGACGAGCAGCAGGTCGTGGCCGGTCAACCGGGCGGCGGGAATGACGCCGAGGATGCGCAGGGCGAAGAAGGCACGGAGTTCATCCATGCCGATGCCTCCTTGGCCGCAGAGGCCGTGAAGGGCTCCGGCGATGGCGGCATGGCGACCGGGGCCTGTGCTCCAGGTGTACTGGATGTCGATGTGCCGTGTGGTGGCGTCCAGTTCCAGGTGGTCGATGCGAGGACGGGTGTAGGAGGGCAGAGCCAAGCGAAGGGTGCGTGCGTACACGTCGGGCTGGTAACGGGGAACGAGCCAGCCGCCCAGGGCCATGAGGTACCAGAGCAGGTTCGCGGCTTCGCCCGCGATGGTGTTGCGACCGGCGAACTCGAAGTCGAGCCAGCACAGCGGGTCGGCGATGTTGGGCTCCGTGGGATCGCCCTGCGTCAGCCCTGTGGGCCAGCGCCGGTCGGGGCTCAAGGCGTGGCGGACGCTGCCGATGGTTTTGGCGACGTTCAGTGTGAGCGGTCGGCCGTTAGCCGTGACCGTGTAGCTGGCCAGCTCGTGGACAGTGAGCGTCACGGCTGTATGCGGCAGGGTGATCGGCAGATCCCGTCGCGTGTACCAGCGGTCGAGCCGACCGCCGGGCCGGATCCGGTCGAGGTAGAGGTCCGGCACGCACTCGGCGAGCGGAACCACCTTTCCGGTCTCGTCGGCCGCCGCCCGCAGGTCGTGGCAGACGCCGCCCACGAGTCGGGCCAGACGCGGCAACTCCTCCGGATCGCGATCGGCCAAGGCGATCAGGTCGCCAAGCAGCAGCTCGCACCGTCCGCTCGCAAAGACATCCTCGTACGCCAGTAGATGGCGGCCCGGCAATGCCGGACGCCCCCGCAGGGCCGGGACCTCGATCCGGGAGGCGAGCTGCGACCAGCCCCGCACTTCGGCTTCGGCAGCCTCCCGGGTACCTGCCGACGTAGCCGAGGCGTATCAGCGACTCCGCCAAGCCGGTTTCACCAGCCGCCTCCTGCCGAACGATTCGCCCTCTGCTTGACCGCCGTCGAGAGCTGTTACAGGTTTCTCTACCTCATCAAGGCACCCGGCTGCGCTCCGCTCCGCCGGGCGCGCTTCCCGGCTCTGGCTGCGCCCGCGCTCCTGCCTCCGGCCCGCTCGGCGCTGCCGCCGCCGACGCGCGCCCACGAGTTGGTAGGCCCGTTGGGCATGAGACGAGAACCAAGCCCGCGGCTTCAAGAGGATGCCTCCGGCGGGGGCGCTCAGACTCCGGGATGGGAGGGGCGCCGTTCGCGAGTACCGGCGGATTCGTGGTGAGCGTTGTGGGCTCCCATCCCGACCACCTCCGACCCAGGCAAAGCCGAGCAGTCGCGGCCCAGGGCGTCAAGGTCGTTCGTACAGTGGCGCGCTCCACTTTGACGCCCTGAACCACGACCGCTCCACGGAGTGTGGGTCGAAGGCGGACGGGATGGGAGCCGGGGTGAGTGGTGGGTTGAGGAGAGCAAGCAGGCGCGGTAAGCCAGATACTCAGACGAACGCAAAGGATTACCTGCTACCGCGTCAAGCTCACCAGCCCGACGATCACCAACACGGCTCCCATGAATCCGAACTGCAGTCTCATGCGTTCAAGGCTTTTCCAAGGCGTCCCCCATCGAGTCCTGTAGTTCGGTGTGAAGGTCACGTCTGCCCAGTCCCACACCCAGACATCCACGCCGCGATAGCCACAGGCCACTACGGTGAAAGCGCCGCCCGCGAGCAGTGCAAGCACCCCATAGAGAAGCACGCCGTTCCTCCCCGTCTCATGGCCAGCGTCACTGTCGCGGCATTGTCGCAGGAGGCGCGTAGACAAGGGAGGTCCCGGCAGGGTTGAGAGAGTGGCCGCGCTGTCAAGGCTGCGTGCGGTGGCTGACATCAGCAACTGACACCAACAAGTACGAACAGCAGCGGTCGACCTCGGACCTCTGCAGACGATCGGCCGAGATACAAGCCCGGTTGAACGATGCCGACGGTCCCCTGTGGTCGACCTGATAAGGATGACGCCCGAGGCTAAAGTCCTGCGGCCAGCCAGAGGCCCCTAACCAGACACAAGGGGAGCCTCTGGCTGGCCTCGGTACCTCACAGCTTTGCGTTGAGGGTCATGAACGAACGGCGCTCGATGAAGTGCTCAAACGTCGGCTCGGGGGACCCGCCTGACAGGTCTAGGCCGCAAATGTAGAGTTCTGGGCGGTTCGACAGCAGCTCGAAGTCACGGACAGCGTCATCGAAAGCACAGATGACACCGGGCTCGCTTGCAGAGTCGATCACCAGGACGTGGTCATGGGTTCCCAGCGGCGTTGCTCTCGCCCAACGCACTGCCTCATCGTCTGAGACGCCATCGAGCGCGAGGGACCTGCACGGTAGCCCCCGCCAGTCGATGCCTTGGCCCGCCCAGGGGAGGGTGCAGAGATAGGCGTCGAACGCCGCAGCAAGCTCGACTGTGCTCATCAAAGCGTCGCGGTCCGCGATCCAGGTGGAGATCTCTTCGGCGCGCACTCGCGTAGGTTAGCCGAGCCGCCCACCAAGCCAGTGACGTGCCCCTTGCGTGCCCGTTCGGTCGGGAAACAGCGGGGAACAACGGTCGCTGGCGGGCGACGCTCACGAGAACGCCCCTGACCGATTCACCTGGTCAGGGGCCGTTCATCTGCGGTGGGTGTGGGATTTGAACCCACGGTCACATCGCTGCGACGACGGTTTTCAAGTTCGATTAGGTCGCCACCATGCGCTTCGAGAGCGAGCCCGCTTCACCGGTTCGAGCAGCGACGACAGCCAAGGCCTACTGCGTGTCTAATGTTCCAGAGCCGTACATTCTGATCTTCATCGGTGCTCATACTCGGTGGGGTGGACGTACGGGTGAAGACCTTCGTGGCTGAGTCCAGGAGTCGATTTCTCGCCGCCTTGGAGGGGTTGGGGTTCGCCAGCCCGGAAGTGCATCAAACCCAGGACATGTATCCACTGGTGATGCATGTCCGGTACCACCGGGCTGATGTCACAGTCGAGACGTCTTTGGTCTTGGCGTATGCCGGTGAGGAGTACGTGCGTACGTCGCTGCTGTGGGCTGTGGATGCTCCGCCCAACACTCGCCGTGTCACGGTAGGCGAGGACACCGCTCACACCGGGTATCAGATGCGACGGGCTCTTGATAAGCATGCTCAAGCCACTCCCGATCTGATCAGCCACAGGGATCGCGGCGAATGAAGCGACACTTGGGAACACCGGCATGCCGACCCGTGCCACATCCGCGCCAGATCAGGCGGGGAGCTACGGGGAACTGCGGTCGCCAACAGTGCGCGCAGCCTGTGTCGGTCGAAGTCGGCATGCCGCAGGTCAGGCCCCAACTCGCCCCACCTCGCTCCTAAAGCGGGTGTCGCAGGTTCGAATCCTGCCGGGGGCACAGCGCAACAAGCCGCTGACCTGGGGTTTCTCTCCCAGGAAGGCGCTCCACTCGGCCCCGGAGTCGTCGTCCGGGGCCGTTTGCGTGAGCAGGAGGACGTCGCCTTCGCAGTGGGCCGGAGGCTCGGCCGACCCGAGTTGGGGCGACAGACCATGGACATCTGGTACCCACACGTATTCGGGCATGCTCAGGAAGTCCACGCCGCGAGGAGTTCCGCCGGGCCGTACGCAGCGTCGAGGCCCGCGCAGTCGGTGCCGCTGCGCGAGACAGCGATCGCGGGCACGGGCCCAGGCGTGAGCGCGGCGCGGTGTCGGTGCAGCGCCGCAAGATCGTGCCGGTCGAACGGAGAGTTCTCCAGCCACTTCACCGAGCCGACGAACAACAACTCCTTAGCGATCGGCGCGCGATCCGCTCCCACGATGTCGATCTCCACATCGTTGGTACGGGTCCAGTAACCGCCGATGGCGGGGGCAGCGGGGAGGATCGCGTCAGGCAGCAGCCGTGCCAGCGCCTCTCGCACCAGAGGCTCAACGGCCCTACCACGCCAGCTGGTCCAGTTTTCGCGGATGCGCTGGAGTGTCAGGTCACCCCGGCCCCTCTCGATCTCCTCCATCGCGGGCCCCAGAAGCTTCAGCCAGAAGCGGAGGTAGGGATCCGCGACCCGGTAGCGACGATCCCTCGAAGGCCGTGTGGACACGGGAAGTTCCGCCGCGATCACCCGCTTGTCCAAGAGCATCCTCAGCGACCGCTGTAGCGGGGTCGCCCCGATGCCGCCGGCGGCGCGGGCAACATTGGAGAACGTCCGCTCACCACTGCCGATCGCCGAGAGGACGGTGCGGGCTTGGACCTGCTGGGGAAACTCTGCGGCGAGCGAGCGCTCCGCCGACACCAGCAAGGCCGAGACCGGATCGCTGAGTGCCGCCTGCAGGAACTCCCACATCCCCGCACCGTGCGTCCACTCCGCACAGATCAGAGGCAGGCCACCGGTGATCAAGGACGCATCGAAGGCCGAGGGAGGATCGAGGCCGAGCATCTCGCCCACCTCCGCCGGGTTGAGCGGCCCCAGCACCATCTCCCGTCCACGCTGGTGGAACGGACGCCCATAGTTGTTCAGCGCCTCCATCATCGACAGGTCGGAACCGATGAGAACCAGCAGAACCGGCTTCTTCTCCAGCACTCGGTCCCAGGCCCGCTGAAGCATGCCCTCGAAGGCGCCCTCCGCATCCATCAAGTAGGGCACCTCGTCCATGACCACCACGCTCGCCCGGTCGGGCGGCAGTGCCGCCGCGAGTACGTCGAACGCGGCATCCCAACTCACCGGATGGGCCGCGGCCAGCAGATTCGCCAGCGGAAGGCTGGATGAGTGCGCATCCTGGCTGAGTCGCTCCAGGTCCGCCCCCGGCGACGCCCCTGTGGCGGCGTAGAAAAGGAACGGCGCACCGGATCCCTCGGCGAACCGCTCCACCAACCGCGACTTACCCACCCGGCGGCGCCCTCGAAGCATCACGCACCGCCCGGGCCGCTCCCCACCGACCCCGGCCGTAACCTTGGCCAGCTCGCGATCCAGCGTCTCGAGTTCGTGCCGCCTGCCCACGAAATCTGCCATTGCCTCCGCCTCCCCGGTGTCACTTCACACCCCAGAGACTAACATCATAGTTAGTAACATTAACGTTAGTTACAGGAGAGTTCAGTGACGCCACTCCCCCGGTGCACCCGACTGCGTGAGCAGCGCGTGAGCGGACTACGTTCCTCCGATTGCGCGTCTTGGCCATGAGGTCGACGCAACCGACGTCCTCATGGAAACGGGCCGCGACATTCCCGGCCCCTGGGGGTGACGGTCAGGGAGCCGACGACGCCGCCGCCGCCGATGCCGAACACCACGGCCTTCAGCCCGGCGCGGGCAGTTCAGAGCGCGGCGGTGCGACCGGCGGGGCCGGAGGCGGTGGTGGCGACGTCGCCCACCCCGCTCACGCCGTGGCCTCCGGGGCGATCTCGGCGATCAAGTCCTCGACGAGGGCCTTGATCTCGTCGCGGATCGGGCGCACGGCGGCCACGCCCTGGCCGGCGGGGTCCTCGAGCTTCCAGTCGAGGTAGCGCTTGCCGGGGAAGACCGGGCAGGTGTCGCCGCAGCCCATGGTGATGCACACGTCGGATACGCGGACCGCGTCGACCGTGAGGACCTTGGGTGTCTCGGCGGAGATGTCGATGCCGACCTCGGCCATCGCCTCGACGGCGGCGGGGTTGACCGCGTCGCCGGGATTCGAGCCGGCGGAGCGGACCTCGACGCGGTCTCCGGCCAGGTGGGTAAGCCAGGCGGCGGCCATCTGGGAGCGGCCGGCGTTGTGGACGCAGACGAACAGGACGGACGGCTTGTCGGCCATGGTGATCGTTCTCTCCGGTGGCATGACGGCACTCGGCCGTCGATGACTTCAGCCCTCGCTGATATCAGCGAATGGTGACGTGAGAGTATCAGCGCATGCTGACTTCAGTCGATCCTGATGTGATGAGGGTTCTGGGCGATCCGCTCCGCCTGAGAATCGTGACCCTGCTGGCGCGCGAGACGCTCTGCACGACGCACCTGGTGGAGGAGACCGGCGCGAAGCAGACCAACCTGTCCAACCACATGAAGGTCCTGCGCGAGGCCGGAGTGGTGGAGACCGAGCCGTGTGGCCGCTTCACCTACTACAGGCTGTGCCCCGAGGTCCTGGCCGGCCTGTCCGAGCAGTTCGCCGCGCTGGCCGCCTCCGCCCGCGCCGCCGCCGGGAACAAGAGGGCCTGCCCGTGACCTCCGCCGAGCCCACGACCGTCTCCACCGAGGGCGCCGGCCCGGCGGGGGCCGGCTCGATCGTCAGGAAGCTCTCGACGCTCGACCGCTACCTGGCGGTGTGGATCCTGCTGGCCATGGCCGTCGGCCTGGGCCTGGGCCGCATCGTCCCCGGCATGAACGACGCTCTCGCGAAGATCGAGATCGGCGGCATCTCCCTGCCGATCGCCCTCGGCCTGCTGGTGATGATGTACCCGGTGCTGGCAAAAGTCCGCTACGACCGGCTGGACACGGTCACCGGCGACCGCACGCTGATGGTGTCCTCGCTGGTCATCAACTGGATCGTCGGACCGGCGGTCATGTTCGCCCTGGCCTGGATCTTCCTGCCGGACCTGCCCGAGTACCGCACCGGTCTGATCATCGTCGGCCTGGCACGCTGCATCGCCATGGTCATCATCTGGAACGACCTCGCCTGCGGCGACCGTGAAGCCGCAGCCGTCCTCGTCGCCCTGAACTCGGTCTTCCAGGTCCTGGCCTTCGGCGTGCTGGGCTGGTTCTACCTCGAACTGCTGCCCCGGTGGCTCGGCCTCGGCGACGGGCAGGGCCTGGACGTCCCCGTGTGGCACATCGCCCTGAACGTCGTGGTCTTCCTCGGGGTACCGCTGCTAGCCGGGTTCCTCACCCGCCGCATCGGCGAGAAGAAGATGGGCCGCGAATCCTACGAGCAGAGGTTCCTGCCGAAGATCGGCCCCTGGGCCCTCTACGGCCTGCTGTTCACGATCGTCATCCTGTTCGCCCTGCAGGGGAAGACGATCACCTCGCAGCCCCTGGACGTCGTACGGATCGCACTGCCGCTGCTGGTGTACTTCGCGGTCATGTTCTTCGGGTCCTTCCTCCTCGGCAAGGGCCTCGGCCTCGCCTACGACCGCACGAGCACCCTCGCGTTCACCGCGGCGGGCAACAACTTCGAGCTGGCCATCGCTGTTGCCATCGCCACCTTCGGCGTCACCTCCGGCCAGGCGCTGTCCGGCGTCGTCGGCCCGCTGATCGAGGTCCCCGTCCTGATCGGGCTCGTGTACGTGGCGCTGGCCTGGCGCAAGAGGTTCGCCCCCCACGCGGTCACCACCCCCGGAAGGGAAAGCTGACGCACTGTCCGGAACGCCACGCCGGAGGAAGGGGCTGCGCCGCTTGACCCGCGGGCTCCGGCCGGAGGTCAGCTGCGCAGATCGAGCATGGCGGACATGGCCGCCACGACGGACGGCGCGACCTGGTAATAGACCCAGGTTCCGCGCCGCTCCGAGGTCAGCAGGCCGGCCTCGCGCAGCTTCTTCAGGTGGTGGGACACGGTCGGCTGGGAGACACCGACGTCCTGGATGTCACACACGCACGCCTCGCCACCGGGGTGCGAGGCAACCCTGGAGAACAGCCGCAGTCTCACCGGGTCGGACAGCGCCTTGAACATCACGGCCATCTTCTCGGCGTCGCCCTGCGACAGCTCCCCGGCGGTGATCGGCGGGCAGCACGGCACCACCGTTCCAGGATCCAGAACCGGCAGCTCCCCAACCTCTGACTTCGACATGCGTCTATGTTGACACTCATCGATACGAGTGGCAACCTTCGAATATAGACAACAGTCGAAACAGCGACGCGGTACGGTCGCCCGTCCCGGAGGACATCACCGCCATGACCACCTCTGCAAACCTTCCGGTAGTCGTCGTGGGCGCCGGCCCTGCCGGGCTCGCAGCCGCCGCCCACCTCGTCGAGCGAGGCATCGAACCACTGGTCCTGGAAGCCGGGCCCTCCGCGGCAACCGCGGTGCGCGACTGGTCGCACGTACGGCTCTTCTCCACCTGGAACGAACTGACCGACCCCGCCGCCGAGAAGCTCCTGGCGCCGACCGGCTGGACCAAGCCCGCCGCGGAGATCTACCCCACGGGCGGAGACTGGGCCGAGCAGTACCTCCAGCCGCTCGCCGACGTCCTCGGGGACAAGATCCGCTACGGCGCCACCGTCACCGGCGTCTCCCGCCTCGGCCGTGACCGGATCGTCGACGCCGACCGGGACCAGCAGCCCTTCACCATCCGCATCGAGCTCGCCGACGGCGCCGAGGAACGAATCATGGGCCGTGCCGTAATCGACGCGTCCGGTACCTGGTCCACCCCCAGCCCTGTCGGCGCCGACGGCCTCCCCGCTCTGGGCGAACACTCCGCATCCGCCCACGTCTCCTACCGCATCCCCGACCTCAAGGACCCCGCGGTCCGGGCCCGGTACGCGGGAAGGCGCACCGCCGTCATCGGCTCCGGGGCCTCCGCGTTCACCGCCCTGGCCACCCTCGCCGACCTCGCGAAGGACGAACCCGGCACGCACTCCGTGTGGATCCTGCGCCGTGGCATCAGCGGCTCCACCTTCGGCGGCGGCAGCGCCGACCAGCTCCCCGCCCGCGGCGCCCTGGGCCTGGCCGCCAAGGCCGCGGTCGACGACGGGTACGCCGACGCCTTCACCGGCTTCCGCACCGAAGTCCTCGAGCCCGCCGACAACGGCCGCCTGACCCTCGTCGGCGAGGACGGCCGGCGCCTCGACCCGGTGGACGAAGTCATCGTCCTGACGGGCCTGCGCCCCGACCTGACCTTCCTGTCCGAGCTCCGCCTCGCGCTGGACGAGCGCCTGCAGGCGCCGGTGGAGCTCGCACCGCTCATCGACCCGAACCAGCACTCCTGCGGCACCGTCTACCCGCACGGCCACCGCGAACTCTCCCACCCCGAAAAGGGCGTCTACCTCGTCGGCATGAAGTCCTACGGCCGCGCCCCCACCTTCCTCGCCATGACCGGTTACGAACAGGTCCGCTCCGTCACCGCCGCCCTCGCCGGCGACACCGAGTCCGCCGACCGCGTCGAACTCACCCTTCCCGAAACCGGGGTCTGCGGCGGCGCCGGACTCTTCGACGACCCCGCCGCCGGACCGGCCGACGAAGGTGGCTGCTGCGCTCCGGCACCCGCCCTCGTACAGATCGGCACCGGCATCTCCGCTCCGGTCGCAGCCGCCGAGGACACGGCGTCCGGTGGGTGCTGCGGCTCCTGAAACACCGCGCCCCGGTCACTCCCGGCCTGGGCGCTACCGCTCCGAGTCCGGAGGAACGTCATGTCACGCGTACAACTCGCCTTGCGCGTCCCCGACCTCCAAGCGTCGATCGCCTTCTACAGCAAGCTCTTCGGCACCGAGCCGGCCAAACTGCGCGACGGCTACGCCAACTTCGCCATCGCCGATCCACCCCTCAAGCTGGTCCTCGTCCAGGGCGCACCGGGCACCGGCACGCGGATGGACCACCTCGGCGTCGAAGTCGCCACCACCGAAGAAGTCCACGCCGCCACGACCCGCCTCCAGGACCAAGGGCTGGCGACCGACATCGAGACCGACACCACCTGCTGCTACGCCCGCCAGGACAAGGTCTGGGTCCGCGGTCCCGGCCAGGAACCGTGGGAGATCTACGTCGTCAAAGCGGACACCGACTCGATGGCCGAGCAGACGGACAGCACCTGTTGCGCGGACCCGGCCGCCGCGGAAGCAGGCCGCCCGCCGGCCGAGGCCGAAGACCGCTGAGCACGAGAAGCGCACAGTCAGGGCCCCCTGGAAACCGCCGGCGGGCGCGAGGGCCCCTGAGGGCGGGCGGCGGCGCACCGCTCGTTGTGGGTGCCACCGCGGCAGCCACCCGGTGTACGGGGAGTCAGCCCGCCAGGGGCAGGACCGCCGCTATCGCGTTCCGGTCCTTGCGGCCCACCAGCGGGAAGACGACCTTCAGGCCCTGCTCGTTGTCCGGCGCGGATACGACGAAGGACGAGTTGAGCAGGCGCTCCCTGATTTCGGAGCGAACGAGGCCGGCGCGCGGAATCGTCATCAGGTGCTCCTCGGGCCGGGCGAACGTCGGGTTGGCCCGGAAGACGAAGAGGCGGCGGTCGGTCATGGCCAGGTACATGGGGGCCGGGGCCGGGATCACGGCCATGCCTCCACCGCTCATGATCGCCGAGGCTGCCGCGAACGCCGCGGTCCGGCGTACGGAGACCGAGCTCAGGTTCACGATGGTCGTCACCTCGACCTGCTCACCTGGTTCGAGCATGGGATCGATGGCGGCCAGCAGCAAGCGGCGGCGCTTTCCGTTCATGGGTGTTCTCCTGCAGAAGGGGATACGAACCGGGGGACACTCCGCCCGGGACTCCGCTCGGCCGTCTCCGGAGGTCGCTGCGGGATGCCGGAAGCCTGGGAGACGTTCCCGGTCCGACCCCCTCGCGAGGCCGGGCCGGCGTGAGCTGTCGGCACACCTTGCCACACACGGTCCAGGCCCCGCCCGGTCCCCTGGAGCGGTGCGACCGCGGTGCCTTGGCGTGCCGGCGAGACGTCGTCGGACCCGGCCCGGTCCTCAGCCCGCCTCCTCCAGGATCTCGCCGATCACATGCCGTGCCGTCGCCGCCATCACCGGGTTCGACGTCCGGTAGTACGAGAGTTCCATGAGCGCGACCGACAGGGCCCAGCCCCGGCCCCGCGCCCAGTCCGCGGCGTCCGCCCGCACCTCCGTACGGAAGAGGCGCCTCGCCCCGGCCGACAGCAGGTACCAGCCCGCGAGCAGGTCGACGGAGGGGTCGGCCAGACCCATGCAGCCGAAGTCGATGACCGCGCCCAGGCGGCCGCCCGAGACCAGGACGTTGCCCGGCTGGAGATCTCCGTGGACCCATACGGCCGGGCCCCTCGGGGCGGGCGCGCGCAGGGCGTCGGACCAGGCGGTGGCCGCCGCCTTCGTGTCGATGACGCCGTGGAGCGCCTCCAGGGCGTCCCGGGTCGCAGCGTCCCGTGCGGCCAGCGGTTCGCTGCGGTAGGCCGGCGGGGCGCCGGTGGTGTCGGCGCGGCGCAGAGCGAGGACGAACTCCGCGACGTCGGCGGCGAGTCCGGCACCGCCGGAGCCGGCGGCCGGGTTGTCGCCGTCGATCCAGCGGCAGACCGACCAGGACCAGGGGTAGCCCTCGCCGGGCACACCCTGGGCCAGCGGGGCGGGTACGGGGAAGGGAAGGTACTCGGCGAGGTGGGGCAGCCAGCGGTGTTCCGTCGCCACGTCCTTGGATCCGCCTTCGACGCGGGGCAGTCGCACCGCCAGGTCCGGCCCCAGCCGGTAGATCGCGTTGACCGTCCCGTGGGAGCGGACCGGCTCGACGGGAAGATCCGCCCAGGCGGGGAACTGCGCGGCGAGCAGGCGACGTACCAGTGCCGCGTCGGTCTCGGTCTCGTTGGCGTGCATCCGCCCCATGCAAGCCGACCGGGCGCGGGCTGTCGAACGAAATCCGGTGGGCCCGCACGTGCCCGCTGCGGCAGGATCGCTGTCCATGCCCCTCGCACTCGTATTCCCGCCCCGCCTCACCGCCTCCGCCCTGATGCTCCGCGACACCGCCCGGCTGCGGGGCCTGGACACCGTGCGGCTGACCGGCGGCGAGGTGCCCGAGGGGCTGCGCGGCCGGAGCGCGCATCTGCACGCCGGTCCCTCCTTCGCCGACGCCGTGGCCCCCGTACTGGGGATCGCGCCGCTCGAAGCTCCCGCCGACTGGCTGGCCCGGCTGCCCGACGCGTTCGTCCGGCGCGAGATCCGTGCCGTCCCCATCCGTGAGGTGTACGGGCTCCGTCGGCCGGCCTTCGTCAAGTCGCCGAACGACAAGAGCATTCCGGCACTGGTCTACGCGGACGGTTCCCGGCTGCCGGGGCCGGACGCGGTCGACCCGGAGACCGTGGTGCTGGTGAGCGACGTCGTCGCGTTCGACGCGGAGTACCGGCTGTACCTGCTGGACGGGCGGATCCACACCGGCAGCCGGTACGCCGTGTCGGGACGGCTGTCCCCGGCTCCGCTGTCCGCTCCGGCACGTGCGTTCGGCTCGGAACTGCTCGCCGCCGCGGGGCACACGCTGCCGTCCGCGATCGTCGTCGACGTCGGGGTCACCGACGCGGGGCAGTGGGCGGCCGTCGAGGCCAATGCGGCTTGGGCGAGCGGCTGTTACGCCTCCGACCCGGAGCGGGCGCTGGATGTGGTGCTCAGGGCCGCCGGCCCGGCCGCACAACTGAAGGAACGGGACCGCGCGTTCGTCCGGGCGGTGGTGTGAACCCGTGTGAGGGGCCTGCGCGCGGTGCGCGCCGCGTGAACCCGTGTGGCCCCGTGCGCGCGAACGTGCCGCCCGCCCGGAGGGCGGGTTCCCGCACTATTGGCGCAGTTCCTCGGGGCAGGGTGTGCCGGGCTGCAGCTGGTACGGGGCCGCCAGGCGGTAGACACCCGCGCGTGGTGCGAGGAGTTCGGTCCACTCGTCGCCGTCGCCGTCCTCCTCCACCTTGATCAGACAGCCGTGGGCGTTGGTGAAGTCCTTCAGGGCGTCCCCGTCCTCCGCCGTGCGCTTCTTGGACTCCTCGGTCTCCTGCGGCCGCTCCACGCTCTTGCCCTCGCCGTCCACGACGGCGAGCCACCGGGAGTAGGGAATGCGGATCAGGACGCGCCCCGCCGACTGCACGTGGATCGTCAGCTCGTCGGCGCCGGCCCGCTCCACCGTCGCGGGCAGGTCGGCGAGCGGCACCGGGTCCACGACCCGGAACAGCTTCCAGTTCGCGTCGCTCCAGACCTTCTTCAGATACGGCTGGCCCTTCTCGACGAGCGCCGCCTCCTGTTCGGCCCCGGAGTCCGGCTTCCCGGTCGGCAGCACCACGTAGTGCACGGCCCAGCGGTCCAGCCACTCCCGGTAGTTCACCGCGTCGAGGGTGTCGTCGTAGAAGAGCGGGTTGCGCTTCATGTCGGCCTGCCGGTTCCAGCCGCGGGCCAGATTCACGTACGGCGCGAGCGCGGAGGACTCGCGGTGGCTGCTGGCGGGGACGACCTCGACCCGGCCCCGGTCCGCACCCGCCTTCTGCAGCTGGTTGACCAGCGGGGCCAGCTCACGGGTCCAGGACGCGGTGGGTGCGGTACGGACGATGTCGTCGACGCCCTTGAAGCAGATCCAGAAGTTCAGCCCGGCGAAGACGATGACCAGGGCGTACCAGCGCCGGGTGCGTGGCGCCGTGTAGGGCAGCGCGGCGAGCAGGACCACGCCCGCGAACAGCATCGCCATGCGCGACACGTTCGAGCCGATCTGCGAGTCGACCACATAGGTCAGCAGAGTCCCGGCGCCGTAGACCGCGGCGGCCGTCCGCACGGTGTGCCAGTCGCGGGGCACCAGGAAGAACACGAACACGGCGTACAGGAAGGGCAGTGACAGGGTGCCGAGTGCCATCGGCTGGGTGCCGGAGAACGGGAACCACCACGCGGAGAGGACCACCACCACGACGGGGGGCAGGCCGATCGCGTACGCCCCGGGGCGCCGTTTGTTCAGGAAGAGTGCCGCGGCGACCACACCGAGGAAGAGCCCGGCGACGGGGCTGCCCGCGGTCGCGAGCCCGGCCAGGGGCGCGGCGATGACGGCCTTCGCCCAGCGCTTGTACCGCCAGCGGTGGGGCCAGCAGAAGACGGCGGCCACGGCACCGAGCGCGAACATCATGCCGAGCCCGAAGGTGACCCGCCCGGACAGGGCGTTGCACAGATACGCGAAGACCCCGGCGAGCGCGCACGCGACGGGGTTACGGACGGCGGGCACCCGCACCAGGATCAGTGCGGTGAGCGCCGAGGACACGGTGCCGACGATCATCATCGTCGTACGGACGCCCAGCACCGACATCAGGTAGGGCGACACCACGCTGTACGAGACGGGGTGCATGCCCCCGTACCAGGCCAGGTTGTACGCGGTACCGGGGTGGCGGCCGACGAACTCGGCCCAGGCGTCCTGGGCGGCGATGTCGCCACCGCTGTTCGCGAAGAAGAAGAACCAGAGGAGGTGCACGGCCGCGGCGACCGCGGTCGTCAGCAGCACCGGGTGGCGTCGGAGGCGCCTGCGTATCGAGCCGTCGGCGCCGCCGCTGCCTCCGCCGGGCTGGGCCGGGATCCGGACGGAGAGGCTCGGGACGGGCGGGCCGGTGTCCGCCCGTGTCGGCTCAGCCGTGGTCACTGCGACTCTCCCCGTCCTCGCCCGGGCCTGCCGAACCGTCCGTGTACCGCACGGGCCCATCCATACTCGGAGGGACGCCTCCCGGCGCGCCTCCGTTGCCTTCGGGACGCTAGCACGCGGCATTTTCCACGCGCTGCCCTATCGGCGGACGGCCCCCTGCCCCGTGGGAACGGGACAGGGGGCCGGACCGGTCGGTCAGGTGATGCGCGTGAGCTTGTCGCCGAAGGACGGCTCGGCCAGTGCGCCGCTCAGCGTGACCGCGACCTCCACCTGGCTCGCGCCTTCTCCTACGGTCATCGTGCCGACCCTCGTGCCCGCCGGCGCCGTGTTCGGAATCGTCTTGCCGTCATCGGTCAGTTCGAGCTTGACCGTGAGGCCGGGCCAGCCGACCGCCTTCACGTCCTCGGCCACGACTACGTCGGTGGTGTGGCCGAATCCGTCGTCGACGACGCCGACGACCTGCCCCTTCTTCACGACGGCACGGCTCTCCAACAGGCCCTGCGTCGCGATCATGGCTTCCTTGCTCACCGCGTTGACCGTGTCGATGATCGACGGCTTGTGCTGTCCCAGGATCGCGCCGACGATCAGCTGGTCGGTGTCTCCGACCTGCTTGTGCGCCGCGAAGAGCAGGTTGCCACCGGCCTTCGTGGTGGAGCCGGTCTTGATGCCGAGCGCGCCGTCGTACGGGACGAGGGTGTTGTAGTTCCGGTGGAAGTGCCCCGACGGGTCCGTCCAGGACGGCAGCTTGGTGATGTCCATCAACGCCGGGATCTCGACCAGCTTCTCGCCCAGCTTCACCTGGTCCTCGGCGGAGCTCACCGTGGTCGCGTTCAGCCCGGACGGGTCGGTGTAGGTGGTCTTCGTCATGCCGAGTTCCTTGGCGGTGTCGTTCATCTTCTTGACGAACGCCTCCTCGGAACCCGCGTCCCAGCGGGCGAGCAGCCTGGCGATGTTGTTCGCCGAGGGGATCATGATGGCCGAAAGGGCTTCCTGCTGCGTGATCGTCTCGCCGGCCTTGACCGTGTTGAGGGTCGACTCGCCCACCGAGTCGAGCTTGCCCTCCTTCTCCGCCGTCGCGTCGATCTTGACGGCGGGCCCGTCCTCGCCCTTCTTCAGGGGGTGGTCCTTGAGCACGACGTAGGCGGTCATCGCCTTGGCCACGCTGCCGATCGGCACCGCCTTCTGCTCACCGAACGAGTCGACCGTGCCGAGGCCCGTGGCCGCCATGTAGCCCTGGCCCTCGCCCGGCCAGGGCAGGGAGGGCTTGCTCCCCTCGAAGTCGTACGTCTGCTTCGTCGTCAGTTCGAGAACCGGCTCGGGAAGCGGGCGCACACCCTGTGCGATCGCAAATCCGATCAGGAGGAGCAGGACCAGCGGCGTCCAGATCTTGACGCGCCGGACCGCGGTGCGGACCGGCGTCTCCTCGGGCGGCGGGGTGTTCGTGAGCTCGGCGAGCAGGTCGAGCGGCGGCCTGGGCGGCATGGGCTGCTGCCTGGTCCGCTCGGCCTCGGTGAGACCGGCTCCGGGGCTCGCTGGAGTGCCGGGTCCTGCCGCGACGTCCGGGGTGACCGTGGGACCGACCACGGCCTTGGGGCGTACGTCGTCCGAGCGCAACGGCACGAACTTGCTGGTCCGCTCGGCGGAGGCCTTCGCGGCCCAGGACGCGGGCTTACGCGGAGCCTCGCTCTCCTTCGCCGGGAGCTTCAGCGCGGTCGTCGGCTGGTCGAGCTGTTCGGCGCGCGGCGCCTTGAAGACGGCGGTCGGATGATCGATTCCCCGGCCGTCGCTCGCGGGCTCCGGCTCCTTCGCCGGGGAGGCTTCCTCGCGGGTCTTCGGGACGCGGGGGCCGTCGGCGGAAGCGCTGACGGCCGGTACGTCGCCGGTCTCCTCGGGGGCCTCGGTGTCGCTCCCGGCCGGGGCCTCGGTGTCCGGAGCCTCGGTGTCGCTCGCTGTCGGGGCCTCGGTGTCGCCGGTGGCCTTCGCGGCGTCGCGGGTATCCGCCGCCTCACCGTCGGCGACAGCGGCAGCGGAGCCGGTGGCGTCGTCCGACGACGCGTCCCGCGCCTCGGCCGCACCGTCCTGAGCTGCGCTTTCCTCATCGGAATCGGTCGCCACCCACGCCGCCACGGCTGCACGCAGCCGGGAGTCGCTCGGCTGCGCCCCTGCGCCCGGTGCGGAGCCGGAGACGGGCCCGGCATCCGGCTCGGTGCCGGATTCGCCATCCGTGTCGGCCGCATCGGCGCGGGAGTCGGAGCCGGCTCCCGATGCGGTCGGCGCGGCCACCGGGGCCGCCTCGGGAGCATCCTCGCGCTCGGCGCCGGAGGCGGACCGGCCGCCGGACGCGGACATGACCTCCTCGGCGTCGGCGGCACCGGCCTCGGAACCGGGCTTCACATCGGCGTCGGACCGGCTGGACTCAGCCGTGTCCGCGTCGGCATCCGTGTCGGCCTCGGCTTCCGTGTCGGCATCCCTGCCGGTTCCGGAACCGGGCTTGACGCCCGAATCCGCCTCCGCACCGCCCGAATCCGCCTCGGCGCCGCCCGAGGACGGCCCAGCAGGGCCCGCAGACGCCTCAGGCGCCGGCGCGGCCTCCCCGGCCGCCTCCTCGACCCCGGAGGGGCTCTCGGCCCCTTCAGGGCCTCCCTCGGGGCCCTCCGCGCCTTCCGCGCGCCCCTCGGGCGCCGATACGCCCTCGGACGCGGCAGGAGCGTCCGGCATGCGGAAGACCGCCGTCTCGCTGTCGGTCGCGGTGCCGGGGGTTCCGCCCGCCGCATCCGCACCCGCCTCAGCGCCCGGTCCTCGGAACACGGCGAAACGCGGATCGCGTTCCTCGGCCGTCCCCGACGACTTCCGCTGCTCCGACATGTCGGGGGACTCGCCCGCCACCGATACCTCCTTGATGAGCCGCGGGGTCACGCCCGCACTGTCCGAACCATTCACCAGTGTCCTGTGTGAACCCTTGAGCGAACCGCTAGACGAGAACGACATACCTAACGGTTCCCTCACAAAGCACCCAGGCACCCTCGACAGACCATTGTGAGAGGGGTCACCCTGTCACTCATCCACGCGGGGAGGCATGGATGGGCAGGAGCCGCAGAACAATTCCGGAGGAGCTTCTGCTGCTCGCTCTGGACCCGACCACGGGTACCACAGCGCAGCCGCAGTCGCTCGACCTCGGCCTGGCCGGGGCACAGCTAGTGGAGCTGGCTCTGGCAGGACGGATAGCCCCTGACGGGGATCGTATCGCCGTGGTGATGCCACGGCCGACAGGAGATCCGACTCTGGACTCCGCACTGGAACTGCTGCGCCGTCGTGGCAGTCCGGTTCGGGCCGTCCACTGGATCGGCGGACCCCGGCTGGGACTTCGCCAGATCTACCTCGCTCATCTGGAGCGGTGCGGCATGGTTCATGCCGTGGCGGGCCAGATGTGCGGAGTGCTGCCGACGACTCGCTACCAGGCGACGGACACGGCAATCAGCCGGGACATCAAAGCCCGGCTGGACAGTGCGATCCGCACCGGCGTACCGCCGGACCCGCGGACCGCGGCGCTCGCCGCACTGGCCCACGCGGTCGGACTCGGCAAGCACCTGTACCCCGGGAACGAGGGGCGCTCGTCGCGCTCCCGGCTCCGGGACCTGATCAGACACGACCCGATGGGCGGCCTCGTGGCGCACGCCGTGATGGACGTCCAGAACGGTGTGGCCGTCCAGCCACGCCGCACCCAGCAGACGGCGAGCGTGCCGTTGCAGCCGCAAGCACACCGCGGCAGCATGGCGCACACCTCCGTCCACTGACAGCACGACCGCGCGGACACTTGCGCGGGCACCGCACACCGCCGCACCGACGTCCCCATGACCCGGTTCGGGAGCCGCACCAGGCGCGGGGCAGCCGGATCCACCGGCTGCCCCGCGCTCTTGCGTGCCGTCGCTGCGTGTGGCCGTTTTCCAGCGCGGCCGGGTGCTCGGGTGGCAATCTGCTGAGCAGCAGACACACACAGCTACAACAGCTGCATAGCCGGAGGTGCCGTTCCCGTGCCGACCAACGTCAATCCCACTGTCAGGCGACGCCGGCTGGGCCAGGAATTGCGCCGCCTCCGCGAGATCAAGGGCATGACGGCCGAGGAGGTGGCGGAGCGGCTGCTGGTCTCGCAGTCGAAGATCAGCCGCCTGGAGAACGGCCGCCGCTCCATCAGCCAGCGCGACGTACGTGATCTCTGCGGGGTGTACGAGGTCGAGGACCACCGCGTCGTCGACTCGCTGATGCAGATGGCGAAGGACTCCCGCCAGCAGGGCTGGTGGCACGCCTTCGGCGACATCCCGTACAGCGTGTACATCGGGCTGGAAACCGATGCCGAGTCCCTCCGGGTGTACGAACCCCAGGTCATCCCCGGGCTGCTGCAGACCCGGGGCTACGCGGAGGCCCTGATCACCGGCGCGCTGCCCGAGGCGCCGCCGTCCGACATCGAGAAGCGGGTGAGCGTACGGGCCCGCCGGCAGGACCGCGTCAACGCCCCGGAACACCCCCTGCGCCTGTGGGCGGTCATCGACGAGTCCGCCCTCCACCGGCTGGTCGGCGGCAAGCAGGTCATGATCGAGCAGCTCGAGCACCTCGTCGAGCAGTCCCAACTGCCCCATGTGACCGTGCAGGTACTGCCCTTCGACATGGGGGCGCACCCGGGCATCAACGGTCAGTACGCCATTCTGGAGTTCCCCGACGCGGCGGACTCCAGCGTCGTGTACATCGAAGGGGTGACCAGCGACCTGTACCTGGAGAAGGCGAACGACGTGCAGCGCTACAGCGTCATGTACGAGCACCTGCGGGCACAGGCGCTGAACGTGGACCAGACCCGCCAGTTCATCGAGGACATCGCCAAGGGCTACACACGCTGAGCGCCCTCCGGGGCCAGCCGGAACAGGACAGCCCGGCAACGTCTGATGCGCGGGTGATGCCCTGATGTAAGTGAGGTGGGGGCGGGAAGATACACCGCCACCACCTCACAGCGGAAGACCCGCATGGAATATGCCATCCGGTCGAGTGAACGGCCCCACCACCAAGCGATGTTGGCGAGTAGCGTCGATCACGCCAACAGGAACGAAGTTGGTGCCTCTCACATCAACTCTCTGAACCGGAGTGAACATGGCTATTCTTCAGGGCGCTACGGAAAACTGGACGAAGTCGTCGTACTCCGGCGGCAACGGGGCCTGCGTCGAGGTGAAGTCGCCCGTCACACAGGCCATCGCCGTGCGTGACTCGAAGGCTCCCGAGGGCCCCTCGCTCTCCTTCGTGTCCGGAGCGTGGAACACCTTCGTGCGTGACGTCGCATCGGGTTCGATCAACGCCTGACCGGCGACCGGTCACATCCGGCTCTCGCGCGCCGCATGAGTCCGGTTCACCGCGCACGATCGTTCAGGAGCCCTCTCGACCGGCCCGCCGTCCTGGCCGAGGGGGCTTGACCCGCCTCCGGACACACACGTGACCGATCGGCGTGGCACGCCCGTCACGACCTCAGCAGTCGACACCGGCAGCGCAGTTCGGCGCCATCGGTGCGTGAGCGTCACGTCGTGCAGCTTTCCCCCTTCTCCGGCCGCACGGGACCCGCATCCCGTGCGGTCGTTCTGCGTTCTCGGGTACTTTCGCGCGTTCCTGCATTGCGTCGATCCGTGCACAGCCTGACGAAGTGCCCGCTCATCGTGTGGCCGTGGTCACGTTCACGACAACGCCTCGCAAGGTCAAGACCCCGTAAAATCGTTCGCCTTGCTGATCCCCGTTCACATCCCTGATCGCTTAAACCTTGACCGTGGACCCGGACTAGCGGTTCAATCCCCGAAGTCCCGTTCCCGCACGGGGCCCCGCTGAACGGCCGTACTGACGAAGTGCGTTCCCGTTCACAAGGCGGACCCCTGGAGGGGGCACATGAACAGTCTCGACTGGGCCGTGCTCATCGGATACTTCGGTGTGATGGTCGCGATCGGACTCTGGTCGCACAAGCGCGTGGACAATGTAAGCGACTTCTTCACCGCCGGCGGCAAGATGCCATGGTGGCTGTCGGGCATCTCGCACCACATGTCCGGGTACAGCGCGGTGATGTTCACCGGCTACGCGGGTATCGCGTACCAGTACGGCGTCACGTCCTTCGTGACGTGGTCGCTGCCGATCGCGATCGGCATCGGCATCGGCGCGAAGCTCTTCGCGCCCCGCCTCAACCGGCTGCGTTCGCGGCTGCACGTGGCCTCGCCGCTCGAGTACCTCAAGAACCGCTACAACATCCCGACCCAGCAGGCTCTGGCCTGGTCCGGGCTGCTCCTGAAGATCGTGGACGTCGGCGCCAAGTGGGCCGCCATCGCCACGCTGCTCTCCGTCTTCACGGGCATCACCCTCACCCAGGGCATCTTCATCACCGGCGCCATCACTGCCGTCTACTGCACGGTCGGCGGGCTGTGGGCGGACGCCCTCACGGAACTCGGCCAGTTCATCATCCAGCTCTTCGCCGGCCTGGCCATGCTGGTCATCGCCATGAAGGAGCTGGGCGGCTTCAGCTCGCTGTGGACGGTCTGGGACAAGCTGCCCGAGGGCCACACGGACCCGACGGCCGGCCCGTACACCGTGACCTTCCTGCTGGCCTATCTCTTCATCAAGACCTTCGAGTACAACGGCGGCATGTGGAACCAGGCCCAGCGCTACATGGCCACGGACTCCGCCCGCTCCGCTACCCGTTCGGCCCGGCTCTCGGCCGTGCTGTGGCTGGTCTGGCCGGTTGTCCTCTTCTTCCCGATGTGGGTGGCACCGCTGCTCGTCGAGGCGAAGAAGCCGGACGCCTCGGACAGTTACGCGCTGATGACCGAGCAGCTGCTGCCCCACGGGCTGCTGGGCCTGGTCGTCGTCGGCTTCTTCTCGCACACGATGGCCATGTGCTCGTCCGACGCCAACGCCATCTCGGCGGTCTTCACCCGGGACATCGCGCCGGTCTTCTCCAAGGCGGCCCGCACCTGGAGCAACCGCAGCGGCCTGCTGGCCGCACGGCTGTCGACGCTCGCGTTCCTCGGCCTGTCGATGGCCCTGGCCACACAGATCAACTCGCCGACGTTCAAGGACATCATCTCGGTCGTCATCAAGTGGGTGGCCGGACTGATGGGCCCGATCGCGATCCCGTTCATGCTGGGCCTGCTGCGCAGGTTCCGCAGGTCGGGTCCGACGGCGGCGCTCACCAGCTGGGCGGCCGGCCTGATCGCGTTCTACCTCACCAACTACAACTTCGACGGCTCGGTGAAGACGGACGTCGCCCTGCAGTACCAGGTGGCCCTGCCGCTGGCGATCTCCCTCGTGCTCTACATCGTCATCGGGTTCGTCAAGCCCGAGGACACCCCGGAGCGCGACGCCGTCATCGAGATGATCAACACCGACGACGGGGGCCCTGCCGGCGAAGGCGCCGCGGCGGCCGTTCCCCTGCAGAAGCCCGGCCCGGAGAACACGGGGGTCCCGGAGGGTGTGAAGGACTGACGGGCCAGCACACGAGGGCACCTGGGCGGTGGGCGGGCGCGGCGGCGTCCACCCACCGCTGTCCTGTCCTGACGCCCGCTCCGGCCGGGTCCCGGAACGGGGACGGGCCCGTCCCCGTTCAGTCCCGCGGGTAGCGGGCCAGCCACCCCGGCGCGACCGCGGCCGGACTGTGCAGGGCGGGCCCCTGGGTCATCTCCATCGCGAAGTCGTCGGAGAGTTCGAGGAGGGTCGAGCGGCCCTCCAGCTCCGCGAGCCAGGCCGGCGGAAGCGCCGTCTCGCCGTGCAGCGCCCCGAGAAGGGCCCCGCAGACGGCCCCGGTGGCCGCCGAGGGCCCGGAGTGGTTCACCGCGAGCCGCAGCCCGTGGCGTACGTCCTCGCCGACCAGGGCGCAGTACAGCGCCACGGCGAGCACCTCCTCGGCTGAGTCGGTGTCGCCGAGTGCCTCGATGAGGGCGGGCCCGGGGATCCCCTGGCGTACGGAGCCGAGGGCCTGCCGGAGCGCATCGGTGACCTGCTCGCCGCCCGGGCGTTCGGCGAGCAGCGCCAGTGCGTGCTGGACCGCTCCGTCCAGGGTCTCGCCGCGGGCCAGCCCGTGCACCAGGAGCGCGAGGGCCCCTGCCGCGAGCTGGGCGGTGGCGTGGCCGTGGGTGTGGGCGGCGCACTCGACGGCCAGCTGGAGCACGAGCTGGGGTTCCCAGCCCACGAGCAGCCCGAAGGGCGCGGAGCGGGTCAGCGCGGCCGAGTCCCGCGCGGCCGGGTTCTTGGGCACGGCGAGCGTGCCCATCGTGCCGTCACCGAAGCCGGCCAGGCATTCCCTGGTGGGGGCGCGGCGGGTGTACAGCCACTCCTCCCTGGCCAGCCAGCCGTTGTCCTTGCGCCGCTCGTCGGGCCCCCAGGCGCTCTGGGTGGCCGCCCAGCGCAGGTGGGCGCGGTGCACGTCGGTCGGCGGGTGCCAGGCACCGGTGTCACGCCGGACCTGGGCCCGGATGAGCCCGTCGACGGTGAAGAGGGTGAGCTGGGTGGCGGCGGTGACGGCACCGCGTCTGCCGTGCGCGGGGACGAAGTCGGCCACGCCGTCCACGCCGTGTGCGGCGCGTATCGCCTCCAGGGTGAGCCCCGAGACGCCTGCCCCGAGCGCGTCCCCGATGGCGCCGCCGAGCAGGGACCCCCGCACCCGGCCGCGGAAGTCCTGCTGCTGGACACGGCCCCAGACAGCTGTGGTTCCCGTACTCACCGTGCCCCTTCCGTCCGGCCTGCGGTGCGACTGCGCAAGCACTGTAATCGAACCGGAACTGTGGGCTCATGGCCGGAACAATTTGTACGGACTAGCGCGGCGGAGCACTTTTGAACGGCATTCCTCACGTTTTCCGGGACCATTTCGCCTGCGGGTATCCGTACGGAATTCCCGGCCACGGAACCGTCACGGACAGGGGCTCACCCCCGCGTCCGCCAGCACCCCCCGGAGCGTCCGGGCAGCGGACAGGCCGTCAGCCGAACTGACCGGGCCGGTAGTTCCCGGCCGGCTGCCGGATGATGACGTTCAGCCGGTTGTAGGCGTTGATGACGGCGATGAGGGCCACCAGGGCGAGGAGCTGGTCGTCGTCGTAGTGCTCGGCGGCATCGGCCCACGCCTCGTCCGTGACCCCGGCCGTGTCGGCGATACGCGTGCCCTGCTCCGCCAGCTCCAGGGCGGCCCGCTCGGCGTCGGTGAAGACCGTGGCCTCCCGCCAGGCCGCGACCAGGTGCAGGCGTGTCGCGGTCTCGCCGGCCTCGACGGCTTCCTTGGTGTGCATGTCCAGGCAGAATCCGCAGCCGTTGATCTGACTGGCGCGGATCTTCACGAGTTCCTGCGTGGCCGCCGGTACGGCGGAGTCGGTGACCGCTTTACCGGCCGAATTGATGTGCTTGAGGAAGGTGGCCGCGAGCGGGCTGCCGAAGACGTTGAGACGCGCTTCCATCAGGTGCTCCCCTTGTTTCCGCTGGTTGGTTACATCCCTTCGACGGAACGGGCTCGCCCGGATGTGACACGGGCGCGATGTGACCTGCGTCTCCGGTCGCGGGGCGGCGCGCGCGAGGGGCCCGTGACCGCCGGCCGCTCTGAGCCCCGGTCCGGGTCAGGCGTCGGCGGGGAGGGCCGGATAGTCCGTGTAGCCCGTCGCCCCGCCCACGTACATCAGGTACGCGTCCCGGACCTGGTTCACCGGGGCGCCCGTGCGCATGCGGTGGATCAGGTCGGGGTTGGCGAGGAAGGGGCGGCCGAGCGCGATCAGGTCCGCGCCGGAGGCCAGGAGCCGTTCGCCGTGGGCGAGGCCGCCGTCGTCCGGGATGCGGTCGGCGGGCAGGAGCGGGTTGGCGATCAGGGTGCCCGGCCAGTCCTTGCGGATCCGCTGGAAGACGGAGTCGTCGGGGTCGGCACGCACCACGTGCAGATAGGCGAGCCCCCGGCCGGCCAGCGCGCCGAGGAGCGCGGGGTAGAGCCGCTCGGTGTCACCCTCCTCGATGCCGTTGACGGTGCTCCCCGGCGAGACACGCAGTCCCACCCGTTCCGGCCCGATCGCCTCGGCGACGGCGTCGACCACCTCCACCACGAAACGGATGCGCCCGGCCGGGGAGCCTCCGTAGTCGTCGGTGCGCCGGTTGGTCCCCCCGGCCAGGAACTGGTGGAGCAGATAGCCGTTCGCTCCGTGCACCTCGACGCCTTCGAAACCCGCCTCGACCGCGTTGCGCGCGGCGGCGGCGAAGTCGGCGACGGTCGTGCGGATGTCCTCGGGGGTCATCTCGTACGGGACGACCGAGGGCACCCGCCCGGCCGGGGTGTGGATCGTCTCGGGCAGTGCGACCGGGGAGGGGGCGACGGGCGTCAGCCCGCTGTTGTCGGGGTGGCCGACGCGTCCGCCGTGCTGGATCTGGAGGAACATCCGGCCGCCCTCGGCCCGCACCGCGTCGGTGACCTGGCGCCAGCCCTCGACGTGGGCCGGGCTGTGGATGGCCGTGATGTTCGGGTAGGTCTGCCCCACGGGGTTCGGGGTGGAGGCCTCCGCGATGATCAGCCCCGCCGAGGCGCGCTGGGTGTAGTAGGCGGCCATCAGCGGGGTCGGCACGCCCTCGGCCGTGGCGCGGTTCCGGGTCAGCGGCGCCATCACGAGGCGGTGGGGAAGGGTGAGGGGGCCGAGCCCGGCCGGTTCGAAGATCTGCGGGGAAGCCGCTGCGTTCGTCATACCGGCACGGTAAGAATTGACACTGATGTCAGGTTCAAGTCCGGAGGCGAGGAAAGCATGCGGATCGGTGAGCTGGCCCGGCGGACGGGCGTGAGCGAGCGCTCCCTGCGCTACTACGAGACCCAGGGCCTGCTGACGGCCGACCGTACCCCCGGAGGCCATCGCGACTACGCCGAGGGCGCGGTCGACCGCGTCATCCGCATCCAGGAGTTCTACGCCGCCGGCCTGTGCAGCGCGAAGATCGCCGACCTGCTGCCATGTGTGCGCGACTCGGACGGCGGCCCCTCCGAGATCGCCACATCGACCCTGGTCAGAGACCTCTCCGTGGAGCGCGACCGCATCGACAGGAAGATCGAGGAACTGCGCCGTTCGCGGGATGTGCTGGACGACGTGATCGCCACGGCTGCGGGCGGGACCGCGAGCGGCGGCTGAACACGCGACGGCACTCCACCGCGTCCGGAGGATCCGCGTCCCGGGCTCGTGCTCGCTCCGCAGAATCACGACACAAGATGTCGGGATTCTTGTGGAACATGGTTTCACCGGTCGTCATCGATGACACAGGTGGACCGGGACACATCCAGGCACAGGACCTCAAGGGGATTCATGTCCGACACTTCGCCCACTTCGGCATCCGCACTCCACGGAAGGATCGCGCTGGTCGCGGGTGCCACGCGTGGTGCCGGGCGCGGGATCGCGGTCCGGCTGGGCGCGGCGGGTGCGACCGTCTACGTCACCGGCCGCACGACGCGGGAACGGCGCTCGGAGTACGACCGGTCCGAGACGATCGAGGAGACCGCGGAGCTCGTCACCGCGGCGGGTGGAACCGGTATCGCGGTACCGACCGACCACCTGGTGCCCGAGCAGGTCCGTGCGCTGGCCGGGCGCATCGACGCCGAGCAGGGGCGGCTCGACGTACTCGTCAACGACGTCTGGGGCGGCGAGCGGCTGTTCGCGTTCGGCAAGCCCGTCTGGGAGCACGACCTCGACGACGGACTGCGGCTGCTCCGGCTGGGCGTGGAGACGCACGCGATCACGAGCCACTTCGTGCTGCCCCTTCTGGTACGGCGGCCGGGCGGGCTCGTGGTCGAGATGACCGACGGCACCGCCGCGTACAACACGGCGAACTATCGCAACTCCTACTTCTACGACCTGGTCAAGAACAGCGTGCTGCGCATGGCGTTCGTGCTCTCCCACGAGCTGAAGCCGCACGGCGGAACGGCTGTGGCGCTCACCCCGGGGTGGATGCGCTCGGAGATGATGCTCGACGCCTTCGGCGTGGCCGAGGAGAACTGGCGCGATGCACTGACCGAGGTGCCGCACTTCTGCATCTCGGAGAGCCCGGCGTACGTCGGGCGGGCGGTCGCCGCTCTGGCGGCCGACGCCGACCTCGCCCGCCGGAACGGGCAGTCGTTGTCCAGCGGGCAACTCGCCCGGGAGTACGGCTTCACCGACCTCGACGGTTCCCGCCCCGACTGCTGGCGCTACCTGACCGAGGTGGCCGACGCCGGCCGGGCGGCCGACGCGACGGAGTACCGGTGACGGGCCCCGTGCGCCGACCGGTCTGCCTCAGCCCGGCAGCACCGGCAGCAGCTCCGGGAGGTGGCCGTCCGACGCCGCCGCGGCCGTGACGCGTTCCTCCGGGACCTCGCCGTACAGCGTCGTACGCGGCTTCGCGGGACGTCCCGCGAGTTCGGCGATGGCCACGAGGTCCTGGACGGACCGGTACGAGCCGTAACTCGATCCCGCCATACGGGAGATGGTCTCCTCCATCAGGGTCCCGCCGAGGTCGTTGGCACCCGAGCGCAGCATCTCGGCGGCCCCCTCCGCGCCGAGCTTCACCCAGCTGGTCTGGATGTTGGTGATGTGCGGGTGGAGGAGGAGGCGGGCCATCGCGGTGACGGCCCGGTTGTCCCGGTCGGTGGGGCCGGGGCGGGCGATGCCCGCCAGGTAGACCGGGGCGTTGGTGTGGATGAAGGGGAGGGTGACGAACTCCGTGAAGCCACCGGTCTCCTGCTGGAGGCGGGCAAGCGTCCTGAAGTGGCCGAGCCAGTGACGGGGCTGGTCGACATGGCCGTACATCATCGTGGACGAGGAGCGCAGGCCCGTCTCGTGCGCCGTCCTGATGACCTCCAGCCAGGTGGCGGTCGGCAGCTTCCCCTTGGTGAGGATCCAGCGGACCTCGTCGTCGAGGATCTCCGCTGCGGTACCGGGGATCGAGTCGAGGCCCGCCTCCTTGGCCGCGGCCAGCCAGTCGCGGATGGACATGCCGGTGCGGGTCGCGCCGTTGACGACCTCCATCGGGGAGAAGGCGTGCACGTGCATGCCGGGCACGCGCTCCTTCACCGCGCGGGCGATGTCGAAGTACGCGGTGCCGGGCAGGTCCGGGTGGATGCCGCCCTGCATGCAGACCTCGACCGCACCGACGTCCCAGGCCTGGGCCGCACGGTCGGCGACCTGGTCCAGGGAGAGGGTGTAGGCGTCCGCGTCCGTACGCCGCTGGGCGAAGGCGCAGAAACGGCAGCCGGTGTAGCAGACGTTGGTGAAGTTGATGTTCCTGGTGACGACGTAGGTGACGTCGTCTCCGACCACGTCGCGGCGCAGGGTGTCCGCGATCCGGCAGAGCTCGTCCAGTGCGGGCCCGTCCGCGTGGAGCAGGGCGAGGGCCTGGTCGTCGGTGAGCTTCGTGGGGTCGTCGGCGGCCTGGCCGAGGGCCTGGCGCACGTCGGCGTCGATCCTGGACGGGACCATGCCGGGCGCGGCGGCCTCCCGCAGGGCCTCCCAGTCGCCGTACACCTCGTCGAAGTCGTCGCGCCGGTCGCCGGTGCGCCCCTCGGTGTCGATGGTGCGGTGCAGATCGGTGCGACCGGAGGCGCCGAAGCCCTGGTCGGGCTCCTGCCAGGGCAGCCCGGCCGGGATCGCGCCCTCCTTCGCGAGGCCCGTCTCCGGGTCGGCGAGGGCCCGCACGTGCGGGAGGAGACGCGGGTCGAGCCAGGGCTCGCCGCGCTGGATGAACTCCGGGTAGATCGTGAGGCGTTCGCGCAGCTGGAAGCCGGACTCGGCGGTGCGGGCCGCGAGCTCGTCGATGTGCGGCCAGGGGCGCTCGGGGTTCACATGGTCCGGAGTGAGGGGTGATACGCCGCCCCAGTCGTCGATGCCCGCACCGATCAGCAGGGCGTACTCGGCGTCGACGAGGTTCGGCGGGGCCTGGATGCGGGCAGAGGGGCCGAGGATGTGGCGGGCGACGGCGATCGCGGCGGCCAGCTCCTCCAGCTCGGCGTCCGGCATCCCGCGCATCGCGGTGTCCGGCTTGGCGCGGAAGTTCTGGACGATGACTTCCTGGATGCCGTGATAGGCACGGGCCGTCCTGCGCAGCTCGAAGAGGGAGTCGGCACGCTCCTCGTACGACTCGCCGATCCCGATCAGGATGCCGGTGGTGAACGGCACGTTGGACCGGCCCGCGTCCTCCAGCACCCGCAGCCGGACGGCCGGCTCCTTGTCCGGGGAGCCGTGGTGGGGGCCGCCCTTCTCCGACCACAGCCTGGTCGCCGTCGTCTCCAGCATCATGCCCATGGAGGGGGCGACCGGCTTCAGCCTCTGCAGGTCGGTCCACGTCATCACACCGGGGTTCAGGTGCGGGAGCAGTCCGGTCTCCTCCAGCACCCGGACCGCCATGGCCCGCACGTACGCCAGGGTGTCGTCGTACCCCTCGGCCTCCAGCCACTCCCGCGCCTCGGGCCAGCGGTCCTCGGGCCGGTCGCCGAGCGTGAACAAGGCTTCCTTGCAGCCCATTTCGGCACCCTTACGGGCGATGTCGAGGACCTCGTCCGGCGACAGGAACATCCCGTGTCCGTCCCTGCGGAGCTTCCCCGGCACCGTGACGAAGGTGCAGTAGTGGCAGGTGTCACGGCAGAGGCGGGTCAGCGGGATGAAGACCTTGCGGGAGTACGTGATCACTCCCGGCCGGCCGGCGGCATCGAGGCCCGAGTCCCGGACCCTGGCGGCGGACGCGGCGAGATCGGTCAGGTCCTCTCCCCGCGCCTGGAGCAGGACGGCGGCCTCGGCCACGTCGAGGGCGACACCGTCGCGGGCCCGCCTGAGGGCGCGCCGCATGGCGTTGGTCGTGGGGCGCTGAGGATCGGTCATGCTCCGAGCATACGAGCGCCCCACTCCTTCCGGACCAGGGCATCTGTCCGGCGTAACCGCCCGTCCCGCACTGGCGCCTTGGCCGTTATGTCCCACTTGGCCCGTAGGCTCGGAGAGGTGATGAAAACGATCGTCTTCGACATCGGAGAAACCCTCGTCCGCGACGACCGCCACTGGTCCTCGTGGGCCGACTGGCTCGGGGTCCCGCCGCACACCGTCAGCGCGCTGGTCGGCGCAGCCGTCGTACGGGGCCGCGACTGCACCGACGCGCTGCGCGTCCTGCGACCCGACATGGACGTCAGCGAGGCGTACCACGCACGAGCGGCGGCAGGCCGCGGCGAGCACCTGGACGAGACGGACCTCTACCCCGACGTCCGCCCCGCCCTGGCCGAACTCCGCGCTCTCGGGCTGCGGGTCGTCGTCGCGGGCGACCGGACGGCCCGCGCCGGAGAACTGCTGCGGGCCCTGGACCTGCCGGCCGACCTGGTCGTCACCTCCGGTGACTGGGGCGTCGGCAAGCCGGACCGGGAGTTCTTCTCCCGCGTGCTGGAGGTGTCGGGCGCGGCACCGGAAGCCACCCTGTATGTGGGCGACCACCCCGCCGACGACCTCTTCCCGGCGAAGTCCGCGGGGCTGCGGGCTGCCCACATCCGCCGCGGCCCGTACGGTCACTGGTGGGCGGACCACCCGGACGTCGTGGAGACGGCGGACTGGCGCATCAGCTCCCTGACCGAGCTGCCGGGGCTGCTGGGTGGCGCCGGGAGGCGGAAGCCGGCCGCCGGCCCGCGCAAGCTGCACGCACTTCCCGCACCGACCGCCCCGGCCGGACCCGAGCAGTCCGAGCGGCCCGGATGCGAGCGCAAGGAACGGTCCGAGCAGTCCGAGCGGCCCGGACCCGAGCGGACGGAACGGGCCGAGCAGTCCGCCCCGCCCGGACCCGAGCGGACGGAACGGGCCGAGCGGCCCGAGCAGTCCCGGGCCTGATCCCTACTCCCCCTGGCCCTCGTCCCCGCGCAGCGAGAGCCTCAGCCGGTCGCTCGCCAGCCGCATGTGCTCGGCCATCGCCGCGTCCGCGCCCTCCGGGTCGCCCACCCGGATCGCGTCGAGCACGGCAGCGTGCTCGTGGAGCGTCCCGCTGACCGTGCCCTCGATGTCCCGGCCCGCTCCATCCACACCTGGAGCAGGGCCCGGATGGAGTGCAGGATGTCGCTGAGCACGGTGTTGCGGGCGATGTTCGCGGTCTCCAGGTGGAACGCGATATCGGCGTCGATGAACGCCTTGACGTCCGTCCCCGCGTCCCGCATCCGCTCCAGGTGCTCCTCCAGCCGCTCGACGTCGGCCTCGGACGCCCGGTCGACGGCCAGCCGTGCCGACATCCCCTCCATGAAGGTGCGGACCTCGACGAGATCGTGCGTGCGGCGCTGACCGAGCATCAGGCCCCAGTTGATCGCCCGCGGCAGGAACTCCGAGGTTCCTTCACGGACGTACGAGCCCGAGCCCGGCCTGATCTCGATGATGCCGAGGACGTCCAGCGCGGACAGCGCCCCGCGCACGCTGGAGCGCGCGACGCCGAGGGCGTCCGCCAGCTGGCGCTCGGCGGGCAGGCGCTGCCCGGCTTCAGGTTTCCCTCGGACAGATGATCAGCGACTTCACCACCCTGTTCGCCGAGAACTCCCCCCAGGGCCAGGAACTCGTCCGCGAGCTGGGCCGCGAGCTGACGGACAGCGCCGAGCCGCCGCACAGGCCGACGTCGTGATCCTCGCCGTCCCGGACGTCGTCCTCGGCACGGTCTCCGAGCAGCTCGTCCCGGTCATGAAGCCGGGCGCGATCCTGCTGACCGAGGCCCTGCACGAGACGGTCCACACGGTGGGCGTCCCGGAGAAGGCCGCCCGCGCCATGCTGCTCGGCCACACGCAGGTCGCGCCGGCGAACACCCTCAAGGGCTCCAACCCGTTCTCCGACGCGTGCCTGATCGCGATGGACTACGGGCGCGAGTCGATCGTCCGCGACGACTGGAAGAACGTCTTCGAGGACGACGAGCTCGACAAGGTCATCACGCGGATGCTGAAGATCAAGGAGATCAGGCGCTGACCCGGTCCTGACACCGGCACCGACGCTCGGATCCCGCGAAACGGGCCGGGCCCTCCATCAGGGATGGAGGGCCCGGCCTTTCGTCTGCGCGTCGACGGCTCACGGTCTCAGCGGACGACCGCCCTGGTCGCCTTGCTGACGGCGGATCCGTCGCTGTGTCCGGTGCGGCGCGCCGTCACCTTGACCGTGATCTTCTTGCCCTTCTGTGCGGTCTTCAGCGTCAGGGAGGTCTTGGTCGCCCCCTTGATCGCCTTGCCGCCGGCGTACCACTGGTAGGTGTACGAGGACGGAGCGGGCGTCCACGTGCCGCGGGCGACCTTCAGCACCTTGCCCACCTTCGCGGTGCCCGAGACCGAGGGCGCCTTGGTGGCCTTGGGAGCGGTGCCCCTGGCCACGGTCACCGCCGCCGTCGTGACCGCCCCGGCGGTGTGGCCGGTGCGCCGGGCGGTGACGGTCACCGAGATCTTCTTGCCGAGGAGCGACGCCGGGACGGTGTAGGCCGACGCGGTCGCCCCCGCCACCGCCTTGCCGTCCGCCTTCCACTGGTAGGCGTACGAGGTGGCGGCCGGGGACCAGGCGCCCGGTGCGGCGGTGAGCTTGGAGCCGACCTTCACGGTGCCGGTGACCTTCGGAGCCGTGGTGGCCTTCGGTGCCGCGCCCTGGGCGACCACGACTGCCGCCGAGGTGCCCGTGGCCTCCGGGGTTCCGGTCCTGCCGGCGCCGACGGTGACGGTGACCTTCTTGCCGAGCAGCGATGCCGGAAGGACGTAGGCCGACGCGGTGGCACCGGCCACCGCCTTGCCGTCGGCGTTCCACTGGTAGGTGTACGACGAAGGACCGCCCGACCACGTGCCGGTTCCGGCGGTCAGCGTGCCGCCGACCTTCCCGGTGCCGGTGATCGCCGGCGGCGTCAGGTTCAGCAGGGGGGCCGCGGTGACCGTGAAGGAACCCTTGCCGTACTCCCACGCGTTGTGCGTGACGACGCTGAGACTCCAGGTGTCGACGGCGGCCCCGGTCAGGTCGAGGACGGCCGTCAGGGTCCTTCGGTCGGCCGACACCGAGGTGGTGGTGGCCTCGACGATCTTGCCGGACCTCTGGATCTGTACGGTGTCGTCCTCGTGCAGAGCCGTGCCGGTGACCTGGAGGGTCACCTTGCTTCCCGTGGCGCCGGTGGTCGGCGTCACCGTGCCGACGGTGACCTTCTCGGTACCGCAGCGGACGGACGTGCAGACCGCCTCGGCCGAGTAGGACGTCCGTGACGCGGTCTCGGGAAGGGACAGCACCAGGATGCTCGACGTGTCGTCCGCGCCGTACGGTTCGTTGACGTAGCACTGGTATCCGCTCGGCACGAAGCGGATGCAGCCGTTCTCGCGGCTCGCGTCGTACAGCGCCGGGACCGCGGTCGTGGTCGCGCCCGTGGTGTCGCTGATCTTCATGTCGAAGCGGTCGTTGTACGCGGTCGGCAGCGCCGCGCACACCGCGCTGTGCTGCTCGTCCAGCGTGCCGGTGACCGGGCCGTACCCGTAGCTGACGTCGGGCGCCTTCACGCACTCGTCCGCCGGACCGGTCGCCGTGGCGACGCGGAGGGCGTCGAAGCGGTAGGAGGGCGCCGCCTTCAGGCCCGCCCGTACGGTGACGAGCACCTGGTAGCGGGTGGAACCGGTCACCGCGCACGCCTGGTTCCTGTTGCACAGGGCCTCGCCGTCGGCGCCGTAGGCGACGACGTTCGCGGTGCCCAGGTCATCGCGCACGTCGAGGTGCAGGGTGTCCTTCGCGTCGGCCGTGGTGACCTGCCGGCAGACCAGGGTGCCGGGGGCGCCCATGGTGCCGCCCGTGGACGGACCGCCGACCTTGGCAGCGGGGTTCGCGGTGCAGCCCTTGGCGGTCGAGGTGACGTCGCGCCGGGTCAGGGTGTACTCGGCGGCGGTGTCGCGGCCGGTGACGAGCACCGTGTGGCCGACTCCGGGTGCCAGGGCGCAGGTGGTCCAGGTGGAGAGGGAGGAGTAGATCGAGCAGACCTGCTTGCCGTCGGCGTCCAGGACGCTGAACTGAGCTGTGGACGTGGTGCCGGGAGCCGCCTGGAGCTGCAGATTCTCCTGCGCGCTGTGGTCGTCGGCCGGAATGCTCAGGCACCGCGAGAACACGCCCTCGCCGGTCGAGAAGCGCGCAGTGGGGCTGTCTGCGGAGAAGTCGCCCGCCGGAATGGCCGGGCAGCCGCTCGCCGCGTCCGTGCGGTGCAGGGCGAACGTGTAGCTGCCGGTGGGCTTTTCCTCGCTGTCGGTCGAGACCAGGAGCCGGAAGGGCGCCTTGCCCGTCAGCTCACAGGTGCCGCCCGAGAGGTCGCTCCCCTCGCACCGCTGCACGCCGTCGGCGTCCACGGCGGTCACGTTCGCGCGTGGGGAGGAGCCGCTGAGAGGCTTGAGCACGGCCATGCGGGCACCTGCCGGGAACGGCAGCGAGAGGCAGTCGATCTCGCCGACCGCCGTGAACGCGGAGGTGTGGAGACCGGGTTCGGCCGGTACGCAGCCGTCGGCGGAGGACCGGTCGATGATCAGGGTCGAGTCGTCGGTGAGGACGGTGTAGGCACCGGCCGCCGGAAGTGAGCATCCCGACCATGTGGTGCAGACGGTCTTTCCCTCCCGGTCGTACACGGCGAGCGTGGTGCGGCTGGACGAGCCGACCCCGTACACGTCGTAGCGTCCCGCGGCCGGGGCCTGGAAGGTCTTGCACCCGGTGGCCGAGCCCGCTGCCGTGGGCGCGGAGCCGTAGGTGTTGAGCGGGACACTCGCGCAGCCGGCCGGTTCGGAGAGTCTGCGGATCTTGAGGGTGTACTCGGCGGGGAAGCCCTGCTCCGCGTCACTGACCTGCGACAGAACCCTGTAGGGCCCGTCGCCGGGCAGCACGCAGCCCTCGCTGTCGTCCTCGTTGAACCGGGGGCAGATGTGCGCCCCGGTCCCGTCGGTGATCCAGGACCCGCTGCCACCCGACACGGTGGTCCTGATCGTGTGGGTGATCCGCTCGCCGGGCTTCGCGGCGAAGGGCTGGCACTGGATGGCCGTGGGGCCGGCCGCCGCTCCCGTGAGCGGGGCGCTGTCCCAGGCGGTGCCGGTCTCGGGGGAGCAGCCCTCGTCCGTCCGCAGAGGGGTGAGAGCGACGGTGGGCCTGCTCGGGTCCGGCCAGTTGTTGTACAGCTTGAGCGTGTACGCGCCCTTGTGGTTCAAGTCGCACCAGCCGGCGCCCCACTGGGGGTCGTAGCAGTCGACCTCGGTCTCGCCGTCGAAGACGGACGGGTAGGTGTTCTCCGTACCGGATCCGCTCACGATCAGCCGGTGCAGGCCGGGCCGCTCCACGCTGACGGTGAAGCAGACGGCCCCCTCTCCCGGAACCTCCACCGTGCCCTCTGCGGGAGCGGCTTCGCCGAAGGCGGACAGCGGAAGCCGGGTGCAGTCCTCGGCAGCCGCAGTGGTGCCCGGCGTACCGGTGGCGGAAGCCTGCGCCGTCCCCGCGGGCAGTATCAGTGACAGCAGAACCGACAACGTGAGCACAAGGGCGGTAAGGACCGCGGTTCTCGCGGCCGTACCCAGGCGGTGTGGCATTCCGTTCCCCCCGGAGCGGTGAAGTGGGCCGTGCGCCGGAGCCGCCGCGTGCCGGGCGGGCTCGACGACGCCGAGCGCGCACCTGTCATGTGTAGAACATGTAGAGAGCGCATGTGATGATCGCACAGATGCGCGCTCCCCCACCTGCCGATTCCCGTCCACCGGACAGCGCCCGGCGCGCAGGCCGCGGCCGGCCACCACGGGTCGGCGCCACCGTGATCCACGCGTGATCACCGCCCCGTAACCTCCCATCGGCCAGGGGGAATTCACGGGATGCGATCGATTCGGGGGCAGTTCATGACATACGGACGCGCGGCGATACCAGTATTGGCCGGGGCGCTGTTGCTCACGGCACTGCTGTGGTGGGCGGGGGCGAGCGTGAACGCGCTGCATCTCCGGGGCACCGCCGAGGTGATCGGCAGCCAGGCGGCCGGCGATCTGGAGCACTGGCTCACCCCCTGGTCGTACCATCCGCCGGAATCGGTCCGGCTGGGCACCGCGGTGTCGGGCACGACCGTGGGCGCCGGCTATCTCGCCCTGTACGTGACCGCCATGCAGATCAGGTTCGCCGCGGTCTTCGCCTTCTTCGTGCCCGGGGCGCTGCTCCTCGTACGCAGGCTGCCCCCGGTGAACCGCAGGACGCCGGCCACGCTGGCGGCGGTGTGGGCCTGGGGCATGGTGGCCGGGACCCTGGCCGTCACCGTCTCCGCACCGTGGGTGATCGCGTCGCAGGGGCGCGGCAGTTACCGCTTCCTCCCTCAGCTGGCGGGCATGATGACCGCCGGACGGCAGATCCTGGTGCCGGCCGCACTGGTCGCCGCGGTGGTCACCGTGCTGGTCGCCCGGATCACCGCCAAGGGCGCCGGTGACCTGCCCCGGGCGGTCGTCCCCCGGCGCGCCGCGCGGACGGCGGCCACCGTGGGGACCCTCGTCGTCGCACTGTCCCTGGTCGTCCTCTCGTACCAGCCGGTCGCCGCCGAGATCCAGACCGTCTCCCTGTCCGGGCGGCTGTTGTCCGAACCCGGCGACTTCCTGCGCCAGTGGCTGCTGCTCGGTGGCTGGGCCGGGCCGGCGGGCACGTCGATCGGCCACTGGCTGCTGTACCGCGCCGCCGACGGGCTGCTGCTCGCCGTGGTGTGGTGTGCGCTGCGGTGGCTCCCCGGGCTGCTGACCCGTGTCACGATCCCGGCGATGGCGGCCGGGGCGGTCTGCGCGACCGTCACCGGGCTGCTGGCGGGTCAGTTGCTGCGGATCGCGCTGGACTCGACGGGTCTGAGCATGCTCTACGGACCGGTGCACGTGATGTCGGCCATCGGGACCGGAGTCCCCGCCGCCCTGGCCGTCGGCTCGGTGGCGGGAGCCGTCGCGGCCCTGCCCCTGCGGTGGGCGGACAGCCGCACAGAGGACCGCGGCGCCCCCGAACCACCCGCCACGGTGCCGGACCGCCCCGCCGCCGTATGACGCGACCGCCCGCCCGGCGATGCGCCGGGCGGGCGGTCATGGACGAGGGCGGGCCTACTTCCCCAGCACCGACTGCATCACGCTGCGGGCGATCGGTCCGCCCAGGCCGCCGCCCGAGATGTCCGAGCGGGAGATGTCCATCGCGGTCGGGTCGATGAACACCGCGACCGCCACCGACTGGCCGTCGGGGTTCTTGCCGTACGAGACGAACCAGCCGTAGGGGACTTCCTTGCTCACGTCGTCGCCGCGCTGCGCCGTACCGGTCTTGCCGCCCACCGTCACGCCGTCGATCAGTGCGCGCTTCGCACTGCCCTCCGCGGCGGTGAACTCCATCATCTCCTGGACCTTCTTCGCCGTCTCCTCCGAGACCGCCTGGCTCTTGAGCTGCGGTTCGTGCTTCTCCAGGGTGGACAGGTCCGGGCCGCGCAGCTCGTCCACGATGTACGGCTGCATCAGCTTGCCGTTGTTCGCGAGGGCGGCGGTCACCATGGCCATCTGCATCGGCGTGCTGGTGAGGCTGCCCTGGCCCATGCCGGTGAGGGCGGTGCCGGGCTTGTCGAGCTCCTGCGGGTAGAGGCTCTTCGAGGCGAGCATGTCACCGAAGGCGTCCGAGTAGACGTCCTTGTTGAAGCCGAACTTCTCGGCCGTCTCCCTCATCCCCTCGTCCCCGACCTTGAGGGCGGCGTCCAGGAAGACGTTGTTGCAGGAGTACTGCATGGCCGTCTTCATCGACGCCTTGTTGCACGTCGCGTCGCCGGCCTCACTGCTGATCCTGCTCGACGACAGCGGCAGCGGGTACGGGGAGACCGCGTCGGTCCGCGCGTCGACGTCGTCGACGACACCGTGCTCCAGTGCCGCGGCGGCCGTCAGGATCTTGAAGGTGGAACCGGGCGGGAAGGTCTCGCGCAACGGCCGGTTGGCCAGCGGCTTGCCCTTCTCGTCGATCAGGGCCTGGAACTTGTCGCCCTCCTTGAAGGAGTTGCCGGCGAAGACCGAGGGGTCGTACGAGGGCGTCGAGACCAGTGCGAGGACCTTGCCGGTCGCCGGTTCGAGGGCGACGACCGCACCCCGGGCTTCGAGATCGGTCAGGCCCTTGTAGGCCGCCGCCTGCGCCTTCGGGTCGATGGTGGTGACCACATCGCCGGCACGCCGCTCCTCGCCGGTGAGGATGTCCTTGGCGTGCCGGAAGGCGAAGCGCTCGTCCTGGCCGCTGAGGATGCTGTCGTACGTCTTCTCCAGGAGGGACATGCCCTGCGCCTGGGAGGCGTAGCCGGTGACCGGGGCGTACATCGGGCCCTGTTTGAAGGTGCGCTGGTACTTGAAGTCGGTCCCCTCGACCAGCTTCGACCCGGTGACCGCCTTGCCGCCCACGATGATGTCGCCGCGCGGAGTGGCGAACTGGGTGATCTTGACCCGGCGGTTGTGTTCGTGGGTGGCCAGCTCCTCGCGCTGGGCGTACTGGAGCCAGTTGGTCCGTATCAGTAGAGCGAGCATCAACAGCCCGCAGAATATGGCTATGTGCCGCAACGGCCTGTTCATCGTGCTCCCGCTCCCCAGGCAGCCGAGCACACACGCACACGGGCCGCACCATCGATGTCCGGAGGTGATAGATGCGATTTTAGCTCTGCCGGTTGCACCGGAAGATCACCCCGCCAGGTTATCGGCCGGAGGTATCTCACAGATACGCCGCATAGGCGTCCAGCGCGCGCAGCACCTCGGCCTCCGGGGCCGGGGGAAGTTGCAGGACGACCTCGGCGACCCCCAGATCCGCGTAGTACGCCAGCTTCCCCGGAGACGGCACGACGGCGTAGGGAACCACCTGGAGCTGCTCCGGGTCGCGCCCCGCATCCTCCCAGGCGGCTCGCAGCTTCGGCACGGACTCCGGCAGACCGCGCCCGCCGATGGGCAGCCAGCCGTCCGCCTCCTGGGCGATCCGCGCGAACAGCTTCGGCCCGGCCGCCCCGCCGATCAGGGTGCGCGGACCGTTCACCGGACCGCGCGGCCTCTGCACCGGCTTCGGATAGGCGTGGCTCGCCCGCACGGAGGCGAACTCACCCTCGTATGCCGTCGGTTCGTCCGCCCACAGCGCCCGCATCAGGGCCAGCCGGTCGCTGCCGAGCGCGCGGCGTGTCGCCCACTCCACGCCGTGGTCGGCGGCCTCCTCCACGTTCCAGCCGTAACCGATGCCGAGCGTGAGACGGCCGCCGGAGAGGTGGTCGAGAGTGGCGGCCTGCTTCGCCAGATCGATGGGGTCGTGCTGGGCGATGAGCGTGATGCCGGTGCCGAGGGCCAGCCGCTCGGTGACGGCTGCGGCCTGTCCCAGCGCGACGAAGGGGTCGAGGGTGCGGCCGTACTCGGCCGGCAGCTCACCGCCCGGCGGATAGGGCGTCTCCCGGCTCACCGGGATGTGGGTGTGCTCGGGCAGGTACAGCCCGGCGAACCCCCGCTGTTCCAGCTCGCGCGCCAGCCGTACCGGTGTGATCGTCTCGTCGGTGAGGAAGATCGTTGTGGCGATCCGCATGCCAGGCACCTCCGTCGTCGTCCGTGGCGGCTCCACGGTATGCGGTCGAGCGCACCGTGGAGCCCACTCACGCAGAGCCTGCCACTCCCGGGGCCCGGGTCCTCACGCAGGTCCGTCGCCGTGCCGGACCCCCGCCCCGCGGCCGTCGGGGTGCTCGGGCTACTTGCGGTACAGCTCCTCGATCTCCGCGTCGAAGTCCCGCGTGATCGCGTCCCGCTTCAGCTTCAGCGACGGGGTGAGGTGACCGCTCTCCTCGGTGAAGTCCACCGTCAGGACCGTGAACTCACGGATGGACTCGGCGCGCGACACGAGGCGGTTGGCCTCGTCGACCGCGCGTTGCAGCGCGGCGCGCAGCTCCTCGTCGTGGACGAGCTCGCGCAGCGGGACGTCCTCCTTCTTCCGCATCCGGCGCCAGTGCGCGAGGCCGTCCGGCTCCAGGGTGATCAGGGCGCTGATGAACGACCGGTTGTCCCCGACCACCATGCACTGGCTGACCAGCGGATGGGCGCGCAGCCAGTCCTCCAGCGGGGCCGGGGTGACGTTCTTGCCGCCGGACGTGATGATGATGTCCTTCTTGCGGCCGGTGATCGTGAGGTAGCCGTCCTCGTCCAGGGCCCCGAGGTCACCCGTCGCGAACCAGTCGCCCTCCGAGTACGGCACGGCCTCGCCGCGTTCGGTGTCCCAGTACCCCTTGAAGACCTGGCCACCGCTGAGCAGGACCTCTCCGTCGTCCGCGATCCGCACGGCGGTGCCCGGCAGCGGCCAGCCCACCGTGCCCAGCCGCGGTTTGAGGGGCGGGGTGACCGTGGCGGCGGCGGTGGTCTCGGTCAGGCCGTATCCCTCGAAGATCTGCATGCCCGCTCCCGCGTAGAAGGCGGCGAGCCTGCTCCCCAGCGGTGAGCCGCCGCAGATCGCGTACCGGACGTGGCCGCCCAGCGCGGCGCGGATACGCCGGTAGACCAACGGGTCGTAGAGGGCGCGTGCGGCACGGAGTCCGATGCCGGGGCCGGGACCCGTGCCGTGTTCGGCCGCCTCGACCGCCTCGCCGTACCGCTGCGCGATCCGGGCGGCGCGGTCGAAGGACGAGACGCGGCCCATCTTCTCGGCGGTGGCCCGGCCGGTGTTGAAGACCTTCTCCAGGACGTAGGGGATGGCCAGCAGGAACGACGGCTTGAAGCCGGCCAGGTCCGCGAGCAGGTCCTCGGTCCGGATCGACGGCCCGTGCCCGAGCCGGACCCGGGCGCGCATGCACCCGATCGCCACCATCCGGCCGAAGACATGGGAGAGGGGCAGGAACAGAAGGGTGGACGCCGGGTACTTCGACACCGACTTGAAGACCGGGTGGAGCAGTTCGATGGCGTTGTCGACCTCGGCGAAGAAGTTCCCGTGGGTCAGGACACAGCCCTTGGGCCGGCCGGTGGTGCCCGAGGTGTAGATGAGCGTGGCGGGGCTGTCCGGTTCCAGTGAGCCGCGACGAGCGGCGACGACCGCGTCGGGGACGTCCTTACCGAGCGTCTTCAGCCGGCCTATGGCGCCCGTGTCGAACTGCCAGAGGTGGACGAGGTCCCCGAGCTGCTGCCGCTCCTGACTGACCAGCCGGCCCTGTTCCTTCGTCTCCACGGCGCAGGCGACGGCCCCGGAGTCCTGGAGGATCCAGCGCGTCTGGAAGGCCGAGGAGGTGGGGTAGACGGGAACGGTGACCAGCCCGGCCGCCCAGGACGCGAAGTCGAGCAGCGTCCACTCGTAGGTCGTACGGGCCATGATCGCGACCCGGTCACCGCGCTGGAGGCCCTCCGCGATCAGGCCCTTGGCGACGGCCGTCACCTCCGCGGCGAATGCGTCGGCGGTCACGTCCAGCCAGCTGCCGTCCCCCTGCTTACGGCTGAGGACCGCCTCGGAGGGGGCCTCCCGGGCGTTGTCGAAGGGGATCTCGGCGAGCGAGCCCCGCCGCACGGTCGGCGCGAGCGGCGGCACGGAGACCTCCCGTACGGTGCCGTCGGCCGACCGGACCATGGTCGGCTCGACCAGGACGGGAGCGGTGGGCGCGGCGGGTACGGCGGCGGGTTCGGGCGTGGACACGATCGGCTCCTCGACATGGGGTCCGGCGCCGGGCCCGTCCTGGGGTCCGGCGCCGAGGCGGCTGCTGGGTGCGCGGGGTCGTTCACGTTCGGATGTGCAAAGGTGCGGCCGGGGGACGGGTCAGGGGCGTTCAAGGATGGCGGTGACGCCTTGGCCGCCCGCGGCGCAGACCGAGATCAGGCCCCTGCCGGGCGCGCCCCGCTCCGCGAGGAGCTTCGCCAGGGTCGCCACGATCCGGGCACCCGTCGCGGCGAAGGGGTGGCCGGTGGCGAGGGAGGATCCGGCCACGTTCAGCCTGTCCCTGTCGACGGGGGCGAGGCCCTGCCCCTCCCAGGAGGCGAGGGTCGCGAGGACCTGGGAGGCGAAGGCCTCGTGGATCTCGAAGAGGTCGAAGTCCTCCACGGTCAGCCCGGCACGCTCCAGCATGCGCGGTACGGCGTACGCGGGCGCCATCAGTAGCCCGTCCTCGCCGTCGACGTAGTCCACGGCGGCCGTCTCGTAGAGGGACAGATACGCCAGCGGCTCCAGCCCGTGCTCCTCGGCCCACTCCTCGCTCGCCAGCAGCACGGTGGCGGCGCCGTCGGTGAGCGGGGTCGAGTTGCCCGCGGTCATCGTCGCGTCGGGGTGTCCGGCGCCGAACACCGGCTTCAGCGTGGCGAGTTTCTCCACCGTGGAGCCTGGGCGCAGGTTCTGGTCACGGTCCAGGCCGAGGTACGGGACGACGAGGTCGTCCAGGAAGCCCCGCTCGTACGCCGCGGCGAGCCGCTGGTGGCTGGTGGCGGCCAGCAGGTCCTGGTCCTCGCGGGCCACGCCCCACTTACGGGCGGTGACCGCGGCGTGCTCGCCCATCGAAAGCCCGGTGCGGGGTTCGGCGTTGCGCGGGATGTCCGGGACGAGGTGGCTGGGGCGGGCGGCCGCCAGCGCCTTGATCCGGGCGCCCGTCGACCGGGCGCGGCGCGCCTCCAGCAGGATTCTGCGGAGCTTGTCGTTGACGCCGAGTGGAGCGTCGCTCGTGGTGTCGGCGCCTCCGGCGATCGCCGAGTCGACCGCGCCGAGCGCGATCTTGTTGGCCGCGGCGACGACGGCCTGCAGGCCGGTGCCGCACGCCTGCTGGATGTCGTACGCGGGGGTACACGGGTCGAGGGCGGAGCCCAGGACGGTCTCACGGGCCAGATTGAAGTCCCGGCTGTGCTTGAGGACCGCGCCGGCCACGAACTCACCGACCTGCTGCCCCCGCAGGCCGAAGCGCTCGACGAGTCCGTCCAGCGCGGCGGTCAGCATGTCCTGGTTCGACGCCCGCGCGTACGGGCCGTCCGAGCGGGCGAACGGAATACGACTGCCACCGATGACCGCGACCCGGCGCGGCTGCGGAAGTGCGAGGGGAATCAACTCGACCAACTCATCTCGACAACTCCTGACCCTTGAGTAACCTTACTCTGGAGTAAATCTACGACCGAGCAGGAGTCCAGACAATGGCCGATCGCTATCTGCACTTCACCGGCACAGCACCCGGCCGCTTCCTGAGCCGCAGGCTCGGCCTGCCGCAGCCCGCGCCGCTGCGCCGCTGGACACTGGAAACCCCTTCCCTCGAAGGGCCGTTGCTCCACCTCACGGCAGGTGACTCCGACCACTCGGACACCCTCGGCCCGGTGCTCGCCTCGACCGGCCTGAAGGTCACCGGACAGGCCGAACGCCCCGCCGCCGTCGTCCTGGACGCCACCGGCGTCACCACGGCCGCCGGGCTCGCCGACGTACACGCCGCTCTCCACCCTGTCGTACGGTCACTGGCCGGCGGCGGCCGTGTCGTGGTCATCGGCACCACACCGTCCGCCGACGACCACCACCAGGCGGCGGCCCAGCAGGCTCTCGAAGGGTTCGTACGCTCGCTCGGCAAGGAGATCGGCCGGGGTGCCACCGCGCAGCTGCTGCGGCTCGCCCCAGGGGCGAGTGCCGCCTCGGCCGAGTCCACGCTCCGCTTCCTGCTGTCCCCCCGCTCGGCGTACGTCAGCGGCCAGGTCGTCGAGTTCACCGCCGACGCGCCTGGCGAGGTGGCCGACTGGGCGGCGCCGCTGTCCGGGCGCACCGCACTGGTCACCGGCGCGGCGCGCGGCATCGGAGCGTCCGTCGCCTCCGTCCTCGCCCGGGACGGCGCCCGGGTGATCTGCCTGGACGTCCCACAGGCCCAGGAGGAACTCGTGCGCACCGCCGACCGGCTGGGAGCCACCGCCCTGCCGCTGGACATCACCGCACCCGACGCCGCCGACCTGATCGCCGCGGCCGCCCCGGGCGGCCTCGACGTCCTCGTCCACAACGCGGGCATCACCAGGGACCGGCGGCTCGCCAACATGCCGGCCGACCGCTGGGCCTCGGTCATCGACGTCAACCTCGACAGCGTCCTTCGCACCACGGACGCCCTGCTGGAGGCGGGCACCGTGAACCGCGGTGGCCGGATCGTCGCCACCGCCTCCATCGCCGGGATAGCGGGCAACGACGGCCAGACCAACTACGCGGCCAGCAAGGCCGGCATCATCGGCCTGGTCCGCTCCCTCGCCCCCCGCGCCGCGGCCGAGCACGGCGTCACCGTCAACGCGGTCGCACCCGGCTTCATCGAGACCAGGATGACGGCTGCCGTGCCCCTCTTCATCCGGGAGGCAGGACGCCGCATGAACTCCCTCTCCCAGGGCGGGCTGCCGGTCGACGTCGCCGAGACCACCGCCTGGTTCGCCCAGCCCGCGTCCGGCGCCGTCAACGGCCAGGTCGTACGGGTCTGCGGCCAGAGCCTGCTGGGGGCGTGACCATGACCGGCCTGAGCATGTCCCTCGTCCGCGGAGCCGTCACCTCCCCCTTCAAGCGAGCCGGACGCCCCGGCGCCACGCTGCCGGCCGGCCGCGAGATACTCCCACCCGGACGCGTCCCGCCCGGCCCGCTCGCCGCCTACAGCAGGGTCTGCGGCTTCGCCGAATCCGGCCCGCTGCCGCTCACCTATCCGCACGTGCTGGGCTTCCCGGCCGCCATGCGGCTGATGACGGCCCACGACTTCCCTCTGCCGGTTCTGGGACTGGTCCACACCTGGATCGAGATCACCGGGCACCGGGCGCTGCACCCCACGGACGAGCTCGAACTCACCGTGTACGCGGCCGGCTTGTCGCCACACCGCCGCGGCACCGAGGTCACGGTGGTGACCGAGGCGCGCCTCGCGGGCGAACTCGTCTGGGAGTCCCGCAGCGGATACCTGTCCCGCCACCCGACCGGAGCGGCGACGACTCCACCGGCCACGCCCCCCGCCCCACCGGCCGCGCCCCCGGAGCTGCCCGCCGTCGCCGAGTGGCGGCTGCCCGCCGGCCTCGGGCGGCGGTACGGAGCCGCTTCGGGTGACCGCAACCCCATCCACCTGCACCCCGTGACGGCACGCCTCTTCGGCTTCCCCCGGCACATCGCACACGGGATGTGGACCGTGGCCCGCTGCCTGGCGGAGGCCGGAGGCGGGAACGCTGCGGATGAGCCGGGCCGGATCCGTTCCGTGCGGGCGGACTTCAGGGCCCCCGTCCCCCTGCCGTCCACCGTCACCTACGCAGCCGACGGCGTCGCCTTCCAGGTGCGGGGCGGCAGCCGCGTCCACCTCACCGGCCGCGTGACCCGGGAGGTATGAGCCCTCAGTCCCCCCGGGACTGCCAGCCACGCCCGTGCATGAGGTTCTCCAGGCCGGCCCACGAGAAGTTCATCAGGGTGGTGGCGGCCTCCTTGGCCGAGACGCCGGGAGTGGCGTTCGCCCATCCGGCGAGCGCCTCCGCCGCCCCCACCAGCGCCTGTGCGAGCCCCGCCACATCCCGGTCGGGCAGCGTGCGATCGCGGTGCGCCTCACGCGCCGCCGCACCGATCAGACCCGTCACGAACGCAACGATCTCCTTGCGCAGCGCTCCCACCTCGCTGACGAACGGCTCCCCGTGCGAGCTGGCCTGCTGGTGCAGCACGGCCCAGCCGTCCGGGTTCTCCGCGGTGTGCGTGAAGAACGCCCGCAGCCCCGACCACAGTTGCCGATCGGCCGGAAGCCCCGGCTCCACCCCTGCCTGCACGGCTTCCACCAGCGCTTTCGACTCGCGGCGGATGCACGCGGTGAAGAGCTCCTCCTTGGAGTTCAGATACAGGTAGACCAAGGGCTTGGACACACCGGCCAGTTCGGCGATCTCGTCCATCGAGGCGGCCCGGTAACCACGCTGCGCGAACGTCCGCACGGCCGCGTCCATCATCTGCTGCTCACGCACCGCGCGCGGCATGCGTTTGCTCTTCACTGCACTCACGTCAGACGTCCCTCCCACCCCCCGCTGCGAACTCCCCGGTAAGAGTACGGCGCGGCCCACCGTGCGGACGGGAGACGGCGAGGCCCGCCCTGGCCGGCAGTCGTCCCACAGGACCATGGAGCGGCGCTTCGTACATCCCTGGTCCCCTACGGGGGTCACACCTCGGACCGATGCTTTCGCCCGATTCCGCCGTCTAGTGTCCCGTACATGACGATCAGACCACGCGTATCCACGATGGCCGCTGCCGCCCTCACCACCATGCTCCTCCTGGCCCCACCCGTCGCCACCGCCCACGCGTTATCGGGCCCCGCGAGGACATCCGCTCCGACCGCGACCGCCGCCGCACTCGAACTGCCGCACCCCACCGGACCGTACGCCGTCGGAGCCGAGGTGCTGCACCTCGTGGACCGCAGCCGCACCGACCCCTGGGTCCCTGCGGCGGGGGCCCGGGAGCTGATGGTGTCGCTCCACCACCCCGCCCGCCCCGGCAGCACCGGCGCCTCCGCCCCGTACATGAGCACGGAGGAAGCGCGGCTCATGCTGGTGCAGCGCGGGCTGGAGGACGTCGTGCCCGCCACCGCCGTCAGTTCCGCCACCACCCACGCCCGCCTGGACGCCCGCCCCGCCCCGGGCCGGTTCCCCCTGGTACTGCTCTCCCCCGGCTTCGGCACACCGCGCGCCACTCTGACCTCCCTCGCCGAGGACCTCGCGAGCCGGGGCTACGTCGTGGCGAGCGTGGACCACGCGTACGAGTCCACCGGGACCTCTTTCCCCGGTGGGCGGATACTCACCTGCGCCGCCTGCGACGCGGACAACGCCACACCGGACGAGGCGGCGGCACGGGCACTGCGGAAGAGGGTCTCCACCGGGCGGGCCGCCGACCTCGCCTTCGTACTGGACCGGCTGACCGGCCACCGTCCCGTCCGGGACCACGCCCGCATGATCGACCCGCGCCGGGTCGCGGCAGTCGGCCATTCCATCGGCGGCAGCGCGGCAGCCTCCACGATGCTCGCCGACTCCCGCGTGGACGCCGGGATCAACATGGACGGCACCTTCTTCGAGGAGATCCCGGCCACCGGCCTGGGCGGCCGCCCGTTCATGATGCTGGGCACCGACGCCCGCCACAGGCCCGGCACCACGGACACCTCCTGGAACGACGGCTGGAAGCAACTGGACGGCTGGAAGCGCTGGCTGACCGTCAAGGACTCGGGGCACTTCACCTTCACCGACACCCCGTACCTGGCCGAGCAGGCGGGCCTCCCGGTGGACCCCACGGCCCCCCTCTCCGGTGCCCGCTCGACGGGGATCACCCGGACCTACGTCGCCGCCTTCCTCGACCAGCACCTGAAGGGCCGGCACCAGCGGCTCCTGGACGGCCCGACGCCGGGCAATCCCGAGGTGGTCTTCAACAACCCCTGACTCGAACCGGGGCCCGTCCGTCCTCAGACCCGGACAGCCTCGATCACCACGTGCGGATCGCGGAGCCGGACGCGCTGCCCCCGGTCGGTCACGGTCAACCCGAACTGGTCGTGACCGGGCCGGCCGAGGGCCTCGTACTCCAGCCAGGTCTGCTCGATGTCCTCCCAGAGGAGCCCGGGGCCGTACTGCCGGACCTCCCCTCCGGTCGCGGCCGTAGCAGCAGCCCCGTCCGCGCGGGTCACCCACACCTGGGCGCCCTCGGCGGTTCGCTGGTGGGTGAGGCGTACGCCGGGCAGCCGGGCCCCGGCGTACAGCGCGAACCCGAGCGTGAGGAGCCGGGCCGGATCCACGCCCGCGGCGCGAGCCCGGCCCCCCGCTCCGTCGACCTGATGCGGGCCGGCACGGTGGGCCCGCATCGGCATGTACGACGCACCACCGCAGAAGGGCCCGAGCGCGGAGCCGTCCTCCTGGACCTGGAGCCGGACCAGGGCGCCGGACCAGAAGTCCCGCGCGAGCGGGGCGACGACGACGCCGCCGGTCCTGACCTGCCGGACGAGGGCATGTGGGACGTACCGGAGAGCGCAGGTCGCGATCAGCCGGTCCATCGGCCCCGTGCCGGGCCACGGCTGCTCGCCGTCCCCGACACGCAGATGCGGCCGGTACGATCGTGACGACGGATCAGGCGCTCGCCCGGATCAAGATGGGCGATCCCCGCTCGGCCGCCGACCTCCTGCATGAATGCGTGCTGGCGGCGGTCACCACCGGCGGGCGCGTCCCGGCCATCCGCCTGCGCCGCGCGCGGACCGAGCTCCGCCCCTGGCGTCGTGAGAACTTCGTCGCCGAACTGGACGACCACCTCATGGACGTACTGGGCACCTGACCCGGACGCACGAAACCGCCCCGCCCCCGGCGGGAGCCGGGGACGGGGCGGTTATTCGCGCGGGGCGCGGTGTCGCTAGGCCGTTACGGGGACGCCCTTCGGCTCCGCGTCGCGGACCTCGGGCGCCACGACCGGGGAGGCCGACGCGGAGTTGTACGCGTCGTGGTCGAGGATCTTCTCGCGGGCCGCGACGATCACCGGGACCAGAGCCTGTCCCGCCACGTTCGTGGCGGTGCGCATCATGTCCAGGATCGGGTCGATGGCGAGCAGCAGGCCCACACCCTCCAGCGGGAGGCCCAGGGTCGACAGGGTGAGGGTCAGCATGACCGTGGCGCCGGTGAGGCCGGCGGTGGCCGCCGAGCCGATGACCGAGACGAACGCGATCAGGATGTAGTCACCGATGCCCAGCTGGACGTCGAAGATCTGCGCGATGAAGATCGCCGCCAGCGCCGGGTAGATCGCGGCGCAGCCGTCCATCTTGGTCGTGGCGCCGAACGGGACCGCGAAGGAGGCGTACTCCTTCGGGACGCCGAGGCGCTCGGTGACCTGCTGGGTGACCGGCATGGTGCCGACCGAGGAGCGGGAGACGAAGGCCAGCTGGATCGCGGGCCAGGCACCCTTGAAGAACTGCAGCGGGCTGACCTTGGCGACCGTGGCGAGCAGCAGCGGGTAGACGCCGAACATGACCAGGGCGCAGCCGATGTAGACGTCCGCGGTGAAGGTGGCGTACTTGCCGATCAGGTCCCAGCCGTAGTCGGCGATGGCGTAGCCGATGAGGCCGACGGTGCCGATGGGGGCGAGGCGGATGACCCACCACAGAGCCTTCTGCAGGAGCGCCAGGATCGACTCGCTGAAGGAGAGGATCGGCGCGGCCTTCTCACCGAGCTGGAGCGCGGCGATACCGGCGACGGCTGCCATGAAGACGATCTGCAGGACGTTCAGTTCGGTGAACGGCGTGATGACGTCGGTGGGGATGATGCCGGTGAGGAAGTCGAGCCAGGAACCGGCGCTCTCGGGCTTGGCGCCGTCCTTCGGGGTGAGGCCGGTACCGGCGCCCGGGTTGGTGACCAGGCCGATCGCGAGGCCGATGGCGACGGCGATCAACGAGGTGATCATGAACCAGAGCAGCGTGCGGGTCGCCAGCCTCGCGGCGTTGTTGACCTTGCGCAGGTTGGTGATCGAGACCAGGATCGCGAAGAAGACGAGGGGCGCGACGGCCAGCTTCAGCAGCTGGACGAAGATGTGGCCGACCTGGTCGAGCGTGGTGTAGAGCCAGCCGATCTCGAAGCTGCGGGTGATCCAGCCGAGCAGCACGCCGAGTACCAGACCGGCGACTATCTGTATCCAGAACGGAATGCTGGGCAGGCGGAAACCGGAACCGGACGGCTTGCCGGCTTCGGTCTCGGCGGGGGACGCGGAATTCGCGGACACGGACACACTCCAGATGTGACGCATCGGGACGTACGGAGACAGACGTACGGTCGTGCGGTCGAACAGGGGGACGGGGGTGCGGCGCCCGCGTCAGGGGCGGCGCCGCTGCATGATGCCGGTCAGACGCTGCGGCAACAGACCGCGGACATACAGCGGCAGAGATCGATGTGCAGGCGCGCCACGAGCGGGACGCCCAAGGCGTGACGGGTGCGCACTGCGGTCATCATGTCGAATACGTTAACACTGCAACTTTGAGAACCTCAAAGGTCCACTTCTTGATCAACTCTGCCCTCGGGGGTCCCGGACACGCCGAAGCCCCGGTCCGGGAGCGGCTGCTCCGGTCCGGGGCTCGTTTCGTACGAAGTGCGGGTGTGAGGAAGCTTACGCGGCGCCTACCGGGCGACACTGTCCTCGCGGGTGCGGTTCGCCTCGAGCCTGGCCTTGGTCCGGTCGACCGACGAGACGATCTGCTCGGACATCTCGTCGCGCTGCTTGCGCAGCAGGATGAAGCTGAGGGGTGCGGACAGCAGCAGGCCGAGCAGGAGGACCCAGACGACGTTGGATCCGCCGACGCCCGAGGGCAGCACGCCGAAGTGGACCGCCACGCCGGCGACGAAGAAGCAGCCCACGAAAATCAGCAGGCGCATGGCGGTGTACCGGATCGTTGCGCTCGGCTTGGCAGCGGACACGGCTGGCCTTCTCTCTACGTCCGACGTTCCTGCGGTCGTGCAGTCTGGAATCCTGCCCGACCAGTGAAGCATGCCCCGAATTCGATCAGTTCGCTGGGTTGCTCCCCGCACTCCTATCGGAGGCCTACCGGAAGAGCGGGAGCAGCATGATGACGTCGTCGCGGTAGTCGTCCTCGGAGACCCGGATGGCGTTCGGGACCCGGCCCACCTCCTTGTATCCGCAGGAGGCGTAGAAGCGGTCCGCCCCGGTGCCGCCGCGGCAGGTGAGCCGGATGGCGTCGATGCCGTCCAGCCCCTGGGCGGCGTCGGCCGTGGCCGCCATCAGGGCGCGGCCGAAGCCCTTGCCCTGGTGGCGCGGGTGGACCATCACCGTGTAGGCGCCGATCCAGTGCCGCATCAGCCGGTGGGTGTTGTGGATGAGGAAGGCGGTGGCGGCGACCGTGCCGTCCTCGTCGCGGCCGATGACGAGGTGGGTGCGGCCCTCGGCCATCGCGGCGAGGTGTTTGACCAGTTCGGGCCGGACATCGTCCTCGGTGACGGGCGGCACGAAGCCGACGGCTCCGCCCGCGTTGCTGACGTCGGTCCAGAGCGCGGTGATCCCGTCCCGCAGGGGCCGGTCGAATGTGGGGTCCACGGTGAAGGTAAGCGCCATGCACGCAGATTAACTATTACGAGAAGTGCTCTTCAAACCGCGTCCACCACGCGAGAAAGCCCCGGCCCGGGGACGGCGGGCCGGGGCTTCCGGACAACGGGACGCCTCGGGCACCCGCACCCGGTGCCCGACGGGCGGAACCTCAGACCCGCATCGGCTGCGGCGTCTCGCGCCGGCCGGCGTCCGGACCCGGGTACTCGCGCAGGATCTCGTACCGGGTGTTGCGCTCCACGGGCCGGAAGCCCGCGTCCCGGATGAGGTCCAGCAGGTCCTCGCGGCCGAGCTTGTTCGGGGTGCCGTAGTCGTCGGCGTCGTGCGTGATCTTGTACTCGACGACCGAGCCGTCCATGTCGTCCGCACCGTGCTGGAGCGCGAGCTGCGCCGTCTGCACTCCGTGCATCACCCAGAACACCTTGACGTGCGGGACGTTGTCGAAGAGCAGACGCGAGACGGCGAAGGTCTTGAGGGCCTCGGCGCCGGTCGCCATCGACGTCCGCGCCTGGAGGGTGTTACGGACCTTGCCGTCCTTCATGTCCACGAAGTCGTGCTGGTAGCGCAGCGGGATGAAGACCTGGAAGCCGCCGGTCTCGTCCTGCATCTCCCGCAGCCGCAACACGTGGTCGACGCGGTGACGGGGCTCCTCGATGTGCCCGTACAGCATCGTCGCCGGGGTCTTGAGACCCTTCTCGTGCGCGAGGCGGTGGATGCGCGACCAGTCCTCCCAGTGGGTGCTGTGGTCGACGATGTGCTGGCGGACCTCCCAGTCGAAGATCTCCGCGCCGCCGCCGGTCAGGGACTCCAGACCGGCCTCGATCAGCTCGTCGAGGATCTCGGAGGCGGAGAGCCCCGAGATCGTCTCGAAGTGGTGGATCTCCGTCGCCGTGAACGCCTTGAGCGCCACCTCCGGCAGAGCTTCCTTGAGCGCGCTGAGCGATCGCGGGTAGTAGCGCCACGGCAGGGTGGGGTGCAGCCCGTTGACGATGTGCAGCTCGGTGAGGTTCTCGCCCTGCATCGCCTTCGCGAGGCGGACGGCCTCCTCGATGCGCATGGTGTACGCGTCCTTCTCGCCCGGCTTGCGCTGGAACGAGCAGTACGCGCAGGACGCGGTGCACACGTTGGTCATGTTGAGGTGGCGGTTGACGTTGAAGTGGACGACGTCGCCGTTCTTCCTCGTACGCACCTCGTGGGCCAGCCCGCCGAGCCATGCGAGGTCGTCGGACTCGTAGAGCGCGATCCCGTCCTCGCGGGTCAGCCGCTCGCCGGCCCGGACCTTCTCCTCCAGCTCGCGCTTGAGTCCCGCGTCCACTAGGGCGCCTCCCATATCTCCGTGTAACAGATCAGACGGCCCACGTTACTCCCCCGCCCTTCCGGTGGAGGACCCCCGCCCTCCCCCGCGGGGGGACCTCCGCCGCCGCTCCGCGTCACTCCTCCTCGGGGAGCTCCCCCACCCGGTTCTCCCACTTGGTGGAGAGCACCACCGTCGTACGGGTCCGGGACACGCCCCTCGTGCCGCTGAGCCTGCGGATCGTCCTCTCCAGGCCGTCCACGTCACCCACCCGCACCTTGAGCATGAACGAGTCGTCGCCCGCGATGAACCAGCAGTCCTCGATCTCGGCGAGGTCCTTCAGCCGGTGCGCGACGTCCTCGTGGTCGGCGGCGTCGGAGAGGGAGATGCCGATCAGCGCGGTGACGCCGAGCCCCAGCGAGGCGGCGTCGACGGTCGCGCGGTAACCGGTGATGACGCCGGCGGTTTCGAGCCGGTTGATGCGGTCGGTGACGCTGGGCCCGGAGAGCCCTACGAGCCGTCCCAGCTCGGCGTACGAGGCCCTGCCGTTCTCTCTGAGGGCCTGGATGAGCTGCCTGTCCACCGCGTCCATATGACTGGAACCTTCCATTGTTCAACAGTACCGCAAGCTTACGTGTAGAATCTAAGGCGTGACAGGGTCAGACCCTGCAAATGTTCTTCATCATCCAAGAAAAGCTTTCGAATCTTCAGGAGTGACTTCACCGTGTACACGATCGAGATGGCCTACGCCCGGATGCGCGAGATGCAGGACCTGGCCAACCGCTCGCGTGCCCACCAGTCCGCCACCGCCCACCGGGCCGACCGCACCCGCACCCCTCTCCTGGGCCGCAAGAAGCGCTGACCCGGCCGGTTCAGTCCCGGGAGGCGCCACCGAGCTCCCCCTCCCACCGGCGGTACAGCTGGTGCGGCACTCCCGCCGCGTCCAGCACCCGCCCGGCGACGAAGTCCACCAGGTCCTGGATGTGCGTCGCCCCCGCGTAGAACGCCGGAGAGGCGGGCAGCACCACGGCGCCCGCCTCGTCGAGCGCGACCATCTGCTTCAGCGTCGAGCCGCTGAGCGGGGTCTCGCGCACGGTCACGACCAGCTTCCGCCGCTCCTTGAGCGTCACGCTCGCGGCCCGCTGGAGCAGGTCCTTCGAGAGCCCGAGCGCCACCCCGGCCACACACGCCGTCGACGCCGGGACGATCAGCATCCCCTTCGCCGGATACGACCCCGAGGACGGCCCGGCCGCCAGGTCTCCGGCCGCCCAGTGGCGCACTCCGCCGATGTCGGGCCCGAAGGTGTCCGGCTTCCCGTCCGCGCCCCGCGCCAGCCAGTTCCGCAGGTCCTCCTGCCAGTGGGCGTCACGGAAGGCGATCCCCGTCTCGTCCAGCAGCGTCAGCCGTGAGGCACGGCTGACCACCAGATCGACACTCTCCCCCGCGGCCAGCAGTCCGCGTAGCACCGAGGCAGCGAAGGGCGTGCCCGATGCGCCCGATACCCCGACAATCCAAGGCCTGCGCTGCGTCTGACTCATCGAAATCCCGGCTCTCACATCGCCGAGCCTATCCGGCACCCCGCTCCAGGAACCGAGTCAGGGCCCTCGGACGTTGCAACGGATGAGAGAACGGCCATGAACAGGGGGTGACCATGAAGGGCACACGCGCGAGCGCCACCGCACGGGCCGTCACCGCCGGCGCGGTGATGCTCGCCTGGATCGCGCTCCTGTGGCTGCTGGAGGGCATCGACACGGCGACGGGCCACTCCCTCGACACCCACGGCATCAGCCCGCGCGAGCCCGCGGAGCTGGCCGACATCGTGCCGTCGGCGTTTCTGCACAGCGGCTGGGAACACGTGGCGTCCAACAGCGTCCCGCTGCTGGTCCTGGGCTTCATAGCCGCGCTGGGCGGGGCGGCGAGGTTCGCGTCCGTGGTCCTCGTGGTGATCGTGACGAGCGGTCTCGGCGTCTGGCTCACCGCGCCACCGGACACGGTCACCCTCGGGGCATCGGGCGTGGTCTTCGGCCTGCTCGGCTATCTGCTGGTCCGCGGCTTCGTGGACCGCAGCCCGCTGGACATCGTCGTCGGCGTGATCGTGGCCGCGGTCTACGGCTCCCTGCTCTGGGGCGTGCTGCCGACCGACTCCGGCATCAGCTGGCAGGGCCACCTCTTCGGGCTCGTGGGCGGGGTGGCGGCGGCGTTCCTCTTCCGCCGGCCCCGTCGCCCGAAGGAGCCCGAGGGCTACGTCACGGTGTGAGGCCGCGCACCAGCAGGTCGAGCAGGGCGCAGGCGAAGAGCGCGATCCCGATGAAGCCGTTGACCGAGAAGAAGGCGCGGTTGAGCCGGGACAGGTCGTGCGGCCGCACGACCCGGTGCTCGTACACGAAGGCCACGGCGACGATCACCATGCCGATCCAGTAGAAGATCTCCGCGTCCGTCGCCAGCCCGAACCACACCAGCAGCCCGGTCGTCACCACGTGGCAGACCCGCGCACCCCAGAGTGCGGCCGGGATCCCGAAGCGCGCGGGGAAGGAGAGCACTCCGTGGGCCCGGTCGGCCCGCACGTCCTGGCAGGCGAAGATCAGGTCGAAGCCGCCGATCCAGACACCGACGGCCAGCCCCAGGATCACCGCGTCCCACGACCAGCTCCCGGTCACCGCCAGCCAGGCACCGATCGGGCCGATGGCCTGGGCGAGGCCCAGGATCGCGTGCGGGAAGTTCGTGAACCGCTTGCCGTACGGGTAGACGACCATCGGCACCACGGCGACCGGTGCCAGCACCAGACAGAGGGGGTTCAGCAGGGCGGCGGCGCCGAGGAAGAAGGCGAGGGCCACGATCGCCCCCGTCCACGCGGACCGCACCGTGACGGCGCCGGTCACGAGCTCCCGGCCCTCCGTACGCGGATTGCGGGCGTCGATCTCCCGGTCGATGATCCGGTTGGCGGCCATGGCGAACGTACGCAGCCCGACCATCGCGATGGTCACGAGCAGGAGCGTGCCCCAGTGGATCTTCCCGTCCACCCGGAACATCGCGGTCAGCGCGGCGATGTAGGCGAAGGGCAGCGCGAAGACCGAATGCTCGATCATCACCAGCCGCAGGAACGCGCGGGACTTGCCGCGCGGCTGCGGGACAGCCCCCGCCGAGGCCGATGCACTCACAGGCCGTACTCCTTCCACCGGCGGTCGACCTTCGCCGCCGTCTCCGGGTCGGACTCGACCATCTCCGGCCAGCCCCCGTCCCGCGTGTACCCCTCCTCGGGCAGCTTGCGCGTCGCGTCGATGCCCGCCTTGCCACCCCAGAACTGCTGGTAGGAGGCGTGGTCGAGATGGTCGACCGGGCCTTCGGCGACCGTCAGGTCACGCGCGTAGTCGGTGTTCCCGAGCGCCCGCCAGGCGACCTCGTGCAGATCGTGGACGTCGCAGTCGGAGTCCACGACCACGATCAGCTTGGTCAGCGACATCATGTGCGCCCCCCAGATGGCGCTCATGACCTTCTGGGCGTGCTTCGGGTACTTCTTGTCGATCGAGACGATCGCGCAGTTGTGGAAGCCACCCGCCTCGGGCAGGTGGTAGTCCACGATGTCCGGGACGATGATCTTGAGCAGGGGCAGGAAGAAACGCTCGGTCGCCCGCCCCAGCGGACCGTCCTCGGTGGGCGGCCGTCCCACCACGATCGACTGGAGCAGCGGACGCTTCCGCATCGTCACGCAGTCGATCGTCAGCGCGGGGAAGGGCTCCTGCGGGGTGTAGAAGCCGGTGTGGTCGCCGAACGGCCCCTCGGGCAGCATCTCGCCCGGTTCGAGCCAGCCCTCGATGACGACCTCCGCCTGCGCGGGAACCTGGAGCGGGACGGTCTTGCAGTCGACCATCTCGATCCGCTTGCCCTGGACGAAGCCGGCGAAGAGGTACTCGTCGATGTCCCCCGGCAGCGGCGCGGTCGAGGCGTACGTGACCGCGGGCGGCGCGCCGAAGGCGATGGCGACGGGCAGCTTCTCTCCGCGCCTGGCAGCCACCTGGTAGTGGTTGCGGCTGTCCTTGTGGATCTGCCAGTGCATCCCGATGGTGCGCTTGTCGTGGCGCTGCAGCCGGTAGAGCCCGAGGTTGCGGATGCCCGACTCGGGGTCCTTGGTGTGCGTGAGGCCCAGATTGAAGAAGGAGCCGCCGTCCCCGGGCCAGGTGAAGAGCGCGGGCAGCTGGTCCAGGTCCACGTCGTCGCCGGTCAGGACGACTTCCTGGACGGGGGCGCTGTCGGACTTCACCTTCTTCGGCGGCAGGTGGGTCACCGCGCCGAGCTTCCCGAACGCCTCGCGGATGCCGACGAACCCCTGCGGCAGCTCCGGCTTGAGGAGCCCGCCGATCTTGTCGCTGATCTCGGCGTAGGACTTCAGCCCGAGGGCCTTGAGCAGCCGCCGGTCGGTCCCGAAGACGTTCATGGCCAGGGGCATGGACGCGCCCTTGACGTTCTCGAAGAGCAGCGCGGGGCCGCCCGCCTTGTTGACACGGTCGACGATCTCGCCGACCTCCAGATAGGGGTCGACCTCGGCCTTGATGCGCTTGAGATCGCCCTCGCGCTCCAGAGCCCGGAGCAGGGAGCGAAGATCGTCGTAAGCCATAACGTTCAGTATCGGACACCGGCTACCCTGGGCCCGTCACCGGGGGCGGTCAGTGCGCCTCCTCACCTCACCTCGGGAGATCTTGCACCATGCTCAGGGCCCTGATCTTTCTTCTGCCGCTGGCGCTGACGATCTTCGCGTTCATCGACTGTCTGAACACTCCGGAGGACGAGGCCAAGCACCTGCCGAAGGTGGCCTGGGTCTTCATCATCCTGCTGTTCTGGATCGTCGGACCGGTCGTCTGGCTCGCCGCGGGCAAGGTGCGCAACGCGCCGGACGGCGGCCGCACCCCCTCGGAGTGGCACCGCGGGCGCCGCACCACGTGGGTGGCACCCGACGACAATCCGGACTTCCTCAAGTCGCTGAAGGACGAGAGCGAGAAGGACGGGACGAAGAAGGACGAGTCGCTCCTCAAGGACTGGGAGGCAGACCTGCGCCGCCGTGAGGACGAGATCAAGCGTCGCGAGAGCGGTACCGGTCCCGACGACCAGGCCCCGCCCGCGGCTTCCTGACGCCCTCCTCATGACGTCGTGACGTCATGAGGACAGCAGGCGCCCCAGCCGGTCGAGCAGGGGCAGCAGGGCCGTGCGCTCCTCGGGCGTGAGGGCCTCCAGGGCGCCGTGCACCACACGCATCTCGGAGCGGATGCGATGCGCCAGCTCGGTGCCCTCCGTCGTGCGGGAGGCCACCTTGGAGCGGCGGTCGCCGGGGGCCGGGGTGCGCGTCACCAGGCCGCGGGTCTCCATGCGGCCGATGAGGCCGGTGGCGTTGGAGGCGTCGCACACCAGATGACTGGCCAGCGCGCTCATGGGCATGGGTTCGTTGAGGGCGATCAGCGCCCGGGCCTGCGAGGTGCTGAGGCCGTGGCGGCCGGCGACGGCCGTGAGGTCGTCGTGGTGACCGCGGACGACGACCGCGAGGGGTTCCAGCAGTTCGTCCGGCGTAGGGACGGCGCGGGGTGCCGGTTCCTTCGTCATGGTCGGTCATCCTTCGTTCGGTACGCGCGGTCCGGAGGCCCGGACGCTGTCCGCCACACACCCGCATTCATTTGACATGCTCAACTTTAACCCGTTACATGAACAGTGTTGCTTGAGCATATCAAGCTTCATGTTCACGCGTCTCACGTCTCGCGTCTCGTAGGGAGCACCCCGTCATGCCCTCCGTACTCTTCGTCCTCACCGGTGCCGACCACTGGACCCTCAACGACGGCACCGCCCACCCGACCGGCTTCTGGGCCGAGGAGCTCGCCGCCCCGCACCGCGTCTTCGCGCAGGCCGGCTTCGACATCACGATCGCCACGCCCGGCGGCGTCGCCCCCACCGTGGACAGCGCCAGCCTCGCCGCCGAGGCCAACGGCGGCCAGGAGCAGGCCGACGCCGTCGCCTCCTACCTCGCCTCGATCGACGAGACGCTGCGCATCCCGGCCCGGCTGGAGGACGTCGTGCCCACGTCGTACGACGTCGTCTTCTATCCCGGCGGCCACGGCCCCATGGAGGACCTGGCCGTCAGCGAGGTGTCCGGCCGGCTGCTCACCTCCGCCCTGGACTCCGGCACCCAGGTCGCCGTCCTGTGCCACGCGCCCGCCGCGCTGCTTCCCGCCCGCCGGGAGGACGGCAGCTGGCCGTTCGCCGGCTACCGCATGACCGGCTTCAGCAACGCCGAGGAGACCCAGGCCGGACTCGCGGCCAAGGCCCCCTGGCTGCTGGAGAACCGCCTCGTCGAGCTCGGCGCCGACTACACGGCCGCCGACCCGTGGTCGGTGCACACCGTGCACGACCGCAACCTGCACACCGGTCAGAACCCGGCCTCCTCGGAGCAGCTGGCCCGCGAGATCCTGGAAGCACTGTGAGCGCCGCCGAGACCGCGCGGGAAGCCCCGGCCGACGTCGTCGCCAGGCTCCGCGCCACCTTCCGTACCGGCCGCACCAGGGACCTCGCCTGGCGGACCGCTCAGCTGACGCGGCTGCGCGCCCTGCTCACCGAACGCGGCGACGAGCTGGCCGACGCTCTCCGGGCCGACCTGGGCAAGAGCCGCAAGGAGGCCTACCGGACCGAGATCGACTTCACGGTCCGCGAGATCGACCACACCCTGGAGCGTCTGGAGGCGTGGCTCGAGCCCGAGCCCGCCCCCGTACCGGCCGTCCTCGCCGGGGCCACCGCCCACACCGTGCAGGACCCGCTCGGGGTCGTCCTCGTCATCGCCCCGTGGAACTACCCGGTGCAGCTGCTGCTCGCCCCCGTCGTGGGCGCGCTGGCCGGGGGCAACGCGGTCGTCGCCAAGCCGAGCGAGCTGGCGCCCGTGACCTCCGCCACCGTGGCCCGGCTGCTGCCGGAGTACCTGGACACGGATGCCGTCGCCGTCGTGGAGGGTGCGGTCCCTGAGACCACCGCCCTGCTCGCCGAGCGCTTCGACCACATCTTCTACACCGGCAACGGCACGGTCGGCCGGATCGTGATGGCCGCCGCGGCGAAGCACCTCACACCGGTGACCCTCGAACTGGGCGGCAAGTCACCCGCGTTCGTGGACCGGGACACGGACCTGGAGACGGTGGCCGCCCGGCTGGCCTCAGGGAAGTTCCTCAACGCGGGCCAGACGTGCGTCGCCCCCGACTACGTCCTGACCGACCCGGAGACCGCACGAGCCCTGGAGGACGCCCTCGCGACGGCGGTCGAGGGGCTGTTCGGGAACGACGCGTCCACCAGCCCGGAGTACGGCCGGATCGTGAACGAGCGCCACTTCGACCGGCTGGTCGGCCTCCTGGACTCGGGCCGTACGGTGACGGGCGGCGCCCACGACCGGGATCAGAAGTACATCGCTCCGACCGTGCTCGCCGACGTCGACCCGGACTCCCCCGTGATGCGGGAGGAGATCTTCGGCCCGGTCCTGCCGATCATCACCGTGGACGGGGTCGACGGGGCCATCGGCTTCATCAACGACCGCGACAAGCCGCTGGCGCTGTACGCGTTCACCGGCGACCCCTCCGTGCGCGAACGGCTGCTGACGGGGACCTCGTCCGGCGGGGTCGGCATGGGTCTGCCCCTCGCCCATCTGACCGTCTCGGACCTGCCGTTCGGCGGGGTCGGCGAGAGCGGCATGGGCAACTACCACGGCCGGTACTCCCTGGAGACGTTCAGCCACCGCAAGGCGGTCCTGGACGTCCCGCTCGGCTGACCGCGCGTACGACGGGAGGGCGCGACCACGGATGGTCGCGCCCTCCCGTCGTGTGCGGGTGCGGCGGTCAGACTCCCGCGTAGGAGTGCTTGCCGGTGACGAAGATGTTCACGCCGTAGTAGTTGAACAGCCAGCAGCCGAAGGCGACCAGGGCCAGGTAGGCGGCCTTGCGGCCCTTCCAGCCGGCCGTCGCGCGGGCGTGCAGGTAGGCGGCGTACGCGACCCACGTGATGAAGGACCAGACCTCCTTGGGGTCCCAGCCCCAGTAGCGGCCCCAGGCGTCGCCCGCCCAGATCGCGCCCGCGATGATCGTGAAGGTCCAGAGCGGGAAGACGGCCGCGTTGATGCGGTAGGAGAAGGTGTCCAGGGTCTTCGCGGCCGGCAGCCGCTCCATGACGGAGGTCGCGAACTTCCCGGGTGTGCCCCCGCTCGCGATCTTGTTCTCGTAGCTGTCACGGAACAGGTAGAGCAGCGTGCCGACGGCGCCCAGGTAGAAGACGGCGCCGCAGATGATGGCGGTGGAGACGTGGATCCACAGCCAGTAGGAGTGCAGCGCCGGGACCAGCTGGTCGCTGTCGGTGTACAGCGTGGTGGTCGCGATGCCGAGGTCCAGCAGGACGGTGGTGACCAGCAGCAGGCCGATCCAGCGGACGTTCTTCCTGAGAGCCAGGAGGGTCAGGTAGGCACCGACCGCCACGGTGGAGAAGGTGATCGAGAACTCGTACATGTTGCCCCACGGGGCACGCTGCACCGACAGGGCGCGCGCGACGACTCCGCCCGCCTGGACGGCGAAGGCGACGACGGTCAGGGAGACCGCGATGCGCCCCCACAGGTCACCCTTGAAGGTGCCGCCGGCCGCGCCGGGGCCGTCCGGGACGTCCCGGGTACCCGCGGCGGAACGGGTGACGATCTTCGGGCGTTCCAGCACCGTGGTGCCGCCCGCCTGCGCGGCCTTCACCGTCACCGGCGAACCCCCGGTGGACGAGTCCCCCTTCAGCGCGGCTGCCGTGCGGCCGACCTTGCTGCGGCTGCCGAACACCCACTCCGCGATGTGCGCGAAGAAGGCCAGGGTGTAGACGGCCATCGACGAGTAGATCAGCGTGTTGCTGATGTTCGCCAGATTCTCGTTGGTTGCGGCGGCGAGATTCACTTCTCAGCCCCTTCGGCAGGTTCTTCGGAGGGTTCTTCAGGCTCGGGTTCGGGGTCGGGCGCGGTCGGCGCCACGGTGTTGAGGGCGACCGCGAGGCCGGCCAGCTCCTCGGGAAGCTTCGCGGACTCGCTGCGGCCGAGGCCCGCCATCTCGACGACGGTGACTCCGTCCGGCCCCCGTACGGCCCGCACCCACACCCGGCGGCGCTGGATGAAGAGCGAGCCGGCGAGCCCGATGATGGCGGCGACGGCGCCGGTGAGGGCCCAACCGCTGGCGGGCTGGCGCGAGATCTGGAAGCTGGCCCATTCGTCGACGCTCTCGAAGGTGACCGAGCCCGCGCCGTCGGGGAGCTTCATGGTCTCGCCGGGGCGCAGCCGCTTCTTCAGCTTGTCCCCGTTGCTGTCCTTGAATTCCTTCATCTTGGACGTGTCGAGCTGGTAGACGTTCTGCGGCAGCCCCGAGTCGACGCCGAGGCTGCCGTAGTAGCCGTTGAGCGCGAGCACCGGGTAGTCGAGGCCGGGGTACTGCGAGAACATCGTGCCCTGGCCGTCGCCGGCGAACGTCGGGACGAAGAAGGCCTGGAACCCCAGCTGGGTCTTCTTGCCGTTCTTGTCCTTGTAGCCGTCCATCACCTTGATCGCACCGGTCGAGGTGACGTTGTTGTCGATGGGCAGCAGGGGTACGGCGGTCCTGTAGACCTCCTTGCCCTTGCCGTCCTTCACCGAGATGACCGGGGCGTAGCCGTGCGCGTTGAGGTAGACCTTCGTGCCGTCGACGGCGAGCGGCTTGTTGACCTCGATGACCTTCTTCTTCGTCTCGCCGTCCGCGCCCTCGGCGTACGTCACCCTGGCCTCGTAGGTCCGGGGCGTACCGCGCTGGGGGCCGCTGCGCTCGTACGTACCGACGAAGTCCTGGAGGTCGAAGCTGAAGGGGGCGAGGTCGTCGTTGTCGAAGAGCGAGCCGGACTTGAAGTCGTCGTACTGGGTGATCGTGTTGGCGAATCCGTCGCCCTCGACGATGAGCTTGCCGCCCTCGGACTTGAAGAGCTGCCCGCCGGCGAACGCGACGAGCATGACGATCAGCGCGATGTGGAACAGCAGGTTCCCGGTCTCGCGCAGATAGCCCTTCTCGGCGGCGACCGCGTCACCCGCGGTGTGCGAGCGGAAGCGCCGCTTGCGCAGGATGGTGAGCGCGGCCTCGTGGACCTGCTCGGGTGCGGCGTCGGTGCGCCAGGTGGTGTATGCGGGCAGGCGGGTCAGCTTCTTCGGTGCGCCGGGCGGACGGCCGCGCAGCTGGCCCACGAACTGCGCGGTGCGCGGGACGATGCAGCCGATCAGCGAGACGAACAGCAGGATGTAGATCGCGGAGAACCACACCGAGCTGTAGACGTCGAAGAACTGCAGCTTCTCGTAGACCGGCGTGACCGTGGTGTGGGCCTCCTTGAAGGTCTGCACCTTCAGTTCGTCCACGCTGTTCTGCGGGATCAGCGAGCCGGGGATGGCGCCGAGGGACAGCATGAAGAGCAGGATCAGCGCGACCCGCATCGAGGTGAGCTGCCGCCAGAACCAGCGGGTCCAGCCGATGACGCCCATCGCGGGCACGGATGCCGCGGACTCCTCGCGCGGGGCGGTGGAGAGCTGTTCCCCGGCCTGGCCGAGGTCGCGCTCGTCCGTGGTGTTCGTGTTGCTCATGAAAACTCAGATCCCCACAGTGAAGCCGTCGGACCAGACTCGCATCTCCTGCATGAGCGCGTCCCAGGCGCCCGTCAGCAGGAGCACTCCGGTCACGATCATCATGCCGCCGCCGATCCTCATGACCCATGCGTAGTGGCGCTTGACCCAGCCGAACGCACCGAGTGCCTTGCGGAAGGCGACGGCCGCCAGGACGAACGGGACACCGAGCCCGACGCAGTAGGCCACGGAGAGCACCGCTCCGCGGCCCGCGGTCCCCTGGTCCACCGCGAGCATGCTGACGGCGGAGAGCGTGGGGCCGAGGCACGGCGTCCAGCCGATCCCGAAGAGCGCACCGAGAAGGGGCGCGCCGGCCAGTCCGGTCACCGGGCGCTTGTGGATACGGAATTCGCGCTGGGTCATCCAGGGCATCAGGCCCATGAAGAAGACGCCCATCAGGATCATCAGTACGCCGAGGACCTTCGAAAGCGTCCCGCTGTAGTCCTGGAGGGTCTGGCCGAAGTAGCCGAAGAGGGCCCCGCCGGAGACGAAGACGGCGGTGAAGCCGAGCACGAAGAGGGAGGCGCCCGCCACGGTTCTGCCGCGCCGGCCCTGGGCCAGGTCGGTGCCGCTGACACCGGTGACGTAGCTCAGGTATCCCGGCACGAGCGGCAGGACGCACGGCGAGAAGAACGAGACGAGACCGCCGAGCAGGGCGATGGGCAGAGCCACCAGCAGCGCACCGTTGAAGACGGTGTCGTTGAATCCGGTTGCCGCGGCCAGCTGGAGCACGGCGTCACTTCTCCGCGATCAGCGGGTCGATCATCTTCCGCAGCTTCTCCGCGTCGAGGGCGGCGAGCGTACGGGCGGCGAGCTTCCCGTCCCGGTCGACGACCACGGTCGACGGGATGGCCTGGGGGTTCAGCGTGCCCTTCGGGAAACGCAGGAGCAGCTTCCCGGTCGGGTCGTAGATGCTCGGGTAGGTGACCCCGAAGTCCTCCTCGAAGCTGACCGCGAGGGACTTCTTGGGGTCTCGGGTGTTGACGCCGACGAACTGGACGCCTTCGTCCTCGGTCTCCTTCGAGACCTTCTGGAAGTGCTTGGCCTCGGCACGGCAGGGGCCGCACCACGATCCCCAGAAGTTCAGGACGACGACCTTGCCCTTGTAGTCGGCGATGTCGAGGGGCGTGCCGTCCAGCGTCGCCCCGTCGAGCTTCGGCGCGTCGGTGCGTTCGCCCTTGGCGACGGTGGAGATCCCCCCGCTGCCGGTGACGAAGTTCGTGTTGCCGCCGCCACCCGCCTGGCCGCCGTCACCACTGCATGCGGACAGGGTCAGGGCACCGGCCACGGCAGTGGCGGCGAGCAGGGTGGAGCGGCGTCGGGGTGCACTGCCAGAGCTCATGTGAAAAGTTTCGCATGGCAGTTCCAGGGATCTTGGGCACCCCCCTCGGTGCCCGTAAAGACCCTTGTCAAGCCTGTTTAAAGAAGGTGTTCCAGCCGCCCTCGGGTGCCTGGCCGACCTGAAGCGTACGGAGCTTCGCGAGTACCGCCGGGTCCTGTGCGTCGAGCCAGTCGACGAACTGCCGGAAGGAGACGAGGCGCACATCCGGCTTGCCCGCGATGTGTTTGAGCGTGTCCTGAACGGCGTCCATGTAGATGCCGCCGTTCCACTCCTCGAAGTGGTTGCCGATGTAGAAGGGCGCGCGATTCGTCTCGTAGGCGCGGTCGAATCCGGCGACATAGGCCCCGGTGGCCTGGGTGCGCCATCCCGGATAGCGCGAGGGCATGCCGTTGGTCGAATTCATCGACTGGTTGGCGAGGATGTTGTAGTCCATGGAGAGGACTTCGAACGTGTGGCCGGGGAAGGGGATGCCCTGCAGCGGAAGGTCCCAGACACCCTGGCGCTTCCCGGGCCACACCTGGGTGCCGCCGGGCGAGCTCGCGTCGTAGCGCCAGCCCAGCTGCTTCGCGGTGGGCAGCAGATTGTCCTGTCCGAGCAGACAGGGCGTGCGGCCCCCGACCAGTTCCTTCCGGTAGTCGAAGGGCAGCGGGTCGATGTCCTCCCAGCCGCTGTTCGTGCGCCATTCGGTGACGAACGACACGGCCTGGTCGATCTCGCTCTGCCATTGCGCGGGCGTCCAGTCGCCGACCGATCCGGAACCGCCGCAGAAGTGCCCGTTGAAATGGGTGCCGATCTCGTGCCCGTCGAGCCAGGCCTGACGGACGTACTTCAGGGTCTGCTTGACGTGGTCGTCGGAGAGATAGCCGATGTCGGAGGCGCCCCGGGGGTTGTTGGGGGGCCGGTAGAGGGACTTCTTCGACTCGGGCAGCACGTAGAGCCCGGAGAGGAAGAAGGTCATCGCCGCGTCGTGTTCCTCGGCGAGTTCGAGAAAGCGCGGAAAGAGCCCGTTGCCGACCTCGCCCGCCCCGTCCCAGGAGAAGATCACGAACTGCGGCGGCGTCTGGCCGGGTTCCAGCCGGACCGGAGCGGCGGGCTGATTCGGCTGCTTTCCGGTGTCCGCGGTGGAACCGTCGCCGATCAGCCTGACGTGTTTCCCGGAGGAGCCGCCGCTGCCGTGCGTCCCCTTGCCGCCTTTGCCGCCCTTCTCGGGCTCCGGCCCACCGCCGTCCGATGACCCGAGGGAGCCGCAGCCGGTCATCGTGAGTGCGGCTGCGGCTCCGAGTCCGGCCCCGAGGAGGCCCCTTCGGTTCATTTCACGCATAGCGTCCCCATCTGCGGTCGTATTACCTCATTGCCATACAAACTGGCGATGGCTTAGATGAGGAAACCAACACGGGGGTTCCGCCGATAATCACAAAAGTTGTTACGTGAGCAGACCCTTACAGGTGCTGCACATGACATACAGAAGGGTGGGGGCGAGGGCCCGGCGAACCCTCAGGCTCCGAACGCCTTGGACTTCCCCTTGACCGGCTTCGCACCCGCGAGCAGATGCGCCGGCACCAGATCCCGGGCGGGCTCGGTGTACCCGACGGACACGATCTTGTCCCCCTGGTACGTGAAGCTCGTGAGCGAGGCCAGGGTGCACTGCCGCTTGCGCGGGTCGTGCCAGAGCCGGCGCCGCTCCACGAAGCTCCGCACGATCCAGATCGGCAGCTGATGACTGACGCAGACCGCCTCGTGGCCGCGCGCGGCGTCACGCGCGGCGTCCAGGGCGCCCATCATCCGTACGACCTGGTCGACGTACGGCTCCCCCCAGGACGGCTTGAAGGGGTTGGTGAGGTGCTTCCAGTTCTCGGGCTTGCGCAGGGCGCCGTCGCCGACGCCGAACGTCTTGCCCTCGAAGACGTTGGCCGCCTCGATGAGACGCTCGTCGGTGGCCAGCTCCACGCTGTGCGACTTGGCGACGGGCATGGCCGTCTCCTGGGCCCGCTCCAGCGGGGAGGCCACGACGTGCGTGATGTCGCGCGCCTCCAGGTGCTCGGCGACCCGGTCCGCCATCCGGCGGCCGAGCTCCGACAGGCTGTAACCGGGGCGGCGCCCGTAGAGGACGCCGTCCGGGTTGTGCACCTCACCGTGTCGCATCAGGTGGACGACGGTGATGTCCTTCTCCGTACGCGCGCTCATGCCGTGGCCTCCGATGCGGCGCGGGCGGCGGCGGGCAGCGCCGCTGCGATCCGCTCCAGTGCCCGCGCGTCGTGGGCGGTCGAGACGAACCAGGACTCGAAGGCGGAAGGCGGCAGGTACACGCCCTGCTCCAGCATCGAGTGGAAGAACGCGGTGAAGCGGAAAGCTTCCTGCTTCTTCGCGTCCTCGTAGTTCCGGACGGGTCCCTCGGTGAAGAAGACGGAGAACATGTTGCTCGCCGCCGACACCGTGTGCGCGACGCCCTCCTTGGTGAACGCCTCGCCGACCAGGGAGCGCAGCTCCGCGGAGACCGCGTCGACCTTCGCGTACGCCGCGTCGTCGAGCAGCCGCAGCTGGGCGAGGCCCGCCGCGGTGGCGACCGGGTTCCCGGAGAGGGTGCCCGCCTGGTAGACGGGACCGGCGGGAGCCAGGTGCGCCATCACGTCGGCACGGCCGCCGAAGGCCGCCGCCGGGAAGCCGCCGCCCATGACCTTGCCGAAGGTCATCAGGTCGGGCCGCACCCCGTCGATGCCGTACCAGCCGGCCTTGGACGTACGGAAGCCGGTCATCACCTCGTCGGAGATGTACAGCGCGCCGTCGGCCGCGCAGATCTCCTTCAGCCCCGCGTTGAAGCCGTCCAGCGGGGGCACGACGCCCATGTTGCCCGGCGACGCCTCGGTGATCACACAGGCGATCTCACCCGGCTGTGCCGCGAAGGCGGCCCGCACGGCATCGAGGTCGTTGTACGGCAGCACGATCGTGTCGCCCGCCTGGGCGCCGGTCACGCCGGGCGTGTCGGGCAGGCCGAAGGTGGCGACGCCGGATCCGGCGGCGGCCAGCAGGGCGTCGACGTGGCCGTGGTAGCACCCGGCGAACTTCACGACCTTGGCGCGCCCGGTGAAGCCACGGGCGAGCCGGATCGCGGACATGGTCGCCTCGGTGCCGGACGACACCAGCCGCACCTGCTCCACGGGCTCGATCCTGGCCACGATCTCCTCGCCGAGCGCGACCTCGCCCTCGCCGGGCGTACCGAACGAGGTACCCCGGGCCACCGCGTCCTGGACGGCGGCGATGACTTCGGGGTGCGCGTGGCCGAGGATCATCGGCCCCCACGAACACACGAGGTCGACGTACTCACGGCCGTCGGCGTCGGTGAGGTACGGGCCCGTGCCGGACACCATGAACCGGGGCGTACCGCCCACGGCCCGGAAGGCACGCACGGGTGAGTTCACTCCGCCGGGCGTCACGAGGGACGCACGGTCGAAAAGCGTCTGCGAAACTGGGGCTTCGTATGAATACGCCACTTTGGTCCTGATCTGCGATTCGGTATTCGGGGGGCCCGGCCGGTGATCCCGGCCGCCGGTGAGCGGGGAGCGCGCTCTCCCCGTATGAGGCTCGTACAACGAAAGGGCGTCAGTCTCCTCGCGTCTGCGAAACTGGGGCGTCATGGGGAAAGCTCACACATGCCATGGTGTCAGAGGCGTCGGCCGTCTCGCGGACAGGTGTTTCGCCGCACGCCCGTGGGGGAGGTCACTGACGATGATCGGGTTGCGCGGCGGGGCTGAGTCTCCTAAGAAGTAGTCGGGTGGATGAGATATGCATCGCGGTGGCGGAGTGGGCGAAGGGACCGACGACCTGGGGCCCGAGCCTGACCGGCGAGGGCGGCACCGGCGCAAGGCCGAGCGCGTACGGAATGCTCGGGCGGAAGGTGCCGATGGTTCGGGGAGCAGGAGCAGTGGACGGGTGGGGGTGACCTACAAGTACTTCGGTGCCCCTGACGGGGCCACCGCCGCACGTGTGCCCATTTCGATGCGTCCCGAGGAACTGGGCGGCGACGAGCTGGGCATGGGCGGCATGTTCAGCAAGATCAAGCCCGAGACGGTGGCGGCCATGGTCCTCACCGGCATACAGGGCATACCCCTGAACAAGGTCCCTCCGCTGGAGCTGGTCGTGCTCCACCCCGACTACGCGGTGGTCAAGCTGCCGATGACGGTGGTGGACCCGCTGCGGGAGGTCGGCGAGGAGTCGGTCGGCGCGGCGGCCTTCATCTGGTCCACCGTCCCGGACCGCGGGGGGCCGCGCGACGCGTTCAACGTCTACCAGTTGCTGCACGAGTGGCAGGACTTCTCCCACCGGCTGCACGACGCGGGACACCAGGCCTACTGCCTGGTGTGGCCCTGATAGGCGTGGGCGTGTCGGAGGGCGGGCATGCCGTCGTCCGGCGCCGCTTTCGCCCTGGTCCTCGAACAACGGCCTGCTGAGCCGGCAGGGGAACCGACCGGGTCCTGCCGCCCATCGACGGGGCGAAGGCGCGCTCGATGCCTATCAGCCGTACCTGGCGGTTGGCGTGGATCGCCCACCGTTCGCGGTGTGGCCCTTCGGGTCACGCAGCCGCGCCGTCCCGGCCGGCGGCAGCCGGTGTGCGGTCCGGGCTGCACGGCAGGCAGCCCGGCGCCGCGCAGGCCGCTGCTCGGCCCTGCCGGTCGGGACGGCGAATCGAACGCGTGAAGCGGGGCGGCGGAGCCACTATCGCTCCGCGTAGCGCAGGAACTGCCGGCCCAGTACCGCCAGGGCGAGTATCTGTGCGAGGGAGACGGTCACGAGGAGTGGCGGGACGTCGGGAGAGCACAAGAACGCCGTCACGCAGATCATCGGCAAGGCCACGTACGTGAACAGATCCACTGCGGTCTGCAGTCGCTTGCGCATGGTGCGGCTCGCGTCGTCACGGTGGTAGGTCTCCCAGCCGAACACCGCGCCGGGGGCGCCGCTGAGCTCGGCGAGCCGTGGTCCCAGCCGGTCGCGGATGTAGCAGCCGACCGCCGAGATCTTCTCGTCGTTGACCAGATAGGTCCAGCCCAGGACCAGGCAGATCACGGGGACGGCGAGCAGCAGTTGAGCCTGCCCGCTCTGGACGGCGATCGCCAGGGCCCCGGTGGAGGCGGCGAGCGTGAAGTAGAGCAGGTTGTCACGGAATCCTATTCGGGTTTTCTGCTCCTCCTTGATGCGGTCGTACTCGGCCAGCAGCAGTCTGCTTTCGGTGACGTCTTCTGTAGCGGCCACGACCAACCATTCCTGAGTTCGGGTTCCGGTGGGCTGACGAGTGGGCGGGCAGGGACCGGCGCTGCGGAGTCCTGCCCGCCCGGAAGGCCCGAAGGACTCAGTCGGCAGGACGGAAGGACGGAAGGTTGTTGGGGTTGTTCCGTTCGATCCATCCCTTGCCGTCCGCCGCGATCCCTTCCAGGAGGCGGAAGGTGTGGATGAAACCGGCCGAGTTGAGGTTGATCTCGGCGATTTCCTGAGCGTTTTCGTCCGGTGCCAGTTGATGGGTGTCGGCGTCCTTGACACGGATGTTCCTGGCCGGCCCGTTGGTGAGGACGAGCTCCAGGTCGTAGCCGACATGGGTGCGTTCCGTGACCTGCACCGAGGACAACGCGTCGAACCGGTAGTTGCTTCGCTGCTCGTTCCCGCGTCGTGCGTCGGCGAATTCGAACTCCGTGCTGATTTCACGAACGCCGTCCTGTGTGACCAGGAACAGACGGAAGCTGTAGCGCGAGTACCGCCAGGGCCCGCCCTTCACACGCCCCCGCTTATAAGGGCGCGCGGGGGTCGTCAGGATGGTGTGGGTGATGAGGTCACGCCAGGTCAGCTGGTAGTGGCGGAGCGCTTCGTCGACGAACAGCGTCTTGTCACAGGTGAGCCAGGTCTCCATTTCGAGCTCAGTGGGTCGCGTGGTGTCCAGGAACGACTTCCAGTTCTGATACGCGGTCTGCCGCGCGGTCAGCCGCTCTTGGTACTCCTGGGTCTCCTCGGCCAGCCGGTGCTCTTCGCCCCGGGCCTCCAGCCAGAAGGACGCGGCTGCGCGTCCGGACCAGACCGCACCGGCCACGGCCAGGACGGCCAGCAGCAGCTGCGACGCGCCGGCACCTGAGGCCACTGTTCCGAGCAGGGCCAGAGTCGTGATGCCGAGAACGATGAGGGCGGACACGCACAGCGTCTTCGCCACCGCCGCCGTCTGCTTCTGTTGGCGGCCGAACAGAGTGCCCTGGTTGTGGCGGTCCCGGGCATCCTCCGCCAGGTAGCGGATCAGCCAGTTGACCCGGTCCACACTGATCCGGCTCTCCCGGTAGAGAAAGGCGATCTCCGCGACGAGGCTGTTGCGGAGGTGAGCGGTATGACCGAACCATTCGTGCGGGGCGCATCCGTGGGGCACACGGGTACTGAAGTAGTGGTCGAACGAATGACGGACGCGGTTGGTGAATCCGTCCCCGGCGAAGGCGGGATCGCGCGTGTGCGGGATGTGGGACTCACGGTTCCCGGCCTTCAGCTGACGTTCCTGGTAGAACCACCGGCGGCCGAAGTGAGCCGCGGTCAGGCCCGCACCGAGCCCCACCAGCAACTCGAGGACTGCCGCAGCCGGATCCGCGACCAGCGCCAGGATCCAGAGGAGCGCGGTGACGACGACGAACAGGCCGGCTCGGAGAGGGAAGGCCGCCTGAGCGGCAGCGGCGGTGCTCGGACTCGGCGGCACGGCCCGCGGCCCGATGGGGTCGGGTTCGAAATAGGCCCAGACGCGTTGGACCCGGTCGTTGCCGAAGCGAGCCGTCTCGGCCCGCTCGCGGTTCTCTGCCCACAGGCTGTCCTTCAGCCCTCCGGTGAGTACGAGGTCCAGGTGATGGAGGATGGCGTCCCGCCGGAGAGGTGAGAGGGCTCGCAGCCGCTCCAGTACCCGGCCTGTTTCGCCGTCCGCGGTGCTGAGCATCGCCAGCAGTTCGAAAGCGACGCGCAGGGCGTCCTTCCACTCTCCCTCGGCGTAGGTCCGTACGAGCCCGGAGGCATGGTGCAGTCGCTGGATCTCTTCGGTGCTGAGGTCGTGGTAGGCGCGTGCGCTGAGCATGGCGAGCACCCAGTGGAAACGAACCTCCGCGTTGTCGTGTCCGTGCGCGATCGCGTCACTGATCATGTCCCGGGCACGACTGGGGATTCCGTCTTCCAGGAACCGCACGCCGACCTTGTACTTCTCCTGAGGCGATGCGTCCGGCTGGACGAAGTACACGTTGGAGTTGTGTACGGTCTCGGCCTGGATACCGACGGTGGAGCCGTCCGCGGCCGAATTGTGCGTGCCGTTGCTGCCACCGTTCATGACAAGCCACCCGCCGCAACCACCAGGGGTGCCAGCCTTGCCACCAGCTCGGGGAGCTCTGCGATCAGACCGCGTAACCTCTTCAGTGCCATCGTCGCCTTCCTGGACGATCCGGCAGTGTTCTCCCTTGCCGCCCGGCGGGCACAGTCCAGCTCGGCCAGTGCCTCGGGGTAGGTGTCGTCGTCGAGGGCACCCTCCGCGTGGTGACGCTGCAGGCGCTCACGTAAACCGTCCAGTTCCGCGACCAGGTCTGCCGGACCGGTCACCTTCGGGTCCGCGTTCAGGTGGACGCTGCTCTCCTTGACCGAGCCGGCCATGATGCCGACGGTGCTGTTGTGGGCGGTGTTGGTGACGTGCTTTTCGAGCCTGTCGGCCGTATCGGCCCTGTCCTGGGACATTGCGATCTGCTCCTGTTCTCCCACCAGTTCCACGGCCAGCCGTGCGGCGAACGCCGCCGCGTTCGCTGCGGCCCGTGGTTGCCAGTTGCGGTCCTCCGCGCTGCTCTTCGTCCCGTCCGCTCGGTCGCTGATTCCCCGGATGACGGCTACCGGCGCCCCGTTGAGATGACCGGCCTGCGCCACACCGGCGGCCTCCATCTCGATCGCGAGCGCGTCGTTGTAGTGCTGGCGGATCCACCGCGCCTCGGCCGAGATCTTCGAGTTCTGAACGACCTCGCCGGCGGCGATCGCACCGAAGCGCACCTGCGGCGCGCGCCCGTCCGGCGTGTCGTCGGCCCAGTCGTTCACGCGGGCCAGATGCGAGCCCAGCTGGCTGATACCGTGCGCCGCCTCCCACACCCGGGGACGGGCCTTGAGCCCGTCGTCCTCGCTGGTACCGCCGTGGTAGGCGTACACGTGCGTCGCCATCACCACGTCGCCCAGCCTGGCGGTGTCCCACAGGGCACCGGCGACGCCTACGAACAGGACGGCCACCGGTGAGAACTCCTGTATGGCCCGCTCGGCGATCACTGCGGCGGAATGATTCCCCTTGTTCGTCAGGCCGAGCGCGACACGGCACGAAGTGCCCTGCACGGTTCCGACTTCGAACAGCGTCCCCCGCTCATGGCGGTGCACCTGCGGACCGGTCAGTTTCCGGCGCACGGCCTGGTACTCGAGATTGAGGGCGGTGAGAATCACCACCAGGTCTTTCGGCATCTATTCGTCTCCCTTCCTCATGTCCTCTTCCGTCGTGGACGGCACAGGCCGGATCAGCGGTGGGAACAACACCGTCTTCGGATCGGCCCGGTACAGCCGCGCGGGCCGTCCGCCCGTGTTTCTACGCCCCGAGCCGGCAGGAGTGATGAATCCCTTTATGGCCTGGACTTTCCGGTAGAAATTACGGATGTCGAGCTCGGTTCCCCAAACCGCCTCGTACACCTTTTGCAACTCAGCTATCGTGAAGAGTTCTCCGCAGAATGCCGTGGCCAGCGCCGAGAATTCGATTTTGGTGCGCGCGCGTTCGACTCCGTCCGTCACGATCCGGCGGTGGTCGAAGGCCAGTTGCACCTCACCGGTCAGGACGGCTTCCGCCGGAACCCACGCGGCATCCATGGCATCCGTTCCCGCGACCGGCTCGGGGAGCCCCGGCGCGATCGCCAGGTGCGCCACGGATACGACTCGCCCCCGCGGATCTCGGCCTGCCGCACCGTAGGTGGACAACTGCTCGAGATGCACCCATCCGGCGACCAGAGCGGTTTCCTCACTCAGCTCACGGTGGGCGGCGTCCAGGATCTCCTCACCATCGTGATTGAGGAATCCGCCGGGCAGAGCCGGCATGCCCTTGAAAGGATCTTCACCCCGCTCCACGAGCAGGACGCACAGCTGTTCCTCACGCAGCGTCAGGATCACAAGATCGACCGTCAGCAGCACAGGCGTGGGTTGCCACGCATCAACTTGCATGCCAATGACGGTACTTCAGTTACTGTCACTTCAACAAGAAGGCCGACACGACGACTGTGGTGCTGTATGCGGAGGCGCTTCGACCAACAACCGGGCGTCTGCCCCCTCAGCCAGGCTCGGGCCGGCCGTGGGCTGCTGGTCCTCCAGTGGTCTCATCTCGTCCGTCAGTGACCGGAGTTGGGGGGAGGCATGCCGGGCTCGGTGAGTCGCGTGGCTGTCGTGGAAGCTGCGCGGGCGCTCCGGACGGAATCTCCGCTGCGGCACTTGGGGGAAAGCCGGCGCTGGAGGCTCGGTGCCTCCGCCAGGTCGTGTCGGCCGCTCCGGCGTCCCGGTCCGTGAGCGAGCGCCCAGGGCACACGAGCCCGGAAAGCGGCGTCGACTCGCGAGAACAGCGGACGGAGGCCCCCGGCTCAGCGCCCGCTCCCGCGCGAGGCGCCCGTTCAGCGCCCCGCCGCCTCCCACCGCTCCGGAAGGGGCGAACCCCTCCCACCGGCCACACGACAAGGGCCACACCATGCGCACCGCATGGTGTGGCCCTGATCCGGGACTCCAGCGGCCGACCGGCCCCCGCGGAGACCGGCCCGCGGGCTCCGGGCGTGGCGGTGCCCTCGACGTGGCGGGGCTCGGGGCGTCCTTGGCCGGACGGGACCCGACCGGCGTCCGACGGGACTCAGTGGTAGCTGAAATCACCCACGGTCCAGGCGTCCACGTCCTCGATCGCGACTCGGTACATCCCTCCCGTCTCGGGGATGCCCACCGTGCCCTGAAGGATGCGCGCGACGTGGAAGTGCAGATGCGTGGGCGGCCCGTCCCTCCCCGCGCGCCGCGCGAAGACGGCGGAGAACGCACCCAGGTGGTCCGAGTCGTCCAGGACCTCCGAGACTCGTCGGCTCCACACCGCTTCGGGAGCCAGCCGGCCGGTGATGACGGCTCCGCCGGTGACCACCGTGAGGGACATCTGATTGCTGCGCCCGGACTCCACCAGTGCGGCGAGGTCAACGAGCAGCTCGTCAGGCTTCGACATGGGAGCGGATTCTATGCACGCCCTCGACGGCGCCCCCGTCCGGGACACCCGGACCGTCCCCCGCGCACCGACGGGAGGGGCCGGTACCTCCGCCGGAGCGGTGTAGGAAGATACAGCCATGACGGGAGATGATCTGAGGGTGGTCGTCGAGACCGCGCACGACGGAGTCGTACTGATCCGGGTGCGTGGCAACCTTGACGCGTGGTCCAGCTCCAAGGAACTGGTCGGCGCGCTGACGGGGGCGGCCAGGGGTGGCGGACGCCGCACGGTGGTGGACCTCTCGGGGGTGGAGTTCGCCGACTCGGCGGGGCTGCACGCACTGCTGCACGGCCGTCGGAAGCACGGCGATGCCGGGATGCCCCTGGTGCTCGCGGGGCCGATGACAGCGACCCTGCACCGGCTCTTCGAGGTCACGGGCACGCTCGACGCCTTCGAGATCGCGGACTCCGTGGACTCGGCGTTCACCTGGTGACCGGCGGCGCCCACCGCCGACCGCTCCCGGGCGGATGGTGTGACCTACGGCTCACCGGGCAGTCGGCGAGGTCATGAACGGGGAGATGAGACATCCGGTGGACGGCGCGATTCCGGGCAACGGTCCGGGAGACCCCGCCAGAAGCGCTGAACCGTCGTACACGGCGGGCGGGACGGGCCTCGCACCCCGGAACGCGGCAGCGGCCCGCGAGGCCGTCACGCACCTCCTGGCCTCATGGCCGTCCGGGCCGGCAGCAAAGGGACTGGCGGAGGTCGTCGTCGCCGACGCACTCCTGGTCACCTCCGAGCTGGTGACCAACGCCTTCCGGCACGGGGGCGGTCTCACCGGCTTCACGGCCGAACTCACCGGAGAAGGTCTGCTGCTGGCCGTGGCCGACGCCAGCACGGACGCACCCGTCACGTCCCCGCACCCACCGCGGACGGCCCACGTCGGAGGCTACGGATGGCCGTTGGTGTGCCGTCTGGCCGAGCGGGTGTCCATCACGTTCCACCCCGGCGGCAAGCGCATCACCGCTCTGATCGCTCTGACCTGAGCACCGGCGGAGAGCCACGGCACAGGGGCGCCCCGGCAGCGCCCACCGTTCCGCCCGCCGGGCCCGGCACACACGGCATAATCTGCGGCATGTCCAGTTCGCCTCCGCCACCGCCGCTTCCCGGATCCCTGCCGGCACCGGCCCCCGTGGCGGCCGAATTCGAGAGCCACGGCTGCTGGGTCGTCCGGGCGCGGGGCGACCTCGACAGCGACACCGTCGACCCGCTGTTCCTCGCCATGTGGGAGGCCGCGGCCAGTCACGAGGTCGTCGTCCTGGACGCCGCCGACGTCACGTTCGCGGACTCCTCTTTCCTGAGCCTGCTCATCCAGGTGCACCAGCAGACGAAACTGCGCATAGCCGCTCCGGGAACGGCCATGCGGCGTCTGCTCACCACGGCGGGCGTCGACCACCTGCTGGACTGTTACGGCACTCTCGACGAGGCCCTGGCCGCGCCCCGCTGAGAACGGTCAGCCCGAGGGCGTGCGGGGCGGAACCCCGTACATCGTCCCCTCGTCCGCCTGCGCCTGCTCGGGCTGTTCGTCCGCCCCGCTCGTCTCGAAGAGGTGGCGGGTGCCCGTGACCGCGAGGATCCGTTCGAGGAACGGCGGCGGAGAGTCCAGGTGGAGACGTACGCCGCGCGCGGCGGTGCTCCGGTGGATCAGAAGCAGCGTGGAGACACCCATGGAATCGCACATCCGCAGCTCGGTGCAGTCCAGGTGCAGGGCGTCCGGACCGTGCGCCTCGAGACAGGCGTCCGCCCGCGCGGCGAGCTCACCGCTGGTGTCGTAGTCCAGGTCACCACCGATACGAAGATGTACGGTGCCCGGTCCGGTCTCGACGGTCACCGTGAAGAGCGGGTGGGGCAGAGTCGTCATGCGGAGGCTCCGGAGGTGTGACCGGCCGACGCCAGGGTGGCGTCCAGCGCGAGACGGGCGTGATCGAGCAGCCGGACGCTGCGGGGGAAGTCCTGGAGTTCGGCTGCGAGAACGTCCAGGACGGGGAGCAGGGAGACGGCCGGGACGTCACGAGCGGTGAGGATGCCCGCCGTCCAGTCCAGGAACGTCGGGAGCAGCGCGTCGTCGTCCGTGTAGAGGCCGACCGCGAGGTGGTCCACGACGTGGGCGATGTCCTCGGCCGTGTGCTCCCGCTGCTGAGGGGTGTAGGCGCTCATCGCCGGGAAGCGCTTCTCCAGCTGGGTCAGGACCTCACGGACGAGCAGTCCCTGGCTGCGTGCCACGTAGGTGTACTCCTGGTCGGCCAGGTGGGGCAGGTCGTCCACCTGCGTACGGCCGATGGCCAGATCCGGGGCGGGGATGCCGTCCGCCAGCTGCCGGACCGCGGTGCGCGCGTCGGGGGCCCAGGCGTTGGCACCCAGCAGGCGCGCGTAGCGCCCGTCCGGTCCGAAGGCCGCTCCGCCCACCAGGACGGGAACGCCCACGGCCTGGCAGGCGGTGATCGCCGCGTGCGCGGTGGGCAGCCGGGTGGGCAGGGACGAGGAGAGCGCGACGGTCTCCGCACCGCTGGTGTGGAGGTGCGCGATGAGGTGCGTGGTGGGGACCTGGGCGCCGAGGAAGTCGACACGCCAGCCGCGCAGCGTGAGGACCTCCGCGAGCAGACGGGCCGGCAGCACGTGCCACTCCTTGTCCACACAGGCCACGGTGATCCTGCCCAGCCCCGGCTCCCGCCGGGTGGACGGGTGGTGGGCGAGGGCCGCGATGACACGCTCGGCTATCGCGCTGGCGGCGTGCTCCTGCGCGACGGTGAGGCGGTTGGCCGCCCACTCGGTGCCCACCTTCGCCTGGACCGGCGCGATGACGTCCAGCAGGGCGGTCTCGGCGTCCATCCCGCCGTCCAGCGCGGAGAAGACGACTCCTGCGGCGCCGTGTTCGTCCCGGTCGCTCACGGCGGCCCACAGCTGATCGCGCAGCGTCCGGAAGTCGTCCGTACCCGTGATGATGACAGGCGTGTTCATGCGGTGTACCTGCCCCGCGTGTGCCCGTTCACCGCACTCAGGTGCGTGGTGCGCGGGGCCGTGATCGCCACGAGGGCCATGTCGTCGTGCCTGCCCTCGCGCAGCCACTGGGACGCGAGCATCTGGATCCGTTCCACCACTGCCGCGCCGGGAAGGCCCGCGCACCCGGCCAGCGCCCGTGCTAGGCGTTCCTCGCCGAAGAGTTCGTTGCCCATGGGGCCTCCCCGGGCCTCGGTGACCCCGTCGGTGTACAGCAGGCAGGTCTCGCCCGGCTGCAGATGGACCTCCACGGTGCACGCGTCGACGTGCGGGAGGGCCCCGACCAGGGTGCCGTGCGTGGCGACCTCCTCGACCCGGCCGTCGTTGCGCACCACCAGGGGGGCCGGGTGGCCCGCCGAGGTGAGACTCAGCCGCACCTGGCTCTCCGTACGCAGGACGGAGGCGAGCACCAGCGTGGCGAAGCGGGTGTGATGCGAGTTCAGGAGCGCTCCGTTGAGGAGCTGCAGCATCTTCCGGTGGTCCTCCGCCATCGGCGTCAGCGCCTGGAGCGTGTTGCGGATCTTTCCGGTGAGTACGGCGGCGTCCAGGCCCTTGCCGCAGACGTCGCCCAGGACCACCAGGGACGGCTCCGCATCGGTGCCGCCCGGATGGACGTCGTAGAAGTCACCGCCCACCCGTTCCCTGGCTCCGGCCGGCTGGTAGCCGCCGGCGAACTCGACGCCGTTCACCCGGTGGAGTTCGGGGGGCAGGAGGTCCCGCATCAGCGTCCGGGTGATGTCGCTCTGCTCCGCGTACAGCCGCGCGGCGGAGAGCGCGGCCCCGGCACGGGCCGCGAACTGCCGGGCGAAGAGCTCCTCGCTGTCGCTGAACTCCGCCCGCCCGTTGCTGCGCAGCAGGATCAGGGCACCCGCGGGCACCCCGTGTCCGGGCAGCGGGGTGACGGCGACCGATGCGATCGGTCCGGTGAAACCCTCGGGAAGCATCCAGTCGGGCAGGGTGACGGGGTCGATCCACCGCGAGGGCACGGGAGGGAAGCCCTGGAGTGCCTCGCTCAGTCCCGGCACGAGGGACGGGTCGGCCGCGATCAGGGACTGGGTGGCCTCCTGGCCCGCCACCGCGTGCGCGACGGGCGTCGTGCGTCCGGAGGCCGGCGCGACGACGACCGCCGCGTCGGCGAGGTACCGGGCGGCGAGCCGCGCGGTCGCCAGCATGCACCGCTCGGTGTTCAGCGAGGCCATCAGCACGTTGGACGCCTCGGCGAGGAACGACGCACGCTCGCGCTCCGTGGTGAGGGCCGCTTCCGCGAGCCGCTGGTCGGTGTCGTCGACCAGCCACCACACGACGTGCCCGTCCGGGCCCCACGAAGGGTGGGCCTCGAAACTGTGGTCCCCGATGTGGCCGCGTGCGGAGGGGAGTACACCCACCCCGCCCGGGCTGTTCAGGAGCGCGCCTGCGACGAGGATGTCGGCATGCGCCTCCGCCAGCCAGGAAGGTGCCACATCCGGCATGCCCGCTCCCGGCACCACACCGTCCATCAGGAACGCGGCCGCCGCGTTCACCTCGACGACCGTGCCGGAGCCGTCGGCGACGACCACGGGGTAGGGGGCGGCGACCCACACGCCGCCGGCGGGCTGCTCATGAATGACCGTGGCTGTACTTTCCTTCGGAGGAGCCATGAGGGGGGGCCCGCCTGGGGCGAGCCGCACCACCTTCCAACTGGACGAAAATTACTTTCCCTCCGGCAACCATCACCCAGAGGGACTCCGAATAGCAACCTGCCCTCCGGGGGGCCCTTCACCCGCAGGGTCCTGACCGGCCGCCACCCACACGGCCGCTTCGGTACCTTCACCGCGCCTGCACGATTCCGGCCTCCGGTGCCGCTGACGGGGCCCCCGCGACCCGCTCAGCCCCCGGCGGGCCGGCCCTGCCAGTCCAGACACAGGACCAGCGCGTCGTCCATGGACGGCCCCGGACCGCGATGGCCGAGCAGCTTCTCCAGCACCGCCCGCGGCACCTGGGTCGCGGGCAGCAGACGGGTCTCGGTGATGGCCCTGAGGAGTGCGTGCAGGCTGTACTTCTCGCCTGCGGGCGACAAGGCGTCGTACACGCCGTCGCTGACGAAGAACAGGCGGTCCCCGGGCTCGACGGTGAAGTGCTGCGGCGTGTAGACCGTGTCCTCGAACATCCCCAGCGGCATCTGCGCCTCCAGCTCGACCGCCTCGACCTCTCCGCCGCGCAGCCGCCAGATGCGCGGCGATCCCGCGTCGATGATCTCCACGTTTCCGGTGGGGAGGTGGAACCGGAGCAACAGCGTGGCCAGGTAGCTGCCGCCCTGGTACTGGCCGTAGATGGCCTGATCGGCCAGGTATGCCTGGTCCGCCAGACTCAGACCGGCACGGCGCGCGTTGCGCAGGGCGTTGACCGCGAGGTTCGTCAGCAGCGCGGCCTCGATGCCCTCCCCCATCCCGTTGTTGACGGTCAGGGTCAGGTCGTCGGCGGACGCCGACCAGTCGAAGTTGTCCCCATGGACGGCGTAGGCGGGTTCCAGCTGGGCGCCGATGCTGTACTCGGGCCGGGCGCACGACCGGCCCGGCAGCAGCTGCCACTGCATCTCGGCCGCGAGGGTCAGGCGTTCGGCCCGCCTAGCCCGCAGGAACAGATCGGTGTCCCGTTCCGCGACGACCAGCTCGTGCGCCAGCGCGTCCGCGCAGGTGCCGAGGTCCTCCACCAGAGCATCGTCGGGACCGCTCCCACCGTTGGGAAGTGTGACGCTCAGCACTCCGTGCCGGTCGCCGCGGACACTGACCGGTACGTACACGGTTACAGTGGATGCACCGGGGTTGCGCACAATGTGCGGCTCCTGAGCACCGAAGGCCCGGCCCGGATCACTGCCGTGGACCGGAACCGGCCTACGGGTGTGAGGAAGGACACCGACGGGCTGGAGCATGGTCATCGCGTAGTCGGCGACCAGTAGTTCCACTCGCGAAGCGCCGTAACGGCTCCTGATCAGGCCGTGCAGCGCGTCGAAGACCTGGTGCGGGGCAGCCTCGCGGAGTACACGCTCGATGCCGTTGGGTCTGTCCACCTGTACCGGTCCTTCTTTCTTTGACATATTTTCTTTGTCCGACTGTTCACATCGGCCGGCCGGAACGGGCAAATGCCCCACACGGGAGTGTCACATGAGCGAGGAGCCAATACCGCTCGACCGGTATGCCCCGGGCGAGGCACCCGAGGTCAGGAGGGTTCTCGAACTTCTCGAGATCGCCTGGGAACGAGGGCGTCACACACTGGCGCCCGCGCCCGTCTCCGCTGCACAGCTCCGAGTGATGTACCTCATCGAACGCGAGCCGGGAATCAATCTTCGGACACTCGGGCGCCATCTGGACGCGGCGGCCCCCTCGGTCAGCCGTTTGTGTGACCGCCTGCAGGCGGCCGGATTCGTCGGCAGGACCCCTCGCCCCGATGACCGCCGCGAGATGCTGCTGGAACTCACGGAAGCCGGCGCGGCGCACTTGCGCGACGTACGCCGCCGCCGCGAGCAGGCCCTGTACCAGGCGATGAAGCGTATGACCCCCGCCGCGCGGGAGGCCCTCTCCACCGGGCTGTCGGCCTTCTCGGAAGCGGCCGAGGAAGCGCTCCTGCCGGAGGTGTCGCCGCAGCGGCGGGAGACCGTCTGAGTGACGGGGCAGCAGGTGGCGGCGGGGCTCGACCGCCCCGGCGAAGTCACGCGCCCGGCACCGCGTGAAAGCCGGGGGCGCCCCTCGGACGGAGAGCGCCCTCCGGCCGCACGGCGAGGCCGGCGGACGCGAGAAGGACAACTTCCGAGAGGCCCCCTGCGTGGATGATCTGTTGCTGGCCCTGACCGTCCCGGCCGTGGTCGCCGCCGGCGGGCTGTACGCCGTCTACGACGCGCGTCGGCAGCGTCGGCGGCCGCCCCTGCCCTACACCCACCGGGCGGCCCGTCTCGCGGCGGCCGACGCGACGGCCCGGGCCGAGGCCGTCGTCGACAGCGCGTACGCCGGCCTCGGCGGTCTCTACGCCGACCCGGCCGCCCCCGGGGCCGGGAGCACCCCGGCCGTCAGTGGCCGGCCGGGCGCCGGCCGGGAGCGCGGCCCGTCACGGCCGGCACCGGCTCGAAAGCGGTAGCTCCGGGCGCGCGCCGGCACGGGCCCGGAGCCCGACCGGGCGGAGCTCGCCGCCCCTCTCGGTCACAGCGACCAGGACCGTCTCGTCAGGGACGTCACGGCCGCGGCCGGTGTCCCCCCGGCCGCCTTCGCCCAGCGCTGACACACGCGCCCGCGCAATGGCATCCTGACCGGGTGAACGGACCCGAGATCACCCTCGAAGTAGCCCCCGAACTGCGGCTCTTCGTCGCCCACGACCGCCGCCACGGCCGCACCGCCGTCACCACGGACGGGTCGTCGACCCTCGGACACGTCGTGGAGTCCCTCGGTGTCCCGCTGACCGAGGCCGGTCAGCTCCTGGTCGACGGACGCCCCGTGCCCGTGTCCCACATCCCCGGCGCGGGCGAACTGGTCGAGGTGCGTGCGGTGCGGCGCCCGCAGCAGGTTCCGGGCGCGCCGCTGCGCTTCCTGCTCGACGTCCACCTCGGCACACTCGCCAGGCGGTTGCGGCTCCTGGGCGTGGACGCCGCCTACGAGAGCGAGGACATCGGCGATCCGGCACTCGCCGCCCTCTCCGCGGAGCAGCGGCGCGTCCTTCTCTCCCGGGACCGTGGGCTGCTCCGGCGCAGGGAGATCTGGGCGGGGGCGTACGTCTACAGCGACCGTCCCGAGGAGCAGCTCCGTGACGTCCTGGGACGGTTCACCCCCGTACTGGCTCCGTGGACCCGGTGCACGGCCTGCAACGGGGAGCTCGCGGCCGCGGACAAGGACTCCGTGAGCGCCGGCCTGGAGCAGGGCACGCAGGCGTCGTACGACGTGTTCGCGCAGTGCGCCGACTGTGGGCGGGTGTACTGGCGGGGTGCCCACCACGCCCGCCTCGAAGCCGTCGTGACCGACGCCGTACGCGAGTTCGGCGGGGCGGGGGACCAGGCGCCGACCCCCTGAGACCAGGAGCGCCCGGCCGGGGCCGCGGACTCAGAAGACGTACGGGTCGCCCGTGGCGAGGGCCAGTACCTCCTGCGTGTCGTTCTTCCGGTTCCGGTCGCTCGCTCCGCCGTTCCACACGGTGTCCACCCGCACGGCGACCTCGGTGGGCCGGCCCGTGAAGCGCAGGCCGAGGGCGGTGCGACGGGCCGGCCCGTCGACCCGCAGCGGCCCGGTCGCACACAGCACCGTCCGGCTGCCGCCGCGCAGACAGCCCTGGGGCAACCGCTGCCAGGCCGCGAGCGGTACCGAGAAGCGCAGCCGCACCGTCACGTCGGCGAGCGGCGACGGCCCCCGGTTACCGGTCCGCAACTGGATCCCGATCCGCTCCTCCCCGAGGGAGACACGGCCGTGGTGGGACACGTCCGCCTCCGGAGCGATCACCCGCGGTGCCGGCTCGGCCACGGCGGACAGCCCCGGGCCCAGGACCACGGCTGCCACCGTCGCCGCCACGGCGGGCACCTTCAGCACTGCTCTACGCGTCAGTCGCATGCGGCGAAGGTACCGATATCTCACTAATCGCCCCTGTATGAGGCCCGGTTCGTCGCGCGCGCCCACCCGCACGGCTCACCGCTCCCGCGTGACACGCTGGTCCCATGCTCGTGGCCCGTTCCATCGCCCTCTTCGTCGTAGCCGCGCTCTTCGAGATCGGAGGCGCCTGGCTCGTCTGGCAGGGCGTGCGCGAGCACCGCGGCTGGGTCTGGGTCGGCGCGGGCGTCATCGCGCTCGGCGCGTACGGATTCGTGGCCACGCTCCAGCCGGACGGTGACTTCGGGCGCATCCTCGCCGCGTACGGCGGAGTGTTCGTCGCCGGTTCGATCGCCTGGGGCATGGTCGCCGACGGCTACCGCCCGGACCGCTGGGACGTGACCGGCGCACTGATCTGCCTGGCCGGCATGGCGTTGATCATGTACGCCCCCCGCAACCACTGAGTGGCCGCGAAGGACGCACGCCTATCCTGGGCCCCGTACCGATCAGCTGTCCGAGGAGTTCGCATGGCCGCCACCCCCATCGCCGTCATCACCGGCGCGAGCAGCGGCATCGGCGCCGCGACCGCCAGGCAGCTGGCCGCCGCCGGATACCGCGTAGTGCTCACCGCACGCCGCAAGGACCGCATCGAGACACTCGCCGCCGAAATCACCGCAGCGGGCCACCAGGCGACGGCGTACGCCCTGGACGTCACCGACCGCGCCGCGGTCGACGAGTTCGCCACCGCGTTCCGCTCCCTCGCCGTCCTGGTCAACAACGCCGGCGGCGCACTGGGCGCCGACCCCGTCGCCACGGGCGATCCGGCGGACTGGCGCCAGATGTACGAGACCAACGTCATCGGCACCCTCAACGTCACCCAGGCCCTGCTCCCCTCCCTCACGGCGAGCGGGGACGGCACCGTCGTGATCCTCTCCTCGACGGCCGGCCTCTCCACGTACGAGGGCGGCGGTGGCTACGTCGCCGCCAAGCACGGCGAGCACGTGCTGGCGGAGACCCTCCGCCTGGAGATCGTCGGCACCCCGGTCCGCGTGATCGAGGTCGCTCCCGGCATGGTCAAGACCGAGGAGTTCGCCACCACCCGCTTCCGCGGCGACACCGAGAAGGCCGCCAAGGTCTACGCCGGCGTCGACGCCCCGCTCTCCGCCGACGACGTGGCCGACACGATCACCTGGGCCGTCACGCGCCCGAGCCACGTCAACATCGACCTCCTGGTGGTACGACCCCGCGCCCAGGCCTCCAACTCGAAGGTCCACCGAACCCCCTGAGGGACGACGGCTGACGATGCGGGCGAGCCCCGGACCCCCGCCGAGGGGTCCGGGGCTCGCCCGCGTCAGGACCACCCCGGTGCCGCACGGGGCCGATCGGCCATTCGGCTGCGGTCGCCTCGCGCGCGGGGCCGGACCGTTGTGTCGTGGACACGAATGCGTGCCGGGATTCAGGTCGTCGGCGGTCCCGGGCGCTCAGCCACAGCAGGAGAGAGAGCCCGGCCATGCCTCGAAACCCCCGACACGGACACATAGCCACCCGGCGTCGTCACGCCGCAGCCCTCGCCGCGGCGATGGCCTGCTCGACGGTACTGACCGGGCAGGGCCCCGTCGCCGCCGACGGTGCGCCCACCCCCTCCGTACCCGCCCCGCACCTGGACTGGAGTCCCTGCGTCCAGAACAGCCCCTTCGACTGCGCCACCGCGAAGGTGCCACTGGACTACGGCAACCCCGGTGGCCGCTCCGTCGAGCTGGCCGTCGTCCGGCACGAAGCGACCGGCCCGGGCCGACGCATCGGCACCCTGTTCTTCAACCCCGGCGGCCCCGGCGGCCCCGGGACGGTCCAGATGCCGCAGAACTACGAGTTCTTCCCGCGCGAGCTGCGGGAACGGTTCGACATCGTCAGCTGGGACCCCCGCGGCATCGGCAACAGCACCGCGGTGAACTGCTTCACCGGCCCCGAGCAGGCCGCCGACTGGACCGCGGGCAAAGCGGCGGGCTTCCCGGTGGGCGAGAAGGAGCGGGCGGCCTTCGCAGCCGCGTACAAGGATCTGGTCCAGCGCTGCGAACAGAAGGACCCCGAGCTCCTGCGCCACGTGTCGACCGCCGACACCGCCCGAGACCTCGACGGGCTCCGCCGGGCGGTGGGAGAGCCGCAGCTCAACTACTACGGGATCTCCTACGGCACGATCCTGGGCGCCACCTACGCCAACCTCTTCCCCGCCAAGGTCCGGGCCATGACGCTGGACAGCAACATCGCTCCGTCGGCCTGGACGAACAACGCCTCCGAGGACGCCCGGCTCACGACCTTCCTGCGGGTGGGCTCGGACCGCAGCGCGGCGGCGACCCTGGACAGGTTCCTCGACCTGTGCGGTTCCACCGGCGAAGCCCGCTGCGCCTTCTCCGCCGGCAGCGCGAAGGCAACCCGGGACAAGTTCGACCAGCTGACGCAGCGGCTCCGGAAGGAGCCCGTAGGCACGTGGACCTACGCCGGCACCGTCGCCGACGTGGTGAACAGCCTCTACCTCGTCAGCGGCTGGGCCGGCCTCGCCGAGCGGCTGGAGGCACTGTGGCAGGGCCGCACACCGGAGCCGGCCCCCTTCCCGCCCCCACCGCCGGTCCGGGGCCCGAATCCGTATCTCGGCGAGGAGCAGGCCGCCGCGGTGCTCTGCGGCGACAGCCCCAATCCGCGCGATCCCGGGGCCTACCACGCCCTGGAGGAGGCCGCCGCGGCCCGCGCGGGTGACACCGGACGCTTCTGGACCTGGGCTGCCGCCGGCTGCGCCACCTGGCCGGCCTCCCCCGACCGCTACGACGGCCCCTGGAACAGGCGGACCGCGAACCCCGTCCTCGTGGTCGGCACCGCGTACGACCCCTCGACGGCCTACCCGAACTCGCAGGCCATGGTGAAGGAGCTGGCCGACGCCCGGCTGCTCACCAACGAGGGTTACGGGCACACCGCGCTGCTCAATCCCAGCAGCTGCGTCCAGGACCACGAGAGCCGCTACTTCGTCGACGGCGTCCTTCCGCCGGTCGGAACGACATGCAGGCAGGACACGCCGCCCTTCCCGGCCCCGGAGCCGCGCGGCGGCGTAGCCACCGGAGGCGGCGGGATGGCCGGCCTCCTCCCCTGAGACCGCGCCGCGCCTTCTGCTCACACGGTGACGGGCCCCGGACCGCAGTCGGTCCGGGGCCTGTCCTGTGTCCGGGTGCGGTGCCGGGCCTCAGCCCTTCACACACACGACCTGCTTGAGCTTCGCGACGACCTCGACCAAGTCCCGCTGCTGCTCCATGACCTGCTCGATCGGCTTGTACGCGGCCGGGATCTCGTCCAGGACGCCTGAGTCCTTGCGGCACTCCACGCCCCGTGTCTGCTCCTCCAGGTCGCGCGTCGTGAACGTCCGCTTGGCCGCGTTCCTGCTCATCCGCCGGCCGGCGCCGTGCGAGGCGGAGTTGAAGGACTTCGCGTTCCCGAGGCCCTTCACGATGTACGAGCCGGTCCCCATGGAGCCGGGAATGATCCCGAACTCCCCCGAGCCCGCCCGGATCGCGCCCTTCCGGGTGACCAGCAGGTCCAACCCGTCGTACCGCTCCTCCGACACGTAGTTGTGGTGGCAGGAGATGACCGGCTCGAACGTGACCCTGGCCTTCTTGAACTCCCTCTGGACCACGTCCTTGAAGAGGCCCATCATGATCGCGCGGTTGTACTTCGCGTACTCCTGCGCCCAGAAGAGATCGTTGCGGTACGCCGCCATCTGCGGGGTGTCGGCGACGAAGACCGCCAGGTCACGGTCGATGAGGCCCTGGTTGTGCGGAAGCTTCTGGGCCTGCCCGATGTGGAAGTCGGCCAGCTCCTTGCCGATGTTCCGGGAGCCGGAGTGCAGCATCAGCCACACCGTTCCCGCCTCGTCGAGACAGAACTCGATGAAGTGGTTCCCGCTTCCGAGCGTTCCCATCTGCTTGGTGGCACGCTCCTGGCGGAACTTGACGGCGTCGGCGACCCCGTCGAACCGTGCCCAGAAGTCGTCCCAGCCGCTGGTCGGGAAGCCGTGGAGCTTTCCGGGGTCGACCGTCTCGCCGTGCATCCCCCGGCCCACCGGAATCGCCTGCTCGATCTTCGACCGGAGCCGCGAGAGGTCCCCCGGCAGGTCGTTGGCCGTCAGCGAGGTCCTCACCGCCGACATCCCGCAGCCGATGTCCACGCCCACCGCGGCGGGGCAGACCGCGCCGTGCATCGCGATCACCGAGCCGACGGTCGCGCCCTTGCCGTAGTGGACGTCCGGCATCACGGCGAGGCCCTTGATCCAGGGCAGTGTGGACACGTTCCGCAGCTGCTGCATCGCGCCGTCCTCGACCGACGCCGGATCCGCCCACATACGGATGGGAACCTTCGTACCCGGTACCTCTACATACGACATAACCCCTCGATTCCCCCGAAAAGACTGAAAGCGCAAAACTGGTGCCTAGATCGGCATACAGGTCGGCCGACCGGCATTCACAGCGGCGCGTGCGATACACATTGTGTCCATCGGCCGCCATCGAGCGGCAACCCGTTTTCGTACCGAAGGGAGCCTGGGACCGTGCGACACATGGCGTACGTACCCGGCGTCGCGCTTCTCGTGGCGCTCGTCGCCGGCTGCAGCGCCGGCTCCGACGCAGCCGACTCCGACGCCGACAGGAAGCCCGGCAGCCCGACGGTCTCGGCCGCGCCTCCCGGAAAGTACCGGACGCTGCCCGAATCCTGCCGTGCCGTACCGCGTTCCACGCTCAAGGACCTGCTGCCGGGCGCCGCCGAACTGCCCGAGGCGCAGCAGGAGAAGGTGTACGAGGGCACGGCCACCGCCACCTACGACACCGACCGCAAGGTCGGCTGCCGCTGGAAGTCGGACGCCCAGGACGCCTCCCGGAACCTGTCCATCGACTTCGAGCGCGTCGTGTCGTACGACCCCTCGGTGAGCGACGACGACCGGGCCCGGGATGTGTACGCGAAGAAGGAGGAGGCCGCCGACCTCCCCACTGCGGCCGGTGTCACGCCCAGTGAGACCCCCAGCGGCTCGGCCTCCGCGTCGCCCGGAGGCAAGACCTCCGGCGCGTCCGCCTCCCCGAGCGGCACCCCCTCCACAAAGTCCTCCGCGGACCAGTCCGGCAGCGACGACGCGGCGGAGGGCGCGTCGGGCGGCACCACCGACGCCGACCCCGACCTCGATCTGCGGCCGCGGCTCCTCGACGAGCTCGGCGACGCCGCGTTCCTGGACGATGCACTCGCCCGTGCGGGCTCCACCGCGCAGCGCCGCACCGTGAGCGTGGTATTCCGCACATCGAACGTCATCGTGACCGTCCTGTACACCGAGCAGCCGGCCCGCGTCACCGAGGTCCCCGACAGCAGGGAACTGCAGGAGAAGGCGCAGGCCCTGGCCCGGAAGCTGGCCGAGACGATCTCCGAGTAGCCGGTCCGGACGGTCCCGGCCGTGGCCCCGGCCACACCTCCGGGGCCCCGGCCGGAGGCGGCATCCGGTCGCCGTCCGACGTACCGTGGCCCCCGGCCGACGAACCGCGCGGCCTGCCGGGCGGCGAACGGACGACGCACCGCCCGACCGCCGCACCACCCGGCAGCCCGACCCACCGCCCGACCGCCCGCACGACCGAGACCGCCGTGCCGTTTGAGTGAAGGAACCATGCACCGATCAGCCCCGCGACTGTCCCGCATACTCGCCTGCGCCGCCGTTCCGGTGATGCTCGTCGTCGCCGGCTGCTCGTCGGACTCCGGCGACGCGAAGAGCTCGGGCGCCTCGGCCTCCCCGAGCGCGAAGAAGTCCGAGCCGACCGTCGAGGCCGCGAAGTTCTCCTCGCTGCCCGACGCCTGCGAGTCGATCGGCAAGAAGACGATCGAGGACCTGGTTCCGAAGACCAAGAACAAGGGCGGCACCCCCGGCAAGTCCAGTGACACGATGAGCCGTGGTGGCTGCTCGTGGAACGGCCTGGACGACAACGGCGTCAAGGGCTCGCAGTACCGCTGGCTCGACGTCGGCTTCACCCGCTTCAAGTCGGACCAGTCCCTGGGCAGTGGTGCCGAGCGCGCGACGGCCGAGTACACGAAGCAGGTCGCCAAGGCGCAGGCCACCGAGGGCGCCAAGAAGGTGTCGGCCGAGCCCGCCACCGGTCCCGGCGAGCAGGCCACCTCCGTCACGTACGGCCTCAAGAAGTCCGACGAGGACTTCGAGTACGCGACGATCGTGGCCCGCACGGAGAACGTCGTCGTCACCCTCACCTACAACGGGGCCGGGTTCGCAGGCGCCAAGTCCCCCTCTGCGGCCGACATCCTCAAGGGTGCCAAGAAGGCCGCCGAGGAAGCCGTCTCCGCGGTCGGCGGCCAGAAGAAGTCCTCGGCGTCGCCCTCGGCCGAGGCGTCGTCCTCCTCCTCGAAGGCGTCCGACAAGTCGTCCTCGAAGCCGTCGGACAAGTCGTCCTCGAAGGCGTCGGGCAAGTCGTCCTCGAAGGCCGGCGACAAGTCGTGATCCGGGCCCGGCAGGAGTAGCAACTCCCCTGCCCGAAGGTGCGTTGCCGAAGCCCGGTGCTCCCACGAGTACCGGGCTTCGGCCCCTCCCCACGCGACGGGCCCGGCCGGGCATGTGCCAGGCTGTGCCCGCGCCGGATGCCGAAGTGGAGCCGGTTCGTCGAAGTCGGGAGGGGATCGCGGGTGGCCGCAATGCAGCTGACACGCACACACCGCGTACTCATCGGGGTCGTCGTCGCCGGGGCCGTGCTCATCGCCGCGATCGGCTTCGCGGGCTCGTACGCCGCCGTGCGCGAACTCGCGGAGGAGAAGGGCTTCGGCCAGTTCTCCATCGTCTTCCCGATCGGCATCGACGCGGGCATCTGCGTCCTGCTCGCGCTGGACCTGCTGCTGACGTGGATGCGCATCCCGTTCCCGCTGCTGCGTCAGACCGCCTGGCTGCTGACCGCGGCGACGATCGCCTTCAACGGCGCCGCCGCCTGGCCCGACCCGCTGGGCACCGGCATGCACGCGGTGATCCCCATCCTGTTCGTCGTCGCCGTCGAGGCCGCACGGCACGCGGTCGGCCGGATCGCGGACATCACCGCCGACAAGCACATGGAGGGCGTCCGCCTCACCCGCTGGCTGCTCTCCCCCGTCCCCACGTTCAAGCTCTGGCGCCGGATGAAGCTGTGGGAGCTGCGCAGTTACGAGCAGGTCATCAAGCTCGAGCAGGACCGGCTGATCTACCAGGCCCGCCTCCAGGCCCGTTTCGGACGCAACTGGCGCCGCAAGGCGCCCATCGAGTCGATGATGCCGCTGCGTCTGGCCAAGTACGGCGTCCCGCTCGCCGAGACCGCCCCGGCCGGCCTGGCCGCCGCGGGCATCGAGCCGGCTCTGCTGCCGCCGGCCCCGGCCGCCGTGGAGACCGCGCAGCACCCCGAACTCCCCTACGTCCCCGAGTCGCAGAGCGAGCCGGAGCACGGCCCCCGGCAGGACCGGGGCCACCGGTACGAGCAGGACGAGTACGACCAGCAGGACCGGTTCGTCCAGCAGGACGAGTTCGAGCAGCAGTACCCGCCCGAGGGCCCCGGCTCGCACAACAGCCCGTGGTTCGCGGCGCCCAAGGACGAGGTGTACGAAGGCGGGTACGACCCCGCGTACGACGAGGGCACGGAATCCAGCCCCGTGATGATCCCCTCGGGCCCGGGCCGGACCCGCCCGCTCGGCAACGTGGGCACGATCGGCGCCTTCCCGCACCCCCGCTCGGCCGAACCGGAATCCGTGGAACCGCCGCAGCAGCAGCCGGACCGGAACGGCGCCCAGGACGCGGACCCGGCCGAATGGGCCCAGACCGAGATCGAGTTCGGCGAGATCGCGTACGACGTGTTCACGGCGTACACGCACCAGCACCAGGACTACCCGAGCGCCGAGGTGCTCGACATCCACCTCTCGGACGGCCACAACGTCCGCCACCCGCACAGCGCCGCGCTGCTCCGCAAGCTGCTGCCCGGCTTCAAGCAGCGCTTCGACAACGAGATGGCCGCCGACCACATCGCCTAGGGGCGACGGCGGACATGAGGACGGGCGGGCCGCTGAGCGGCCCGCCCGTCCTCATGTCCGTGGTACTACGCGCCGAGCAGCGTCCGCACCCGGTCCGCCCCGACCGCGAGCAGCAGCGTGGGCAGGCGGGGGCCGGTGTCCCGGCTCACCAGCAGCCGGTACAGCAGGGCGAAGAACGACCTCTGGGCCACCTTGAGTTCGGGCGTCGGCTTGGCATCCGGCGCCAGGCCCTCCAGCACCTTCGGCACGCCGTAGACGAGCGTGGTCAGGCCGTCCAGCGACCAGTGCGAGTCGAGCCCTTCCAGCAGCAGCCGCAGCGACTCGCGGCCCTGCTCGTCCAGGGAGCCGAGAAGCTCCTTGTCCGGCTCGTCACGGACGATGGTGCGGGCCTCGGCCGGCACCTGGGTGGTGATCCAGCTCTCGGCGCGGTCGAGCCGGGGCCGTGCCTCGTCGAGCGAGGTCAGCGGGCTCGAAGGGTCGAGCTCGCTGAGGATGCGCAGCGTCTGCTCCTCGGCGCCCGCCGTGATGTCGGCGACCGACGCGAGCGTGCGGTACGGCAGCGGACGGGGAGTGCTGGGCAGCTCACCGGCGGCCGTGCCGACGGCCCGCGCGTAGGCGGCGGCGTCGGCGGGCAGCACCGAGCCGTCTGCGACCTTGCGGGCCAGCGAGTCCCACTCGTCGTACAGCCGCTGGATCTCCTGGTCGAAGGCGATCTTGAAGGACTGGTTGGGCCTGCGGCGCGCGTACAGCCAGCGCAGCAGCGGCGCCTCCATGATCTTCAGGGCGTCGGCCGGGGTCGGCACGCCGCCCTTGCTGGAGGACATCTTGGCCATGCCGGAGATCCCGACGAACGCGTACATCGGTCCGATCGGCTGGACACCGTCGAAGATCTCGCGCACGATCTGGCCGCCGACGACGAAGGAGGAGCCCGGCGAGGAGTGGTCCACGCCGCTGGGCTCGAAGATCACGCCCTCGTAGGCCCAGCGCATCGGCCAGTCGACCTTCCAGACCAGCTTGCCGCGGTTGAACTCGTTGAGCCGGACCGTCTCGGCGAAACCGCAGGCCGAGCAGGTGTAGTTCAGCTCGGTCGAGTCGTCGTCGTAGGACGTGACGACGGTGAGGTCCTTCTCGCAGTTGCCGCAGTAGGGCTTGTACGGGAAGTAGCCGGCGGAGCCGGAGCTGCCGTCGTCCTCGTCCGCCGCGCCCGATCCCTCGGCCGCTTCCAGCTCGGCCTCGTCGACCTTCTTCTGCTGCGGCTTCTTGCCGCCGGAGCCCTTGGCGCCCGCCGCGCCGTCCTTCTTGGTGCGGTAGCGGTCCAGGACGGCGTCGATGTCGGCGCGGTGCCTCATCGCGTGCAGGACCTGCTCGCGGTACGTGCCCGCGAGGTACTGCTCGGTCTGGCTGATCCCGTCGTACTCGACACCCAGCTCGTCCAGCGCCTCGGTCATCGCGGCCTTGAAGTGCTCGGCCCAGTTCGGGTACGCCGACCCGGCCGGGGCGGGCACGGACGTCAGCGGCTTGCCGATGTGGGCATGCCAGGAGTCGTCGACGCCCTCCACACCGTTCGGCACCTTGCGGTAGCGGTCGTAGTCGTCCCAGGAGATCAGGTGGCGCACGGTGTGACCGCGGCGGCGGATCTCGTCGGCGACGAGGTGCGGGGTCATGACCTCACGGAGGTTGCCCAGGTGGATCGGGCCCGAAGGGGAGAGCCCGGACGCGACGACGACCGGTTTGCCAGGCGCACGTCGCTCCGATTCGGCGATGACATCGTCCGCGAAGCGGGAGACCCAGTCGGTCTCGGTGCTGCTCTGACTCGAAGCCACGGTCGGCACGTCCTTCTCTCGTGTAGGACTCGTAGGGGCGTCCCCCAGCAGGGGCACCCCCATTCTCCCAGGTACCACCCGCAGCGCGAAAACGGCTTTACTCCCCGTGGGATACTGGGGTGATCCCTTGTCCTCTACCGAAACGGCAGCCGGCTCATGGCTTCGGTCCCCTCCCTCGCTTCCACGCTCCAGCAGCAGCTGGCGGACGCCCTGACGGCAGCACTGCCGGATGCCGGCACCGCGGACCCGCTGCTGCGCCGAAGCGACCGGGCCGACTTCCAGGCCAACGGCATCCTCGCGCTCGCCAAGAAGCTCAAGGGCAACCCGCGCGAGCTGGCCTCCCAGGTCACGGCGGCCCTCCCGGCCGGTGACCTGATCAAGGACATCGAGGTGTCCGGGCCCGGCTTCCTGAACGTCACGCTCACCGACCGGGCGATCATCGAGACGCTCGCCGCCCGGGCCTCGGACGGCGACCGGCTCGGCGTGCCGCTGAAGCCCGCCCCGGGCACGACCGTGATCGACTACGCCCAGCCGAACGTGGCGAAGGAGATGCACGTCGGCCACCTGCGGTCGGCGGTCATCGGTGACGCGATGGTCCAGATCCTCGAGTTCACCGGCGAGAACGTCGTCAGGCGCCACCACATCGGCGACTGGGGCACCCAGTTCGGCATGCTCATCCAGTACCTCTTCGAGCACCCGGGCGAGCTGGAGCACGAAGGCGGCAAGGCGGACGGCGAGGCGGCCATGTCGTCGCTGAACCGCGTCTACAAGGCGTCGCGGGTCCTCTTCGACTCCGACGAGGAGTTCAAGGCACGCTCCCGTGACCGGGTGGTGGCCCTCCAGGCCGGTGACCCGGAGACGCTGGCGCTCTGGCAGGGCTTCGTCGACGAGTCGAAGATCTACTTCTACTCCGTCTTCAACAAGCTCGACATGGAGATCGCCGACCCCGACATCGTCGGCGAGTCCGGCTACAACGACATGCTCGAGGAGACCTGCCGGATCCTGGAGGAGACGGGCGTCGCCGTCCGCTCCGAGGGCGCGCTGTGCGTGTTCTTCGACGACGTGAAGGGCCCGGACGGCAACCCGGTCCCGCTGATCGTCAAGAAGACCAACGGCGGCTACGGCTACGCGGCCACCGACCTCTCCGCGATCCGCGACCGGGTGCGGAACCTCAAGGCCGACACCCTGCTCTACGTCGTGGACGCCCGGCAGTCCCTGCACTTCAAGATGGTCTTCGAGACGGCCCGCCGCGCCGGCTGGCTGAACGAGGACGTCAAGGCGCACCAGCTGGCCTTCGGCACCGTCCTCGGCAAGGACGGCAAGCCGTTCAAGACCCGTGAGGGCACCACCGTCCGGCTGGAGGACCTGCTGGACGAGGCCGTCGAGCGGGCGACCTCCGTGGTCCGGGAGAAGGCCGAGAAGGTGGGCCTGTCCGAGGAGGAGATCGTCGAGAACGGCCGGTACGTCGGTGTCGGCGCCGTGAAGTACGCGGACCTGTCGACCTCGGCCGTGCGGGACTACAAGTTCGACCTGGACCAGATGGTGTCGCTGAACGGCGACACGTCGGTGTACCTCCAGTACGCCTTCGCCCGGATCCGCTCCATCCTGCGCAAGGCGGGCGACGCCAAGCCCGCCGCGCACCCGGAGCTGGACCTGGCCCCGGCCGAGCGCGCGCTGGGCCTGCACCTGGACCAGTTCGGCGCGGTCCTGGAAGAGGTGGCCGAGGGGTACGAGCCGCACAAGCTGGCCGCCTACCTCTACCAGCTGGCCTCGCACCTCACCACGTTCTACGACCAGTGCCAGGTGCTCAGCGACGAGAACCCGGCGGAGGTCGTCGAGAACCGCCTCTTCATCGTCGAACTCACCGCCCGCACCCTGCAGCAGGGCATGAAGCTGCTCGGCATCAGGACGCCCGAGCGCCTCTGACCAGGCAGCCGGCCCCGCGCCGGGCCACACCACCGGATCGCCCATGCGGGACACCGTCCCGCACGGGCGGAGTCCTATGCGGGCGGGGTCCTACACGGGCGGGGTCCTACGCGACGGTCAGGAGTTCGAGCACCTTCCTGACCGCTTCGACCACCGGCTCCCCGACCGTCGACACGGTGGCCGCGATCCCGGCCACTGCCATCAGGGCGCGATGCCGCTCCTCAGGCTGGTCCGCGCCGGCCTCGCCGGTGAGGGCGGGCAGGTTGTCGTCCAGGACCCGGGCGCTGACCGGCGGGAGCTGCTCCCGCAGATCGACGAGCAGCCGCAGAAGTTCCCGGACCGCCTCCTGCAGCTCCGGGGAGGCCGGCTCGGCACCGGAGGGACCGAGGGTGTTGTGCACGATGCCCTGGTTGCCCGTGCCGCCGTACATGCTGACGCGGTCGCCGATGTGGTAGCTGTCGCCGCTCATGAATTCGCGATCCCCACGTTCCCCGAACCCCCGTACATGTTGATGTTGTCCCCGAAGTGGTAGATCTGCGGACTCGCGCTGATCCCCTCCACCCGCACCGTGAACTCGGCCTCCGGATGGTCGATCGCGTACGAGATGTGACCGACGAGCTGCCGCAGTTGGTTGGGGTCGGCGCTGGTCACCATCGCGGTGGACTGACCGGACGTCTCCACGGCCAGCACGAAGTGGGAACGGGCCGTCAGGACGGGGGTCAGCTCCGTCACGAAGTAGACCAGAACCGCCAGCGTCACCATCCACACGAAGGTGATGAGCCCGCCACCACCGCTGTCGCCCGGCTGCCCGAATGACGCCAGGGCCGTCGTCAGCCAGATGAGTACGGTGAAGCCCGTCGCCACGGAGACGGCCAGCGCCACCCGCTTGCAGAAGAGCGCCGTCGCCTCCTTGCGCCGCGGGCGCAGGACGAAGGTGAAGACGCGGGCGATGTTGTGCAGTGGATACGCGGCCTCCCCCACCCACAACAGCCTCTTGACGACCCGCAGGTCGACCGCCTGCGCCAGAGGCGGTGGAGGAGGGGCGCTGCTGGGTCTCGGCGGTACGGCCGGCATCTCCATCGGTTCCCCCTGAGTCGCGTGGTCACGGCGGCCCTGCGAAACGACAGCACCATCCCGCGCCACGGGAGACCCATTAAGCATGCCGTCGCTCCTCGGAACAAGCGATAAATTACACAACACCCGTGTCGAGTAACGCAGTTGGCGAATTCTCGCCCTCCGCCCGCCGTGGGGAGGCCGCCCCCTCCCCCGCCGTCACCACTCGGCCGGGACCCACTGAGCGGTATCCGACCGGTAGTAGTACTCCGGTCGGGCTGCGAGGCTGCTCGTGCGGAACGGCTCGCCGCCGTCGTCGATGCGCAGGGTTCCGCTCCGGCCGCCGCTGGTCCACTCCAGCTCCAGGTACCAGGTCACGTCGTGCCCCTCCACGTGCGCGTCGAGATTGAACACCTCGACGTCGGTGGAACTCACCCGGTACGGGAAGTCCTTGGCGGGCACGACCTCACCGGCGTCCTCCCCCGCGACCGGCTCGGCACGCGGCCGGCCGTCGTCCAGGTCGATGTCGAAGGTCTGCGGCGTGATGCCTCCACCGCAGCCGTTTCCCATCGAGTACGCCGACCGGGCGAGCGCCGCGTTGCGCCCCAGCACCCGCACATGCAGCCCGTTCAGCACGACCGCCTCGCCGGACTTCCCCTGGAGGGTCAGTTCGAGCTTCATGTCCCCTCCGTCCACACCACCGAGGGCCCGCGCCCAGCCACGGGTGTCCTGTGGCGCGGGGGGCGGCGGCACGTCGTCGGGCTTCTGTTCGAGCATGTAGTACTGCCCGCAGGGCGATTCCCAGTTGTACGAACTGATGGTGGCGTTCACGGGCACGCCACCGTCCTCCGGCCCGTCCGAGGACGGCGAGGGCCTGGCGGGATCACTCACTCCGGCCGACGGTGAGGCGCTCGCACTCGGACTCTTCGACGCGTCGGCGCTTCCACTCGGCTTCACGCTCGTGCTCACCCGCCCGCTGGGGACGACCGGCGCGTGGCTGAACGCCGCATCCGGCTTCCCGTCGTCGGCGGGTTCGTCCTTCCCCATGCTGTGGACGACCAGCGCCGCCGGGACGGTGAGGGCCACGACCGCCACCGCGGCCAGCAGGACGCGCAGCCTCCGGGTGGCGCGGGGGCCGCGGCGGGGCACGTCGCCGGCGCCGGGCCCCTCGGGAGTGACGTCCTGCGACGGGAATCCGGCCGCGGGCCGTGATTCCGCTTCGGCTGCCGCCTCGTGCGTTCCGGCCTCCGCCCCGGTCCTGGGCGCGGCGGGTTCGGGCGCGGCGGGTTCGGGCGAGGCCGGTTCGGGCGAGGCCGGTTCGGGCGAGGCCGGCTCGGCAGCGGGGCGGTCAGCAGACTCGGCAGCGGGTTCGTCAGCAGGCTCGGCAGCCAGTCCGGCAGGGGTCCCGCCCGCCTCCGGCCTCCGCGTCCCGCGCCGCTTCGCCTCGTCGGCCAGGATCCACTTCCGGTGCAGGGCGATCAGCTCGCCGGGGGACGCCCGGCACACCCGTGCGAAGCGCTCGACGGGCGCGTAGTCATGAGGAACGGCGTCGCCGTTGCAGTAGCGGTGCACGGTCGAGGTGCTCATGTGCAGCTTCTTCGCGAGCGCCCCGTAGCTGAGACCGGACCGCTCCTTCAGCTCCCCGAGCAGCGCCGCGAAGTCCTGGATCTCTGTGCCCACTCCGACCGTTCTCCTTCTGTTCCTTCCCGGAACGGCGTCCCAGGGAAGCGATGTTCGCGCAGGTCAGAGTACGTAAGGCCGTTCCAGCGTCCCGCATGGCACGGCAACCGTTGTGACGAGGATCCGGACCTGGAAAGGATGTGGACATGCCGCGGCGTCCCCACGATCCGCACATCCCACCGCCACCCGTCCGGGGAGCCGCCATGCGTACTCGACCTGAGCCCGACCTGCTCGACGCGGTCGCCACGGGGGTACTGATCGCCTGCATCGCAGCCGTCATCGCACTCCTGTATCGCCTCTGATCCCACGTCAAGACCAGTACACCCGCCCGCACCGCAAGGTGCCAACCGGCACCCCGGGCACCCTCACAACCGAACGGGGAGAACCTCATGCGCAGCATCCGATTCAGCCGCACCACCCGCACCTCTGTCCTGGGAACTGCCGCACTGCTCTCCGCACTGTCCCTGACGGCGTGCCAGAGCGGCAGCCCGGCGGCCGCGGACACGTCGACCGCCTCGGAGTCCCGGAAGCCGGCCGGCACCTCGGCGGCCCCGGCGGCGGACACGGACGAGAAGGCATCCGAGGACTCGGGTGCTTCCGGTTCGTCCAGCGGGGAGCCCGAAGCGAAGCAGCCGCAGGCCGGCGGCACCAACGGCAAAAGCGACAACGGCAACAGCGACAAGGGCGACGGTGACGGCAGCCGTGACGACAGCGGGAAGCTGCCCACCTGCACCGACGCGAACACCGAGCTCACGGTCACGAGCGTCAAGCGCCCCGTCAACCACATGCTGCTCACGGTGACCAACACCGGTTCGAAGTCCTGCTACGCCTACTCCTACCCGTTCCTGCGGTTCGGCGAGGCGCAGTCGGTTCCCCCGGCCGTCGAGGACAGCCGGCCGCAGTCCGTCGTCGTCCTCACCCCGGGTCAGTCCGCCTACGCCGGCATCCTGACCTCGTCCGCCGACGGCAGCGGCGACGGCGGGTACTCCACCGAGGACCTGGCCGTCGGCTTCCAGGGTGCGGACGGCTCCTCGGCGGGCGGCCTGGTGGACGTCCCGCTGAGCCCGAAGGTGTTCGTCGACAGCACGCTGGCGGTCACCTACTGGCAGACCGAGATGGACGACGCCCTCATGTACTGACCCTTCGCGACGGGCGTGACACCGGGGCTGCGCGCCTGGCCGGTGTCATGGCGAGGGCGACGTCGCCCGGGCCGCCTCGGCGGCCCGGGCGACGTGCTGATCGGCCGGCTGTCAGGAGAGCCGCGGGCTCCGGTCCGTCGCCGGTCTCGGCTGCGGGACGCACAGGGCTCGACCCCCCGTCCCGCAGGGGCGAGCACGGCGGCATGTCCCCGGTGATCACCGGAGCAGCCGACGGCCTCGCCCCGATACGGTGATCCGCGCCTCGTCCAGGGTGGTCAGCCGATCCGTACGCCGTCACTCCCGCCGTCGGACAGGAACAGGGCCAGTCGGCTGCCCTCCTCGGCGACCGCGCCGCGTTCGGTCCGGGTGAGTCCGCGCCGCGGGCTGACGGTCACGGCACCGGCGTCCACGGTCCAGGTCGCGGAGACCCGGCCGTCCACCAGTACCACCCGCGCCCCCTCGACCGACAGGCCGCGGTCGGCGTCGTCGATGATCCGGCTGCGGTCGTGATACCCGAGGATCGCGTTGTCGAACGCGGGCAGGAACCGTACGGGCGCCGGGGTCCCGGGGTCGGGACGCGGTGCATCGGGCAGGTCGAGCATTTCGCGCCCACGTTCGTCGCGGAAGCCGACCAGTTCCCCCCGTACGGCCGCCACCGCGGCGGGCAGCCCGGCAAGACCGCACCAGGCGCGCAGGTCGGCCGACGCGGCGGGCCCGTACGCGGCCAGGTAGCGGCGTACGAGTGCCTCGCCCGCAGGGTCGGTCCCGGGCGGAGCAGGAGCGTCGGGTTCCTGATCCAGCCAGGGGCCGAGCGGAGTGTTGCGGACCCCCGCCTTCACGCGCCACAGCCCACGCGGCGGCATCTGCACCATCGGGACCAGGGCGGCGACCGCCATCTCGCCCAACGCCCTGCGGCCCGGAGCGGGCCACCGGCCGGCGAGCGCATCGGCCACCTGGGTCATGGTGCGTGGCACGCCGTCGGCCATCACCGCTCGGGCCGCGGCGGCGAGTTCACCGAGGTCCACCCCGTCGAGCTCACGGCGGTACGTGCCCAGCACCCGCTGGCGGAGCATCGGATCGTGCCGCGCCCGCCAGGCCAGCACGTCGGCAGCGGTGACGAGATGGACGGTCCGCCGCATCAGATGCGTACGCACGACACTCCGTCCGGTCAGCAGCCCGTCCAGTGCCGCCGGTTCGAACACGCGCAGCCGGGACCACAGCCCGATGAACGGTTCCTGCGCCTCCTGCGCCTGAAGGCCGCACAGGTGCGCGATCGCATCGAGCGGCTTCATGTCCGCGCGCTCGAGCAGCAGTTGTCTGGCCAGGGTCGCCCGGTTCAGCGACCGGTTGTCGAGGACGGCCACGACATCGTTCCTTCCACTGTCGTACGGGTACGGGGACCGGAGGCGCGGACCGCCTCATCCGTTGTATTCGCTCACGACGTCCAGGACCCACACGACGCCGTAGCGGTCCTTGAGCATTCCGTAGAGCGGCGCCCACCGGGCGGGTTCGAGCGGCTGTACGACGGTCGCCCCGACGGAGAGCTTCTCCCAGTACGCGGCCACCTCCTGCGTGGTCCCGCCGCGCAGCGACACGAAGAAGGAGTTCTCCCCCCGGTCCCAGGGCAGCTGCGACGGCACGTCGTATGCCATGACGCGGAATCCGCTGTCGGCTGCCACGTGACCCCACATCACCTGGTCGGCATCGGCGGGATTCCGGGTGTCCCCCGCGTCCTTGTACGACACGACGGCGAGATCACCGCCGAACACGGAGTGGTAGAAGCCGAGGGCGGCCCGGGCGTCTCCCCGGAAGTTCAGATGGGTCACGGACGTGACGGACATGAGTGGCTCCTTGCCTTCGGCGGCGATCGGATCGAAACAGGAATCGATACAGGGAGGGCCCCCGGAACCGGCAGCGATTCCGCACTGTGGCCGCCCCTGGAACCACCGTCGCAGGGGTAGCGGACAGGGAGTGTCCGCTACATCGGGCACGATGGCGCCATGCCGAAGACCTCAGCCCGCCTGCTCGCGTTGCTGTCCCTGCTGCAGGCACGCCGGGACTGGCCGGGGGCGCTGCTGGCCGAGCGGCTGGACGTCAGTCCGCGCACGGTGCGCCGCGACGTCGACCGCCTGCGTGAACTGGGGTACCCCATCGCGGCCTTCAAGGGACCGGAGGGCGGCTACCGGCTCGAAGCGGGCGCGGAGCTTCCCCCGTTGCTGTTCGACGACGAGCAGGCCGTCGCCCTGGCCCTCGCCCTCCAGGTCGTCAGCACGAGCGGCGCCGGGGTCGAGGAGGCAGCCGCCCGCGCGCTGACCACGATCCGGCAGGTCATGCCCGCCCGTCTGCGCCACCGGGTCGACGCCCTGAAGGTCACCACCGTCGAGCGGACGGCCACCGGACGGGGCGCCCAGGTAGGCAGCGGCACCCTGACGGCGCTCAGCAGCGCCGTCCACGCGGGCGAGGAGCTGCGCTTCGACTACGCCGCCCCCACTGGCGACCGCGCCGACCGCCCACCGCGACGGGCCGAGCCGCACCACCTCGTCACCTACGGAGGACGCTGGTACCTCGTCGCCTGGGACCTCGACCGTGACGACTGGCGCACGTTCCGCGCCGACCGGATCACCCCACGCGTCCCCGCCGGCCCCCGGTTCTCCCCGCGCGAGGTCCCCGGAGGCGATGTGGCGGCCTTCGTGGCCGACCGGTTCCGCGGCTCCGGAACACCCGGCGACTGGCCCTGCCGGGGGGAGGTGATCCTCCACGCGGCCGCCGCTTCGGTGGCCTCCTACGTCCTCGACGGAATCGTCGAGGAGCTCGGCCCCGACCACTGCCGGCTCGTCCTGGGCGCCTGGTCCTGGACCGGACTGGCCGCCACCCTCGGCAGGTTCGACGCCGACATCGAGGTCGTCGGCCCGGCGGAACTGACAACCGCATTCGCACACCTGGCCCGCCGCTACGCCGCAGCCGCGCGTGGCCCGGCCGGGGAACGGGCGGCTGCGGGCTGAGACCGATGATCACCGAAGTGACGGCCGGATGCGCCAGCGGGAAGGCGACGGCCAGTTCCGGCAGCGTGCAGCCGCGTGCGCCGTCCTCGTGGTCGGGGTTGCCGACGGCACCGAACATCATCGTGCCGAGGCAGTGGGTGCTGACCTCGATGCCGGTCCTGCCGAGAACTCGACAGCGCATAGCCGTACTCCGTCGCCGGTCGGATGAGGAGTGTCGGCCTAGGGGCTGGAGTGCACTCGATGGCAAAGGTCCGGGCTCCCTCGAGAAAGCTCAAGAAAATCGGACGGCGATGTCGAGAACCCGGGTCCGGCTCCGTCCCCGGGGTGGACGCGACCACAATGGGTCGCATCAGCGAGGAGGACCACCGATGGCCAAGTACCTGATGCTCAAGCACTACCGCGGCGCTCCGGCTGCGGTCAACGGCGTACCCATGGACCGGTGGACGCCGGAGGAGATCTCGGCCCACATCCAGTACATGAACGACTTCGCGGCCGGTCTGGAGAAGACGGGCGAGTTCGTCGACGGTCAGGCGCTGGCCCCCGAGGGAGCGTGGGTCCGCTACGACGGTGAGGGGCGCCCGCCGGTCACCGACGGACCGTTCGCCGAGACCAAGGACCTCATCGCCGGCTGGATGATCATCGACGTCGACAGCTACGAGCGCGCCGTCGAGCTGGCCGGGGAACTGTCGGCCGCCCCCGGCGCGGGCGGGAAGCCGATCCACGAGTGGCTGGAGTTGCGCCCGTTCCTGACCGCGCCGCCCACCATCACGGAGTGACCTCATCGATGGACGAGGCCCTGCTGAGGAACCTCACACCGAGCGTGCTCGGTGTCCTCGTCCGCCGCGGAGCAGACTTCGCGGCGGCCGAGGACGCTGTGCAGGAGGCGCTCGTCGAGGCGCTCCGCGTCTGGCCGGCCGACCGGCCGCGTGACGCGAAGGGCTGGCTGGTCACCGTGGCCTGGCGAAAGTTCCTCGACGCGACACGCGCCGACACCGCCCGGCGCCGGCGTGAGGACCTCGTGGACGAGGAGCGGTCGCCCGGTCCCGCGCCCACGGTGGACGACACACTCCAGCTCTACTTCCTGTGCGGCCACCCCTCTCTGACGCCGTCGTCCGCCGTCGCGCTCACGCTGCGCGCCGTCGGCGGGCTGACCACCCGCCAGATCGCCCGGGCCTACCTGGTGCCCGAGGCGACCATGGCGCAGCGCATCAGCCGCGCCAAGCGCACCGTCTCCCACGTGCGCCTCGACCGGCCCGGCGACGTCGCGACCGTGCTGCGCGTCCTCTACCTGGTCTTCAACGAGGGCTACTCCGGTGACGTGGACCTCGCCTCCGAAGCGATCCGGCTCACCCGTCAGCTCGCGGCCGTGATCGACCACCCCGAGGTGGCGGGGCTGCTCGCCCTCATGCTGCTCCACCACGCCCGGCGTGCGGCCAGGACCGCACCCGACGGCAGCCTGGTGCCGCTCGCCGAGCAGGAGCGCGGCCGGTGGGACACCGAGTCGATCGCCGAGGGCGTCACGATTCTTCAGGCGGCCCTCGCCCGTGACCGGCTGGGCGAGTTCCAGGCCCAGGCCGCCATCGCCGCACTCCACGCCGACGCGCCCACCGCCGAGGAGACCGACTGGGTGCAGATCGTCGAGTGGTACGACGAGCTCGTACGCCTGACCGACAGCCCGGTCGTCCGGCTCAACCGCGCCGTCGCCGTCGGGGAGGCCGACGGGCCACGCGCCGGCCTGGCGGCGCTCGCCGCGCTGGACGCCTCACTGCCCCGGCACACGGCGGTGGCGGCGTACCTCCACGAGAGGGACGGCGACCTGGCGAAGGCGGCACGGCTGTACGCCGAGGCGGCCCACAAAGCACCCGACCTCGCCGAACGCGACCATCTGACGCGCCAGGCCGCCCGGCTCAACGCCCGCCGGCCCCGGTGAAGGACCACGACCGAATCGACCCGGCGATCGTCCACGCCCATCACCAGGCCCCTGTGTCCGGAACCATCAGGCTTTCTCGCTCGGCCGCGTGAACGCGCACCACACGACCTTGCCGGGATCCCGTTCTCCCACGCCCCACCGATCGGCGAGCGCGTCGACGAGCAGCAGCCCACGCCCCGACTCACCGTCGGGCCGCCGCACCGCAGGCACCCCGCCCCCACTGTCGTGCACCTCCACGCACAGCGCGTATCCCTCCGCCTCCAGCCTCAGCCGGACCAGATACCCACGCCCCGGCGGCACGCCGTGCAGCAGCGCGTTGGTCGCCAGCTCACTCACGCACACCAGCACGTCGTCGAGCCGCGCCCCGAACCCACAGTCGGTCACGGCCTCGCGCGTGAACTCCCGTACCGCAGCGACCGAGCGGCGTTCACGCCGGCAGAAGCGCTCACGGAACAGCGAGAGTTGCATCGTCTCGTTCATGAGACGAGCGTCACTCTGTGTGCCTATCGTTCAGCAGTAGGTGAGCACGTACAGATCTCTTGTACGGGTCGCCGACGTGTGAAGTACGCACCAGGGCGGGGAGGCCGCACCGTATGCACCCCAGGAATCGGCAGCGCAGGAACGCGTCCGCCATGAAGCTCGTCGGCAAGCTGGTCGGCCTGTTCCGCGTCACGGCGGACCTGACCCAGGCCCAGCTCGCGGACCGGGCAGCCGTACAGGTCGAGACGATCGCCTCCATCGAACAGGGCCGCCGCGCACTGCTCCCCGACCTGGCCCGGCGTCTGGACGCGCTGCTGGACACGAAGGGGGCGCTGGAGACGGCGGTGGACAACATGCCGGAGGTGGACCTGATCCCGGCGTGGGCGGAGCAGTACATGGACCTGGAGCGGGAGGCTTTGGCGTTGTCCTGGTTCGAGAACCAGGTACTGCCGGGGTTGCTCCAGACGGAGAGCTACGCGCGTGCGGTGTTCCGTAGCAAAGTTCCGGTGCTGAGCGTGGAAGAGATCGACGTACAGGTATCGGCGCGCCTGGCACGCCAGGCCATCTTGCGTCGGCCTGTACCTCCCACCACAAGTTTCGTGGTTTCGGAAGCCGTCCTCCGAGACCGTCTCGGCGGCGACGACGTGTACTCAGAGACGCTCCACCACCTCCGCGCATGCGCAGACCTTCCTGGCATCACGCTGCAAGTCATGCCTCTCGGACGGCGGACACACGCCGGACTGAACGGCCCTTTCATCTTGCTCGAGACACCGGACTACCAACACCTCGGCTACACGGAAACCCAGCGTGGTAGCCAACTCGTTGCCGACCCGGACGAGGTCAGCATCCTGGCGCAGAAATATGCGATGCTGCGAACGCAGGCTCTGAACATCGAGGATACGAAAGGCCTGCTGGACCGGCTGCTAGGAGAGTCATGAGCACCGCACTTGAGTGGTTCAAGTCGAGCTATAGCGGCGACGAGGGCGGGGCCTGCCTCGAAATCGCCACGCACCCCACCGCCGTTCATATCCGCGACTCCAAGAACCCCGAAGGCCCCACGTTCACCGTCGCCCCCACCGCCTGGTCGGCCTTCGCCGGATTCGCAGCCAGGAGCTGACTGGACGGGCAGGCGTTCAGGGGGCTTTGAGCAGGTCGCGAAGCTCGGCAACGTAGGTACGGACGTCCCGTTCGGCGGGCAGTTCGACGGAGACCTCCGACGCCCCCTCGTCCGGCTGGCGACAGGCACGGCAGAGGCCATCAGGAAGGGCCTCCGCGCGGCCGGGCACACCGCACTTGGTGCACTCCATCATCACCCGCCGGACCGGCGTACCGGGCGCGGGCGGCACCGGCGCGACGGGCACCTGGGGCGGGAGCTTGTCCGTGAGGCGGCGGCGGACGAGCCCGACCGGCGAGCCGACCTCGGCGGGAAGTCCGGCGACAAGAGCCCGTACGAGGTAGTCGGCATCCACTCCGCGCGTGAACCACTCGGCGGCCAGCGGCTCCAGGACCGCACAGTCGGCGGCGGAGAGCGCCAACCGGGCATCAGCGCGGCCGAGTTGCGCCAGGGCCGCGTACGCGGGCGAGGGGCCATCCGTGACTGGCTCCGGTTCCTGCGTCCTCTGCTCGGGCACGACCGGGGCGGCAGGAGCAACGACCGCCACAGGCTCGGGCACAGCCGCCCGCTGGACCTCGGCAGCCATCAGCGCGCCCCACCACTCGTTGTCGCGGGCCGTGCGGGACCAGAACGTGCGGAAGACCCAGCGCACTTGCCCACCCTCACCGGTCACCAGACAGCGCACACGGCGCAGGTACCCGGCGACGGACAGGGCTTTGAGGGCCGAACCGACCGCCTGCTGACCGTAGAGCGGCAACTGCTTCGCCAGCCCCTTGACGTCCATGGCCGCACCCTCGGGGAGCTGGTCGATGAACCCGGCGATGTGCCGCTCCCGCAGCGGCAGCAACATGAAGTCGTCCGCGCGACGCGGCTGTTGGTCCGGCGCGGATCGCTTGCCGTAACCGGGACTGGCCATCGGGTACGGGCGCGAGGAGGCGGAGGTACGCAGGGCGGAGCTACTCTGCTGGATAGCCACGGGATCGCTCTTTCGATCTTGCGGTGAGACCCCGGCCTGGTGTTGCTAGCACCGCGTCGGGGTCGTTCTAGTTTCCGCACCGTAAGCATTCGCGACACTCAGCTGCAAGTCGGTCACGATTAGTCATACTTGCTGGCCGTGACGGGTCAGGGAGGTCGGGGAGGTTTACCCAAACCCTCTTCTCCCTACCGGGTAAAGAAGGCGCTCGAATCCCGAAGCCCGTATCTCGCCGCCCGGGTCCCGAAGCTCAAGCATCGGGCCCACGCTTCCAGAATGTCCCCCGGGAGAGTGATCGCACCCCTCCCGAAGCTCGTCCCCCGAATCCCGGCGCTCGAAGCCCGAGCTTCGAGCCGTCGCCTCGTGACAGCCGGAAGCGGGCCACGACCTGTCGTGACCCGCTCCACCGCACCCAGGGCGTCAGCGCCCGAGCTTCTGCGCGACCTCCGTCGCCCAGTAGGTCAGGATCATCCGCGCGCCCGCACGCCGGATACCCGTCAGGCTCTCCAGGATCGCCGCGTCCCGGTCGATCCAGCCCTTCTCCGCGGCGGCCTCGATCATCGAGTACTCGCCACTGATCTGGTACGCCGCGACCGGCACGTCCACCGACTCGGCGACCTTCGCCAGGATGTCCAGGTACGGTCCGGCGGGCTTGACCATGACCATGTCGGCACCCTCATCCAGGTCGAGCGTCAGCTCGCGCATCGACTCGCGGATGTTCGCCGGGTCCTGCTGGTACGTCTTACGGTCACCCTGGAGCGAGGAGCCGACGGCCTCGCGGAACGGACCGTAGAAGGCAGAGGAGTACTTCGCGGTGTAGGCGAGGATCGACACGTCCTCGTGGCCCGTCTGGTCCAGCGCGTCGCGGATCACCCCGACCTGGCCGTCCATCATGCCGCTGGGGCCCACCACGTGCGCGCCCGCGTCCGCCTGGACCTGGGCCATCTCGGCGTACCGCTCCAGCGTCGCGTCGTTGTCCACCCGGCCGTCCCCGGTCAGCACCCCGCAGTGGCCGTGGTCGGTGTACTCGTCCAGACAGAGGTCGGACATGATCACGAGGTCGTCGCCGACCTCCTCCCGCACCGCCCGCAGACCGACCTGGAGGATGCCCTCCGGATCGGTCCCCGCCGTGCCCCTGGCGTCCTTCTTCTCGTCCAGCGGGACGCCGAAGAGCATGAGCCCCGACACGCCCGCCGCGACCGCGTCGACGGCGGCCTTCCGCAGCGTGTCCAGGGTGTGCTGCTGCACGCCCGGCATGGCCGAGATGGCGACCGGCGCATCGATTCCCTCGCGTACGAACGCGGGCAGGATCAGGTTCGCCGGGTCGAGCCGGGTCTCGGCCACCATGCGCCGCATGACGGGGGTCGTCCGCAGCCGGCGGGGCCGCGAGCCGGGGAAGCTTCCGTAATCGGTCATCCTTCGAGACTAGACCCGCACACACCAGCGGTTTACCGACAGCCGAGCCGGAAAACCCGACTGGGGCGACCGGCCCGCTCCCCGTCCTCTCCTGAGGCAGGGCTATTACCTCATCGGCTAGCCCACAAAAATCTATGTCAGCCAGAGTAGACATTGGGCGGTGGTGTGGTTATGGTTTCTCTCGTAGCCCAGAGAGACAGCAGGGCCTGGCAGAGATGAACTGCCGGTCAGCAGTACCGCAGTTGCAGTTCGCAGGACGGTGCGGTGGTGGAGTTCCGAAGCCAGGGTTTTCGCAGGACGGCGACGGGACTGACGACCGGACCGGGTGGCCCGCAGTCATCAGGGGCCGCCACGAGCAGTACCGCAGTTCGCATCACGGTGCGGTGGTGGAGTTCCGAAGCCAGGGTTTTCGCAGGACGGCGACGGGACTGACGACCGGACCGGGTGGCCCGCAGTCATCAGGGGCCGCCACG
>NZ_JBEXYB010000022.1:0-17221 GCF_040630715.1 Streptomyces sp. NPDC005752 | reverse complement strand
CACGAGCAGTACCGCAGTTCACGCAGTAGCAGTGTGCAAGTGCAGTTCGTCGTACCCAGCAGTGAAGTGAACGAGCAGCACCTCGGTGAAGGCGTCGGCTGCGGACGCGCGCACCGGGAGGTTCGGCAGTGGGGTTCCAAGCCAGAGCAGACGCAGGACGGGCAACGGGGCTGGCTGCCGAAGAGGGGCGCCGACACGGGCCTCGGCAACACCAGCAGTACGAAAGTGTTTGATCCCAGAGGGAAGAACGGAGGAGCAGACGCCATCAGGATCGCCCGGGCGGAAAGCCTGAGCCCGGGTACCGCAGGACATCGATAGTGAGGTGGTCTCCGGTCAAGCAACCGCGATCCCCGCAACCCCGACAGCACTCAGGTCGGGTCCGCGGAAACAGAAGGCCGGCGCAGTATCAGGGCCGGCAGATGGTGTAGCAGTTCCTTCGGGGCCCTGGTGCCAATGGCACCAGGGCCCCTCCACGCGTTCCACAGAGAGGTGAGATGACAGCAGACGACTCGTTCGGCCGTCTCGACGACGACGACTACCCCGCCTACACCATGGGCCGGGCCGCGGAGATGCTCGGAACCACCCAGGGCTTCCTCCGCGCCATCGGCGAAGCCCGCCTCATCACCCCGCTCCGCTCCCCCGGCGGCCACCGCCGCTACTCCCGCTACCAGCTGCGCATCGCCGCACGCGCCCGGGAACTCGTCGACCAGGGCACCCCCGTCGAGTCCGCCTGCCGCATCATCATCCTCGAAGACCAACTCGAAGAAGCCCAGCGCATCAACGCCGAGTTCCGCCGCACCGCGGAATCGAGGGACTCAGCCACCGCACGCTGAGACGGGCGGACCGACCTCCGCGAGAGTTTGAGCCGGCCCCACCGGCGACCTCACGGACGAGGTCTGGGCCCCCACGCGGAGGGCCCGGCCGCTTCACGAAGAAGCGACCGGGCCCCGCACATCCGTCGACGACCCTCAGGTCGTCGTCCTGCGACGCCGCGCACCCGGGCGCCGCTCGCTCGGCCGGGTCACCGGGTCACCGGCCTCCTTGGCCGCGTCCCGACGCTGCGCACCGAAGTCCGCCAGCGCCTGGGCCAGCTTGTGCACCGACGGCTCCGGGGACAGGACGTCGACCCGCAGGCCGTGCTCCTCGGCGGTCTTCGCCGTGGCCGGGCCGATGCACGCGATCACCGTCACGTTGTGCGGCTTGCCCGCGATACCGACCAGGTTGCGGACGGTCGAGGACGAGGTGAAGAGCACCGCGTCGAAACCGCCGCCCTTGATGGCCTCCCGGGTCTCGGCCGGCGGCGGCGAGGCCCGGACCGTGCGGTACGCGGTGACGTCGTCGACCTCCCAGCCCAGCTCGATGAGCCCGGCCACCAGGGTCTCGGTGGCGATGTCCGCACGCGGCAGGAACACCCGGTCGATCGGGTCGAAGACCGGGTCGTACGGCGGCCAGTCCTCCAGCAGACCGGCGGCCGACTGCTCACCCGACGGCACCAGATCCGGCTTCACACCGAAGTCGATCAGCGCTGCACCGGTCTGCTCACCGACAGCCGCGACCTTGATCCCGGCGAAGGCGCGGGCGTCGAGCCCGTACTCCTCGAACTTCTCCCGCACCGCCTTCACCGCGTTCACCGAGGTGAAGGCGATCCACTCGTAGCGGCCCGTGACCAGGCCCTTGACCGCACGCTCCATCTGCTGGGGCGTGCGCGGCGGCTCGACGGCGATCGTCGGGACCTCGTGCGGCACCGCACCGTAGGAACGCAGCTGGTCGGAGAGCGACGCCGCCTGCTCCTTCGTACGCGGCACGAGCACCTTCCAGCCGAACAGCGGCTTGGACTCGAACCACGCGAGCTGGTCGCGCTGGGCGGCGGAGCTGCGCTCCCCGACCACGGCTATGACGGGCTGGTGCCCGTCCGGCGACGGGAGGACCTTGGCCTGCTTGAGGACCTGGGCGATCGTCCCGAGGGTCGCCGTCCAGGTGCGCTGGCGGGTCGTCGTCCCGGCGATCGTGACCGTGAGCGGGGTGTCGGGCTTGCGCCCGGCCGAGACCAGTTCACCGGCGGCCGCGGCCACCGAGTCCAGCGAAGCGGACACGACGGCCGTCGCGTCGCTCGCGCCGACCTCGGACCAGCAGCGGTCCGAAGCGGTGCGCGCGTCCACGAAGCGCACGTCGGCGCCCTGGGCGTCGCGCAGCGGCACACCGGCGTACGCGGGTACACCGACCGCGTTCGCGATGCCGGGCACGACCTCGAAAGGCACACCCGCGGCAGCGCAGGCGAGCATCTCGGCGCCCGTGTTGCCGTCCAGGCCGGGGTCGCCCGTGACGGCACGCACCACCCGCCTGCCGCCCTTCGCTGCCTCCATGACAAGATTGGCGGCATCCCTGAGGACGGGTACTCCTGCGGGCGTTGACGCCACGTCAACAACCGCCATCTCGGGCGTGCTTACCCCTGCCCGTGCATGGCAGCGAACGACGTCGAGAACGTCCGGTTCGGCTACAAGGACGTCCGCGCTCGCAAGCGCCTCGACAGCGCGCAGAGTCAGCAGTCCGGGGTCGCCGGGACCGGCGCCGAGGAAGGTGACATGCCCTGAGGACAGGACAGGGAAGTCGGATACGACAGGGCCGGTGGGGCTCAAAGTGCTCGCTCCCCCATAAGACCGGCCGCACCCTTGGCGAGCATCTCGGCCGCGAGCTCGCGACCGAGGGCCGCCGCGTCGTCGTGCGACGTGGGGACGGGACCGGTGATGGACAGCTGCACCAGGGAAGTGCCGTCGGTCGAACCGACGACACCGCGCAGGCGCAGTTCGTTGACAACCTGCCCGTCGGCCAGGAGGTCGGCCAGCGCACCCACAGGTGCGGAGCAGCCGGCCTCCAGGGCGTTGAGCAGGGCACGCTCGGCGGTCACGGCGACCCGGGTGTACGGGTCGTCGAGCTCGGCGAGCGCTGCGGCGAGGTCCGCGCTGCTTTCAGCGCATTCGATCGCCAGTGCTCCCTGGCCGGGAGCGGGCAGGACGGTGTCGGCCGGCAGGAAGTCGGTGACCTCGTCCGTGCGTCCGAGGCGGCTGAGCCCGGCGGCGGCGAGTACCACCGCGTCCAGCTCCCCGCTTCGTACAAAACCAATACGCGTGTCGACGTTGCCGCGGATCGCGACGGTCTCTATCTCGAGGCCGTGCGAGCGGGCGTACGCGTTCAGCTGCGCCATGCGGCGCGGCGAACCGGTGCCGATGCGGGCACCGGGCGGCAGCTGCCCGAAGGTCAGCCCGTCCCGCGCCACCAGTGCGTCGCGCGGATCCTCGCGCTCCGGCACGGCGGCCAGGACGAGGCCCTCCGGCTGTGTCGTCGGCAGGTCCTTGAGCGAGTGGACCGCGAAGTCCACCTCGCCGCTCAGCACCGCCTCGCGCAGGGCCGCGACGAACACGCCGGTCCCGCCGATCTGCGCCAGATGCTCCCGGGAGACGTCCCCGTACGTGATGATCTCGACGAGCTCCACGGCACGCCCGGTCACCTCGCGGACGGCGTCGGCGACCATGCCGGACTGCGCCATGGCGAGCTTGCTGCGCCGGGTGCCGAGCCGGAGCGGTGTGTTGGTCTCCCCACCCAGGGGTGAGTTGTCGGTCATGACCGCCCTCTATTCGGGTCGTTCAGGTCTGCCCGTGAGACGGCGGCCACCGTCTGCGGGTCGAGGTCGAAGAGTTCCCGCAGCGCATCGGCGTACCCGGCGCCGCCGGGCTCGCTGGCGAGCTGCTTGACCCGCACGGTGGGCGCGTGCAGGAGCTTGTCGACGACGCGGCGCACGGTCTGCGTGATCTCGGCGCGCTGCTTCTCGTCCAGGTCGGGGAGGCGTCCGTCGAGCCGCGCGATCTCGCCGGCCACCACATCGGCGGCCATGGTGCGCAGGGCGACGACGGTCGGGGTGATGTGTGCGGCGCGCTGCGCGGCTCCGAAGGCGGCGACCTCGTCGGCGACGATGGTGCGCACCTGGTCCACATCGGCGGCCATCGGGGCGTCCGCGGACGCCTCGGCGAGCGACTCGATGTCGACGAGGCGCACACCGGCGACGCGGTGGGCCGCACCGTCGATGTCGCGCGGCATCGCGAGGTCGAGCAGGTGGATCCGGGCAGGCCCGACGGCGGCCGGACGCACGGACTCCCGGCGCGCGGCCCGGTCCTGTGCCGCAGCCGTGGCGGACCCGTTCTCCACCCACGCGGCGTGCTGGTCCAGATCGTCGGGCGCCGCGGCGACAGGGGCCCCGGGCGCCGGGGCCGCGGTGTCGAATGCGACGCCGAGCGCATCCGCGACGGCCTCCGCCGTCAGGACGAGCCCGGTCGCGCCCGTACAGGACACGACGACATCGGCACGTGTCAGTTCGTCCGCGACCGCGGACATCACCACGGCGCGCACCGTCGGGACACCGGCCTGACCGAGGATCTCGACGAGCCGCTCGGCACGGGCCCGGGTCCGGTTGGCGACGACGATCTCCTCGACGCCCGCCCGGGCCAGGGTGGCGGCGGCGAGCGAGGACATCGAGCCCGCGCCGATCACCAGGGCGCGCTTGCCGGCGGCCCACTCCGTCACCTCGGCACCGTCGGCCAGCTGCTCGAGACCGAAGGTGACGAGCGACTGCCCGGCCCGGTCGATCCCGGTCTCGCTGTGGGCGCGCTTGCCGACCCGCAGGGCCTGCTGGAAGAGGTCGTTCAGCAGCCGGCCCGCCGTGTGGAGCTCCTGGCCCAGCGCGAGCGCGTCCTTGATCTGGCCGAGGATCTGGCCCTCGCCGACGACCATCGAGTCCAGCCCGCACGCCACCGAGAAGAGGTGGTGGACGGCGCGGTCCTCGTAGTGCACATAAAGATAAGGAGTCAGCTCGTCCAGCCCGACCCCGCTGTGCTGCGCGAGGAGGGTGGACAGCTCGGCGACACCCGCGTGGAACTTGTCCACGTCCGCGTACAGCTCGATGCGGTTGCAGGTGGCCAGGACCGTGGCCTCGGTCGCGGGTTCCGCGGCGAGGGTGTCGGCGAGCAGCTTCGTCCGGGCATCGACCGCCAGGGACGCCCGCTCCAGCACGGAGACGGGGGCGCTGCGGTGGCTCAGACCTACGACCAGGAGACTCATGCCGGCATCACGGCAGGCATGTCCCCGTCAGGTCCCTTCCGGCCGGTGGGAGTGGCGCGCATCGGCGGCGCGTCGGAGTCGGCGTCGTCGTCCACACCCGCCCTGCCGTCGGCAGCGGCCTCCTCACCGGCCTTGCGCTGCTCGTGGAAGGCGAGGATCTGCAGCTCGATCGAGAGGTCGACCTTGCGCACGTCGACACCCTCGGGCACGGAGAGCACCGTCGGCGCGAAGTTCAGGATGGAGGTCACACCGGCGGCGACGAGACGGTCGCAGACCTGCTGGGCCGCGCCGGGCGGGGTGGTGATGACACCGATGGACACACCGTTGTCACTGATGATCCGGTCCAGGTCATCGGTGTGCTGGACGGCGATCCCGGCCACGGGCGTACCCGCCATGGCGGGGTCGGCGTCGATCAGCGCGGCCACCCGGAAACCACGGGAGGCGAAACCGCCGTAGTTGGCGAGCGCGGCGCCGAGGTTACCGATACCGACGATCGCGACCGGCCAGTCCTGGGTCAGCCCGAGCTCGCGGGAGATCTGATAGACGAGGTACTCGACGTCGTAGCCGACACCGCGGGTGCCGTAGGAGCCCAGATAGCTGAAGTCCTTGCGCAGCTTCGCGGAGTTGACGCCCGCCGCCGCGGCGAGTTCCTCGGACGAGACCGTGGGAACCGAGCGCTCGGAGAGCGCCGTCAGTGCGCGGAGATACAGCGGGAGTCGGGCGACGGTGGCCTCGGGAATTCCTCGGCTACGGGTCGCCGGTCGGTGAGTTCGGCCAGTTGCCACGGTGCTCCTGCGGGATGAGCGGGGCTGCAGGCGGCCGTATGTCCTATGACCGCCCCGTCCACTGCAGGCTATGTCTTTGTGAACGCGTGCACAAAGATAGTGTCCGTTTTGTCTGGTCAAAGTGACCGGGGTCACGCGTATTCCCTGCGCGATCCCGGAACCGGGGACGTCACCGGCCCGTTGCAGGCCCGAAGGGGGCAAGACGGTACACACTCCTCATGTCCACGCCCCCGAGACCACTCAAAACGCCCATGATGTTAACCGGGTTTCTCCGAGGAAGCTCCCTCACGTACGCAGCGCCGTGCGCAGCCTCGCCGCGTCCACCCGCCAGAAGGTGTGCTGCTCGTCATCGATCAGGACCACCGGGATCTGCTCCCAGTACTCCCCGTGCAGCGCCTCGTCCCGCGTGATGTCCTTCTCCACCCAGGACGCCCCGGTCTCCTCGCACACCGCGCTCACGACCATCCGCGCGTCGTCACAGAGATGGCACCCCGGCTTCCCCACGAGGGTCACCACCCGGTCCGCGGGCTTCTTCTTCGTACGACGCAGCAGAGCACTCATACCCCCATTCTGCTCCCCTCCCCGGACACCGCCGGGCACAGCCGGGGCGCGGAATCACCCGTTCAACCCCCCGGTCCCGGAGAGTTCACGCCGCCGCATCCCGCCGGGTCGGGAAGAGCCGAACGGAATGGCTATGCTCACGACATGGCCGCTCTTGGATGGCTCACCCCCCGCAGGCGCCCCGCCACGGCACGCAGCGTGCTCGCAGGCGAGGCCGCAGCCGAGGCCGCGCAGAAGGCGGCGCTCCCGACCGGCACCGAAGAGCTGCCGGCCACGTCCGAGGAAGCGCCGGAACCCGCGTTCCCGGTGGCCGGGGACACCCGGGCCGCCGCCTTCTTCGACCTCGACAACACCGTGATGCAGGGCGCCGCGATCTTCCACTTCGGCCGGGGCCTGTACAAGCGGAAGTTCTTCCAGCGCCGCGAACTGACGAGGTTCGCCTGGCAGCAGGCCTGGTTCAGGCTGGCCGGCGTCGAAGACCCGGAACACATGCAGGACGCCCGCGACAGCGCCCTGTCCATCGTCAAGGGCCACCGCGTCTCCGAGCTGATGTCCATCGGCGAGGAGATCTACGACGAGTACATGGCCGATCGCATCTGGCCCGGTACCCGCGCCCTCGCCCAGGCCCACCTCGACGCGGGGCAGAGGGTCTGGCTGGTCACCGCCGCCCCGGTGGAGACGGCCACGATCATCGCCCGCCGCCTGGGCCTCACCGGCGCACTGGGCACGGTCGCCGAGTCGGTCGACGGCGTCTACACCGGCCGGCTGGTCGGCGAGCCCCTGCACGGCCCGGCGAAGGCCGAGGCGGTTCGCGCCCTGGCGGCAGCCGAGGGCCTGGACCTGGAGCGCTGCGCCGCCTACAGCGACTCGCACAACGACATCCCGATGCTGTCCCTGGTCGGCCACCCGTACGCGATCAACCCGGACTCCAAGCTGCGCAAGCACGCCCGCTCCCTGGACTGGCGGCTGCGCGACTACCGCACCGGCCGCAAGGCGGCCAAGGTCGGCATCCCGGCCGCGGCCGGCGTCGGCGCCCTGGCCGGGGGCACCGCCGCCGCCGTGGCGCTCCACCGCCGCCGCCGCTGACACCCGCTCCCACGATTCCCGCACACCTTGCGTGAGGCGCCCCCGTGCGCCTCCGCTCCGTCCGCGCGCACGGAGCGGAGCGGCACGCCCGGGACGTACGCCCATTCGGGAGCGGAACAGCGGGCACGGGCACCCATCGCCCCGGCCAGTCGTGTTGCATCCGCACGACCACAACCCGTCGCCACCGCAGGCACTTCTCGAAGCAATTCGATCAACAACTGGTCACCATGTGCCACTTGAACCGTCACTTAGAGGTTACGGAAGCGACGTAATCGATGATTTGAGCAACTGGGTGTAGCGCCGCCTGTACGAAGCGTTATTCTCCTCAGACGCACAAAGAGCCCGCCACCCGCTACCACGAGTGACGGTTTTCGAACTGCACGTGATGGAAGCTCTGCCTCTGGGAGTCCCGTGTACCCACACGTCGGGGTTGGCACCTCGGGCCTGGCTACGCTGCGCGCAACGGTCCTAGACCACTTGCGCGGCTTCGTCCCCACCGCGTACGCCGTCCCCCAATTCGCCACCCCTGTACCTGCCGGTCCTTGTTACGCCTTGGCCGAACGCAGCGCGGCCGTCGGAAGACGCACCACCCGCGGCGCCGCGACCACGCCTGCCGTCCGCCGGCCCACGGCCGACAGCGACAGCGCGCGCATGATGGATCTCGTCGAGCGCGCGCAGGCCGGTGAGGCCGATGCCTTCGGCCGCCTGTACGACCAGTACAGCGACACCGTGTACCGGTACATCTACTACCGCGTGGGAGGCAAGGCGACAGCGGAGGACCTCACCAGCGAGACGTTCCTGCGCGCACTCCGCCGCATCTCCACCTTCACCTGGCAGGGCCGCGACTTCGGCGCCTGGCTGGTCACGATCGCTCGGAACCTGGTCGCCGACCACTTCAAATCCAGTCGATTCCGACTGGAAGTGACCACCGGCGAAATGCTCGACGCCAACGAGGTCGCGCGGAGCCCGGAGGACTCCGTCCTGGAATCCCTCTCCAACGCCGCACTGCTGCAAGCCGTACGCCGGCTCAACCCGCAGCAGCAGGAGTGCGTGACCCTGAGATTCCTGCAGGGCCTCTCGGTCGCCGAGACCGCCCGCGTCATGGGAAAGAACGAGGGCGCGATCAAAACCTTGCAGTACCGAGCCGTACGGACACTGGCCCGGCTCCTGCCGGACGACGCCCGCTGACGTCACGCTTTGTGACGTGTCCGTGACACACCGATCGGATCATTCGCAGTCCGTAACCCAACTGCCGCGCCACTCGTTGTGCCGGATGCAGGCCCCCTGTCGCCGTACCTGACGTTTCCACTCGCTCGATCGTGTGGAAACACCTCGGGTAGGCAACCGTCCGGACCCTCAGGGGAGTCGACCGTCATGACGAGAGGAGGTGCCGCCAGTGATCGCAAACGTATCGGCACACCGGCGGGCGAACGCCTTCGCCCAGGCCCTGGAGGAGCAGTCCCCCAAGGGTGCGGCGGCCGTACAGCCCGAGGACCCGGCCCAACCGGCCGACCACGGAACGCTGTTGGCCCTGGCGAACGGCCTCGGCGAGCTACCGGAGCCGGAATTCGATCCCGAGGTCAAAGTGGTGCAGCGAGCCCAGCTCGTCGCGGCCATGGAGACCATGTTCGCCGAAGGCGGTGCGTCCACGGGCCCTACGGTGCCCGAACAGCGGAACAAGGGAGCCCACCGGGCCTCCCCGATCCGGAGGCTGCGTCCACGCTCCCGCTGGGCGAAGGGCCTCACCGCGGGCGGGCTCACGGTCGGTGTGGCGGCGGGAGCATTCGGCGGAGTGGCCGCTGCCAGTTCCGACGCCCTGCCCGGTGATTCCCTCTACCCGCTCAAGCGCGGCATGGAGGACATCAGCCTCGGCATGGCCGACGGCGACGCCGACCGGGGCGAGGCCTACCTCGACCAGGCATCGACGCGCCTCAGCGAAGCACGCCGGCTGATGGAGCGGGGCCGCTCCGGCGACATGGACCACGAGTCGATCGGGGAGGTCAGACGCGCTCTCGACGGCATGACGCACGACGCCACCGAGGGCCACCGCCTGCTCCACGCCGCCTACCGGCGCGACGGCTCCCTCGGCCCGATCCAGGCGCTGGACTCCTTCTCCAGCTCGCACCGCGCGAGCTGGAGCAGCCTTCGTGACCGGCTGCCCGTCCAGCTGACCGACATCAGCGACAGGGTCAGCTCCGTCTTCGAGGCCATGGACCAGGAGGTCGCCCCCCTGAAGTCCCTGCTGCCCCGCACACCGGGCAGCGGAGAGGACGCGCCCCCCGCCGGCTCCACGCAGAAGGACCGCGACTCCGCGGCCCCGGACCGCAGGGCTCCCTCGTCCTCCGCGGCACCGGACGACAGCGCCTCCAGCAGCACCTCACCCGAGCCCTCCGGCTCCGACAGCAGCCCGGCCGACGGTCTGCTCGACGGCGGCACGGACGGCCTGCTGGACGACCTCCCGACGGACGGCACCACCCCGTCGTCCCCGGGCGACACGTCCGGCTCCAGCCCCGCCCCGGACGTCACCCTGCCGCCGCTGCTCCCGGGCCTGCTGCCCGGCCTGGGCATCGAGGGCGAGGACGTCGAACCGTAGGCGAACACGCACACCAGGAGGGGGCCGTCCGGACCGGACGGCCCCCTCCCGTGTGTAGGGCGAAGACACGCGGGCCGTGCCCGCAGCCGCGCCGGCGTGCCGTCGGAAGGACTCAGAAGAAGACCGACCGGCGCTGCACCAGCAGCTTGTACAGCGTGTGCTGGATCTGCTCCCGCACCTGATCCGTCAGGTTGAACATCAGCATCGGGTCCTCCGCCGCCTCCGGCGGATACCCGTCCGTGGGGATCGGCTCCCCGAACTGGATCGTCCACTTCGTCGGCAACGGCAGCGCGCCCAGCGGCCCCAGCCACGGGAAGGTCGGTGTGATCGGGAAGTACGGGACCCCGAGGACCCGCGCCAGCGTCTTCGAGTTGCCGATCATCGGGTAGATCTCCTCCGCGCCCACGATCGAGCACGGCACGATGGGCACCCCGGCCCGCAGCGCCGTCGACACGAACCCGCCCCGCCCGAAACGCTGCAGCTTGTACCGCTCGCTGAACGGCTTCCCGATGCCCTTGAAGCCCTCGGGCATCACCCCGACGACCTCACCGGCCTGCAGCAGCCGCTCCGCGTCCTCCGCGCAGGCGAGGGTGTGCCCGGCCTTCCTCGCCAGCTCGTTGACCACCGGGAGCATGAAGACGAGATCGGCCGCGAGCAGCCTCAGATGCCGCTCGGCCGGGTGGTTGTCGTGCACCGCGACCTGGAGCATCAGCCCGTCCAGCGGCAGCGTCCCGGAGTGGTTGGCGACGATGAGCGCCCCGCCGTCGGACGGGATGTTCTCGACGCCCTTCACCTCGACCCGGAAGTACTTGTCCGCGAGCGGCCTCAGCACCGACATGAGGACCTGGTCGGTCAGCTCCTCGTCGTAGCCGAACTCGTCGACGTCGTAGTCACCCGTGAGCCGGCGCCGCAGAAAGGCGAGTCCGCCCGCGATCCGCCGGTCCCAGCCGCTTCCCGGCCCCTCTCCGACCTCCTGGGAGGCGGCGCCTGCCGCCTCGGCGACCCCCTCCGGCACCTGACCGCCCGGCAGGGCGCTCACGGGCGCGGGGCCGGCCGACGAGGGCCCCTGGGCCCTGCCGCCGCCCGGCAGCGCACCTCTGCGCCGGCCCGCGCCGGAGCGCGAACGGTCGTCGTCGAAGGGAATGACCTTGGCGTCCGCCATCGTCGGTTCGCGCTCCTCTACCTGGCGCCGTGCGTCGAATGTGTCGTGTCCGTGCCGGCCGGGCGTCCCCCGGCCATCGGCAGCTCGGCCAGCCTCGCGACCGCCCTGCCCACCCGCTCGGGAGGCAGCAGTCCCGGCCCCCGGCTCCGCGCGAACTCCGCGAACGTCTCCGCCGTGGTGAACTTCGGCCGGAAACCCAGTGTCTCGCGCATCTGCACGGTCGAGACCACCCTGCCGTGGGTCAGCAGCCGGATCTGCTCCGGCGAGAAGTCCGTCATGCCGACGGTGCGGAGCGCCGAACCCACCCAGGTGACGGCGGGCAGCAGCAGCGGCACGGTCGGCCGCCCCAGCCTGCGCGAGCACTGCGAGAGCAGCAGCACACCGTCTCCGGCGATGTTGAACGTGCCGCTGTTGAGCGTGCCGCGCCGGGGTTCGCGGGCGGCCATCTCCAGTACGTCGACGACGTCGTCCTCGTGGACGAACTGCAGCCGGGGGTCGTACCCGAGGACCGTGGGCAGGACCGGCAGCACGAGGTAGTCGGCGAGCGGTGAGTCCGGCTCGGGGCCCAGGATGTTCGCGAACCTCAGCACACACACGGCCACGTCCGGCCTGCGGCGTGCGAACCCCCGGACATAACCCTCGACCTCCACCGCGTCCTTCGCGAAGCCGCCGCTCGGCAGGGACTTCGGCGGCGTCGTCTCGGTGAAGACCGCGGGATCGCGCGGGGCGGAGCCGTACACGTTGGTGCTGGACTTGACCACGAGCCGCTGCACCGACGGGGACTTCTGGCAGGCACCGAGCAGTTGCATCGTGCCGATGACGTTGGTCTCCTTGGCCGTCGTCCGGCCGCCCGCGCCGAGCGCCTTCGCGGACACGTCGAGATGGACGACCGTGTCGACGGAATGCTCGGCGAGGACCCTGGCGATCGCCGACTGCCGGATGTCCGCCAGGACGAACTCCGCATCGCCCAGCTGGTGCCCGGGCGGGACCGCGTCCACCGCGATCACCCGGTCCACACCGGGGTCGCGCTGGATACGCCGCACGAAGCGGCCTCCGAGCTGCCGGGCCGCGCCTGTGACGAGCACGATCTTCCCCAAGATCAGCGCCTTCCGTCGATCGTCCGTCGAGCGGGGTCTTCCCCTGGCCGTCACCGTAGTCGGTGGATGTTGCCCTGTGATGACCCCAGGCGGGCTTTACCGAACCGATGGCGGGAATTCCACCGGATCCGCCCCACGGCTCCACAGCAGGGGAAGCGGGGCCGGAACACCGCCCCGGAACGCACCGAGGCCCTCCCGCCAGGACGACGGGAGGGCCTCGGACTCACGAACCGCGTTCGCTTACTTCTTGTTGCGACGCTGAACGCGCGTGCGCTTGAGCAGCTTGCGGTGCTTCTTCTTGGCCATCCGCTTACGCCGCTTCTTGATAACAGAGCCCACGACTACCCTCGCTCACTTCTTCTTCACTGGTGCGGGGCGTCTGGGCCCACACGACCTACGTCGGCCTAGCCTACCCGCCACCGGGTGAGGGGCGTAATCCGAGGGCACCTCAGGCCGATGCCACCCCCACGAAGGACTCGCGAAGATACTCGTGAACCGCTTGCTCCGGGACCCGGAAGGACCTTCCCACCCTGATCGCCGGCAGATGACCGCTGTGCACCAAGCGGTACACGGTCATCTTCGACACCCTCATGACCGAGGCGACTTCCGCCACGGTCAGAAACCTGACCTCGTTGAGAGGCCTCTCACTGTCAGCAGCCATGACCCACCTGTACCTTCCGCACGAGACGCGCACCGGCTTCCCCTCCGGTGACTCTTCGTCGTTGTGCGCTCACTCCCCAGATTAGGGGCGGGTGATGCGAGTGGGGAAGAGGTGAGGCGATCGGCCGCCTACCGTGACAGACACGCCCGATTGAGCACATACCGCGCAAGGGGTCCGTAGTAGTCCGGCCTCACACCGTCATCAAGCGGAACGGCCACGGACACCCGCCCCTCCGCCTCGCCCACGAACAGCGCGGGGTCGTCCGTGTCCGCCAGCCCGATGGCCTCGATGCCCAGCTGACCTGCACCGCAGACCCATCCGTGGTCCCCGATGACCAGCTCGGGCAGCACCTCACGGGCCTTCACGGCCTCCTCCAGCACCGCCCGAACCGGCAGCGGCGAATGGGTGTGCGCGCCGGTCGCACTCCCCGGCACCCGCACGCCCGGTTCGCGCACCAGCGCGACGCCCCGTACGTAGTCGAGGTGGTACGTATGTACCCCGAACCGGGTCGCCATGTCGACACTTCGACCCTGCGCGGGAGTGAGTACCGCACACCCCGCCGCCGACAAAGCGTCCGCCAGACCGGCGTAGAACCCGAGCAGCCGGTGCGGATGCCCGGTGCCGAACAGCACCGGAGCCCGTCTTCCAGCAGCACCCGCGAGGCGCTGCGCGAACGCGTCCAGAGCGGCCAGAGTCCGCTCCGGATCGATCTCGTCCGGACCCGACACATGATCAGGATCCGCCGAGACCCCGCACTTGTCGGCCATCAGCCGCAGCAGGTCGGTCTCTCCCCACGCACGGTCCGGATCGAGTCCGAGCAGCACACGCGGATCCCTCGCCGCGAAAAGCCGATAGCTTCGCAGGTTCGTCTCCCGCGGCGTGGCCACGGGCCCGGCGAGCCGGGCCGCCAGCAGATGGGCGCGCAACGCTCCGGTGCTCAACACCCTCCCGATGCTCCCGCACGGGGGGCTCCGCCGGGCCGGAACCCGTATACCGCACCACCGTTGGCGTAACGGCATCAGGCCAGCAGGCCCCGCAGCGGGAACGCCGAACGCCGGGTCGCCAGCACCGCCTGGTCCAGCCGGTCCGCCGGGTCGTACCCGTCCTCCCACGGCTTCCACGACGGCGTACGCCCGTCCGTCATACGGCCAGGCCCCAACTGCCGCGTACGGGCGTAGACCTCGTCCCGCCACGACGACGGGATCACCGACTCCGGATCAACCGGCGCGTGGGCGGCGATCCCCACAAGGTGCGTCCAGGACCGCGGCACCACATCCACCACCGCGTAACCGCCGCCGCCCAGCGCCACCCAGCGACCGTCCTGCGCACAGGAGTGGGCCAGGTCGTGACAGGCCGTCATCACGGCCCGCTGGGCGTCCAGCGACACCGCGAGGTGCGCCAGCGGATCCTCGAAGTGCGTGTCGGCCCCGTGCTGCGTCACCAGCACCTGCGGCCGGAAGTCATCCAGCAGCTCGGGCACCACCGCGTGGAACGCCCGCAGCCACCCGGCGTCACCCGTACCGGCCGGCAGCGCCACGTTCACCGCGCCGCCCTCACCCGCCCCGGCACCGGTCTCCTCCGGCCACCCGGTCTGCGGGAACAGCGTGCGCGGGTGCTCGTGCAGCGACACGGTCAGCACCCGGGGGTCCTCCCAGAACGCCGCCTGCACCCCGTCCCCGTGGTGGACGTCCACATCGACGTACGCCACCCGTTCCGCGCCCAGCTCCAGCAGCCGGGCGATGGCGAGCGCCGGATCGTTGTACACACAGAAGCCCGAGGCGGCACCCGGCATCGCGTGGTGCAGGCCGCCCGTGAAATTCACGGCGTGGCGGCTCTCCCCGCGCCACACCGCCTCCGCGGCCCCCACCGAGAGCCCGGCGATGAGCGCCGACGCCTCGTGCATCCCCGCGAAGGCGGGATCGTCGACGGTCCCGAGCCCGTAGGCCTGGTCGGCGGTGCCCGGAGCCGCTGACGCCGCCCGCACGGCCGCCACGTAGTCCTCACGGTGCACGAGCCGCAGCGTGGAGTCCCCCGCGGACTTCGCCGACCGGACGTCCACCGCCCCGTCGAGGCCGAACGCCCGGACCAGCCCCATCGTCAGGGCGAGTCTGACCGGATCCATGGGGTGACTGGACCCGAAGTCGTATCCCGTTACTGCCTCATCCCACATCAGCTGCGCGCGCCCGCTCATGCCCGCCACCGTATCGGGCGGGTTCCGTGCCGAACGACCGGGCGTACACCAGCGTCGCGAGAACCAGCACCATGGGCACGAGCATCGCTCCCCGGTAGCTCCACGCGTCCCCGAGCGCCCCCACGAGCGGCGACCCGACGAGGAAACCCACGTAGTTGAAGACGTTCAGCCGGGCCACGGCCACGTCACTCGCCCCCGGGAACATCCGCCCCGCCGCCGCGAAGGTCTGCGGCACGATCACACAGAGCCCCAGCCCCAGCAGTGTGAAGCCGAGCATCCCCCACCAGGCGCCGGGCGCCACCGCCACCACCGCGAACCCCACGGCGGCCAGCACACTGCCACCCCTGACCACGGCCACCGCCCCGAACCGCCGGACCCCGAGGTCGCCCACGGCCCGCCCCAGCAGCGTCGTCACCATGTAGACGTTGTACGGGACCGTCGCCATTTGCTCCGAGCCGCCCAACACGTCCTGGAGGTACTTCGCGCTCCAGTTGGAGACCGTCGAGTCCCCGATGTACGCGAACGACATCACCAGACAGAGCGGCAGCAGCAGCCTGAACGGCACGGAGGCCCCCGGGCCGGAGCCCTCCGTCACCACGTCCCCGCCGGCCCTCCCCTCCGCGTACCAACGGCTCCCGACGAGAACCGCGGGCAGCAGGACGACCACGGCCGGCAGGTAGGACACCAGCAGCGACAGGTCCCAGTGCGCCCCCGCCCACGCCATCGACGCCCCGGCGATGCCGCCCAGGCTGTACGCGGCGTGGAAGCCGAGCATGATGCTGCGCCCGTACGCGCGCTGGAGACTGACGCCCATCATGTTCATCGAGGCGTCCAGGGCGCCGACCGCCAGCCCGAAGAGGCCGAGCGCGAGAACCGCCTGCCACACCTCGCTCCCGGCGCCCACACCGAGCAGAGCCAGCAGCACGACGGGTTGTGCCCACCTGAGCACGATGCCGGGCCGCACCCGCGCGACCACCTTCTCGGTGGCCACGCTGCCGGCCCCCGCCAGGACGGGCACCGCCGCCAGGAAGACGGGCAGCAGCCCGTCGGATATCCCGTACCGGTCCTGAATGGCGGGGATGCGCGTCACCAGCAGGGCGAAGGTCACCCCCTGCACCAGGAAGCCGAACGCCAGGGAGGCTCTGCCGTACCGCAACCGCGCATCCGTCATGGCCGCGAGCGTAGAGCCCCGGTCTACCGCTGGGTAGATCGGTCAGGCGAGCAGTTTCGGAAGCTGCGACATGTCGGAGAAGTGTCCGGTGACTCCGACGAGCCGGTCCGCCGGCATCATCGAGGTGAAGCCGTACACCTCCATGCCGGCCGCCCGGGCCGCCTCGACCCCGAGCGGGCTGTCCTCGATGACGACGCACCGGTCCGGGGCGACACCCATCCGCTCCGCGGCGTGGAGGAACAGGTCCGGGGCCGGCTTCCCTCTTCCGACGTCCTCGGAGCTGAAGATCCACTCCTCCTCGAACCACTGGTCGAGCCCGGTCCTGCGGTGCCCGGCCGCGATCTTCTGGTGGCTTCCGGACGAGGCGACGCAGTACGCCACTCCGTCGGCGACGAGTTCGCCCAGCAGGTCCTCGACCCCGTCGACCGCGGCCAGCTGCTCCTCCTGGAACGCGGCGAGTGTTCGGCGGTGCAGCTCCTCGTCGAAGTCCGCGGGGAGCTTCTGACTCGTCCGCTCGTCCACCAGATCGTGCACCCGGTGGATGGCGGCCCCCATGTAGTCCCGGAGGGACTCCTCGTACGAGGTGGGGTGGCCGAGCTCCGTGAGGTAGCCGGCCAGGACCGTGTTGGAGATCGGCTCACTGTCGACGAGCACGCCGTCGTTGTCGAAGATGACCAGTTCGTAGCGCATGGTTCGACCCTAGACGCTCCGAACGCAGAAAAGCCCCGTGCCACAAGGGCACGGGGCTTTCCCGGAATAATTGTTCGGCGGCGTCCTACTCTCCCACAGGGTCCCCCCTGCAGTA